>CAYGVI010000001.1:0-198417 GCA_964353335.1 uncultured Methanosarcinales archaeon
CAACAAGCGGCGGATAAGGATGCAAACAGCCTGCGAGGTTAAGCTCCCTTATTGCGAGGTTTGCCTTTCCCTGCCCGAATGTCTTTGCCAGCCATCTTGTGGCAAATGGCAGCCCGTCATACGCCTCTTCTATGAATTTCAGGGCTTCGCGCGCATAAGGGGAGCGCACTGGCTTTTTGTTGATAAGCGAGAAGAGATTTGCCCTTTCTGCCTCCTCAACAATGCCTGCTCCTGTTGTCGTGAACGGCTCAATCGCAATAACCTGGCCTTTTTCAAGCGTGATGTCAGAATCCATTTTTACGTTTGGAATTGTCGGGTGGTCGTGGATGACAAACGGGCTCAATGTATGGCCTGAAAGGTTTCTTATCGGCGCAAATCCTGCAGAGGTTATGACCTCCTGAATTGCAGCGCCGATTTCGCCTATGTTCACTCCGACAGCGATGACTTTTTTTGCAGCGTCATATGCTTCTTTCGAAGTCTTAACAAGGTCTGAGTATTTGCCTGACAGGTCAACTGTCAGGGCAGTGTCTCCTATGCAGCCATTGATGTGCGCTCCGACATCAAGGCAGATTAATCTGTCGTCGCACAAAGAATTATCGTCAGGGTCAGGGGTAAAGTGCGCTGCAACCTCATTGCAGCCGACCTGCACAGGCCAGGCAGGCTTTGCTCCGAGCTCAATTATCTTCTGCTCCACCTGCTCGCAGACATCCTTCATGATGGCGCCCTTCTTAATCAGCCCTGCGCCATGCTGAAGTGCCTCTGCTGCGATTTTTCCAGCCTTACGCCAGTCTTCAATATTCTCACGAGTGACTAACTCCATCAGCGCAAGGGTAAGAAGAGTGCTTTAAATGAATTGCGGTATCAGAACAGATATCTGGTTATCCTTTTTTCCCGTACGCTTTGGCGTGGAGAATGTCAAGCCCCTTGAAAAGCGACTGCGCAACGCGCTCCTCTGCGATAAAAATCTTGTTTATTGCATAGCTGATTCTTTGCTTGTTGTACTTGCCAAGGCGGAAATTGAAAAATCCGGGCAGGATTGCATTTGCCTTTACAAACTCCCAGTATTCTATATACTCACTCACTGCTGCAAGGGCACTTGTGTACTGCACCTTGAGCTCTGAGTAAATGCCGTGAAGCTGGGAAAACTCCTTTCCCCGGGTAATGGTAATGTCATAGTCCCTTTTGAGCAGATTTATCGCAGACAA
Source organism: uncultured Methanosarcinales archaeon (assembly GCA_964353335.1). Classification (GTDB taxonomy): domain Archaea; phylum Nanobdellota; class Nanobdellia; order Woesearchaeales; family ARS49; genus JAWAAW01. Next base: position 1,206 of record CAYGVI010000001.1, read on the forward strand.
TATTATTTTGAGGTTGTTAAGTACCTTGTCAGAGATATTGGATATCGCATCCCTTGCCTGCTGTATGTCTTTGTTTTTTTCGAGGATGCTGCTGACTATTTCAGAAGGAGTCCTCTCGCCAAATGCCATGATTATGCTGTTGCGGGCAGACGAGACAACTGCGCTTTCCGCTACAACCTCTTTTCTGACCTTTGTTGCCTTTTCCAAGAATTCGCGCTCTGCAATTCTTGCCTCTGCAGCCCTTAACCGGGGATTGCTTTCTGTCTTTTTCTTTTCTGCAGCTGCCTGAACAACCTCTGTTTTCTTAGTCAGGCGCCTGACAATGGTTTCTTCCGCCATATCCCTCGAGAAAACACAACTCCATTAAATATTTATCTGTTCAGTCAGAAAGAACTATGCAAATACTTCCTCTGCTGCTGCAGCCACCCTGACCATTGCCTCTGCCTCGTCAAGCTCGTCAGTAAGGTGCTTTATGCGGTTTTCAATCAGGTTGTCACTCATCACAATATAATGCTCAAGCGACTCAATAACCATTCCCGGGCAGTCCTGTTCAAGGTTGCCGAGCTTTTCCTTAACGCTGACAAGGAACTTTGTGATATTGGCTTTGGCTGTTTTTGCGCGGTCGACAATGATTGCCTTTTCAGAACCAGGCAGCTTTGCATTAATCGCTGCAGCCTCAAACATCCTGGGCAGGCTGTCAAGCTTCACAATTGAGTCATTAATCGCCCGTATTATCCTGGTTATTTTGCCTACGGGGCAGGTGCCTGCTTTTATTTCGGCGAGAATGTCCGCAATGCCTGCGTGAAGCATTATGAGTTTTTTGCGGACTTTTTCAGTGATTGTCATCAAGAAGGCAATTCACGTGTCATGTATATAATAATTTCCAAGAATCAGTAAAGCACGGCGACAAGGACGCGTCTTACCATGCTGAAGCGGACTTTTATTGGGTCTGCGCTTGGGTTGTTGTCGCCTTTCACAACCGCAAACCAGCCCTGGTTGTCATTGCCAATCTGGATGACGCGGTGGATTATAACCCCATACGCGCCTGAGTCGTAGCTTATGATGTCTCCGACCTGTATGTCATCTGTGACAAGCGGCACAATCTGGATTGCCTGAGTGCCCTCGTCAATAAGAGGGTCCATTGAGTTTGTGTCTGTGAAGATTGCAGTTTCATAGTTCCTGCCTTGAACCGCGTCAATAACAACTGTCTTGTCAGTTACGTGGACGTCCTGAAGCCTCAGCCTGTCAGAAGGGCTTGGCTTTTCGCGTCCGACAGCAAGTGATATGTCCTGCGAAGAACCCGCAGCCACCTCTGCGCCGTTTGCGTCAGAAGAAAACGGCTGTGCGCTCACAGTGCCGAGGCTCGCAAAGTATGTGTTTGAGAGCCAGCCTAGAACAAAGACTGCTATTGCCAGAGCGATGAGCTTCTTTATCATATTCCCCCATATAATATAGTCACTTTATAGGGACAACCCATTTATAAAGCTTCGTATTGTGTATTTATTAGGAAGTAGTAATATAAAGGAAAACGCCTTATCACACAAGAAGCAATATAAATACCGCGAGAGCAGGGCAAAACATGTCATTCGTGAGAAGCAAGGGGGCTATTTTGGCGTCATTGATAATGCCGCTGACAGCAGGCTGCACTGCAACAGAAGAGCCCAAAAACCCTGCTCCTGTAATTGAGACTGCTGAAGCGCAAATCCCGCTTCCTTCACTTGAGGAAATTGCAAATCAGGAAGGGGCGCTGGCTGGGATTAAAAGGGCGATTGAGGACAAGCAGCCTGACCGTGCGCAGGAGCTTCTTGAAAGCATGAATTCCATGCAAAAACGGACTTTTGATTATCACATTTTGCGCGCGAAAACATACTGCCTTATGGCTGACCTTGCAAAAGTGCCCATTGTCTTTGACAGTGAAATGCCAAAAGAGGATATGATAAGCGCGATAAAAACAGCTTCAAAGAGCAAATTTGACCTCTATGAAACCGCGCTGGCAGAATACAGGCTCGCCAAAGCGATAAAAGATGACGTGGGAATTGACAAGCTTATTGCAGTGACATACTGGCAGCGCCACCTCTCGCTTTTCAGGCCCGAAGACGCAAAAGCAGCAGAGCAGGGGTTCATTGACATAATTAAAAAATCCCCTGAGCAATCAGACGCATATGTCCTTGTCGGCGGCATTTATGTCTGGTACTCAAAGACAACAACGAGCAAACCTGACAAGGAAAGATACCTGACAAGGGCATACATGAACTTTATTGAGGCTGAGACAAGGCACAAGAAAAGGCCGCTTGATGAGAAAATGCTGCAGTATGTACGCGAATCTATAAAAGCACTGAAGGATAAGCTGCCTAAAGAGGGGGTTTATCACTAGGTAAAATGACAATTGACACAATCGCACTGCTGGCACTGCTCATCGGGCTGATGGTATTCATGTACTTTGCGAGAAAGCAGCTTCAAATGCATTTTTTCCTCAAAATATTTTATTTCTGCATGTACAAGACAAAGCTCGGAATGAAAGCAATGGAGCGCTTTGCGAGAAAGCACGAAAACCTGCTCAAAAAGTCAGGCTATGTGATGATTGCGGTCGGATTTATCGGGATGGCGCTGATGATTGAGGAGCTTGTAAGAGGCGCGCTGATGATATTAAGGAGCACAGAAGCGCTCACAGTCGGAGTTGTGCTTCCAATCGAGGCAAAGGGAGTGTTTTACGTGCCGTTCTTTTACTGGATAATCTCAATAATGTTCATAATGGTTGTGCACGAGTTTGGGCACGGGCTGGTCGCAAGGGCGCACAAGGTGAAGATTACATCAACAGGGCTTGCTTTCCTTGGAGCGATAATACCGATTATTCCGGGCGCTTTTGTGGAAATAGATGAAAAGCACCTCGCAAAGAAATCAAAATACGCGCAGTTGAGCATTTTCGCAGCAGGGCCATTTGTCAACATTGCTTTTGGGCTCCTGTTCTGGGCAGTATTCCTGCTCGCACTGCCTGCTTTGCAGGGAATGTTTTATTCAGACGGAATGCACATCACAAGCATTGCAGACAGCTCGCCTGCGGCAATAACAGGATTTGCATCAGGGGAGCTGATTACAGCAATTGACAGCACTGCAGTAAATTCTGTTGACACATTTGAGAAAGCATTTGCAGGCAAAAAGCCAGGCGACACTGTAAGCATAGCCACAGACAAAGGGACAAAAGAGGCAGTGCTTTCAGGAGCAGACAAGGGCTATCTTGGCATACAGGTGCAGGAGTCAAGGCATATCCAAATGTCAGTTATCAGGAAATATGGCGTGTTTTTGCCGCTTGCTTTTGCATGGCTTGGTGACCTTGTGTTCTGGCTGTTCCTGCTCAACCTCGGAGTCGGGCTGTTCAACCTTGTGCCTCTGGGGCCTATTGACGGCGGAAGGATGTTCCACACTGCAATGCAGCACTTTGTGCACCACAGGCACGCAAGGACAACCTGGCACGTGGTCACATTTGTGATGCTTGCGATAATTGCTGGAACACTGATTTCTGCGTTTGTGTAAGAAAAAAAGAAAGAAAAAGAGAAAAGAAAAAAAGACTGCTTATTCAGCAGCCCTGGTTTATGTATGACAATTCAGTGCTCCAGTAGCTTGGCAAAGTGTCCCATGGGTTTGGAAGCACGTCGTTTGTCACATACACGTATCCTGCATTCCTGCTCTTGGACCTTGTCAGTATCGCGTCCTTCATGTTCTTGGATGTTGAAGTCGCGTGGACCAAGTGCGTGAATTTTGACGCAGGATAGCTGAACACCCAGCTTGGAGTGCTCCAGGTCTTGTATGTGTTGTACGTGCCTTCAAATATCACCGTGTTGTCGCTTATGTTTATGTAGCCCTGGTCCGGGACTGTGCCGGGGTTAAGGGACACAAATGCGCCGGTGTGCAATTTCACATAGTTGGAGATGTTTTGGTAGTATGGCAAAGCTGCAGCAGTTGAGTTTGCCTCATCAAAGAATACTCCGCTCACATTGTACCACTGGTAGTAAAGGTCAACTTCGCCTTTCACAGTGTCAATGCTTCTCTGGCTGTAGCTTGTGTGCACATAGCCGATGACCTTGATTCCCGCATTCCTCGCATTCTGGACTGCAGTCACGTAGTCAGAGTTCTGGCTGGTTCCAGGACCGCTCGCAGGGTTCATAATCATCACATCAACTTTTGGCGCGGCTGCAATCGCCTGAGTCCAGAGCGAGCCTGGGTAAAAGTATGCCGGAATAAACATCTTCTGGCACAACACCGCCTTGACATCCGGAGACTTTGCAGCCAACAGGAAAACAAACAGTGCAGCCAGCAAGGCGCACTTCAATACCAATTTATGCAAATCTTTTCTCATATTATTCATCACCTCTTGTGTTTTATTCTTTAAAGCGTGTAATTAATCTCAAGCGCAGGCCTTCTTGAGGCATTTGAGGCATCACTGCTGGAAAAGTCCTTGCGGTTGTTGCTTGCCTGCGAAACCATGATGATTCCGTAGTTCTGGTAAGTGCTGTTCTGCCAGGACTTCACGAGCTGGGTGATGTCCCAGGAATAATACTTGCTCTTTGCGCCGACTGACCTTGACGCCCAGACTGTACTGCTGTAATCCCCTCCTGCGGTTGTCCAGCTGTGAGTGCCGTCATACTTTTTCCAGGTTGCATTATTCTCAAACCACTGCCGCGTAAGCCTGTACGCATTGACAGTATTGCCTGTGCTTGTCTGGACGCTCGGCACATAAAGCTGCATAATTGCGCCGGAAATAACCGCGTTTGCAGGAATACTGCTCAAATTCCATCCTATCAGAGCGCGGAAGGAGTTTGTCTGCACCTTCAGCGGGTCTGCAGTGCCGTAATTCGTGTTCGGGCTGGCTGACGAGATATATGTGTCCTTGCCTGCTGCTGCATCTGGCTGGAGCACGACGCTGTAAACGGCAGGCTCAAATTCTGCGCTTGCATTCACAGCAGAAAAGGCATCAACCCTTCCTGCGCCCTGTGTATTGGAGTCATAACTCAGGTTGACTGCTGTTGACTTCAGAATCTGCTTCACAACATCAGGGCTCAATTGCTTTTGCTGGAGCATCAGCGCAACAACACCTGAAACATGGGGTGATGAAAAAGAAGTGCCTGTGTGGTCGCTGAATCCTGCTCCGCTGCTGTCTGCTGCAGTAATTCCTGTTCCAGGGGCGACAAGGTCTGGCTTTGAAAGCCCGTAATCAGTTGGTCCGCGCGAGGAATAATCCTCAACACTGTTGCCGTTTGATGCGCCGACAGTAATCGCGTTCTCAGCACAGCCGGGGGTGTTGATTGACTGGCTGCCTGGACCGTCATTGCCTGCGGAGACAATTATGGGAATGTTTTTTCCGCTGTTGTTAACTGCCAATGCTGTCGCAGACTGATAGCACTCTGCCACTAAAGCGCCGACGCTTAGCTGTATTACCTGCGCGCCGTTCGCAATAGACCAGTCAATCGCGGCAATTACTGCCGAGCTTGGGGCTCCGCACCTGTCAGGGTCTGTTTTGAACGCGACCTTTGCGTTAAAGAGGTTCACGCCAGGGGCAACACCCTTGTAAGTGCTGTCAATGCATCCGACAGTGCACGCAACAGGCGTGCCGTGGTTGCAGTAATCGTCAAGGTCCTCGCCTGAAAACTCTGTTATGAAATTCTCAGCAAGAACAACCTTGCCTGCAAGCGCAGGATGCGATGTGTTGATTCCAGTGTCAAGTATTGAGACATTGATTCCAGAGCCATTGCCAAAAGAAGACCACACTGCAGTCGCGTTAATCAAGGGGACTGTCTGGTCAAGCAGGGGATAAAGCATTTCATCCTCAAACAAATAAACAGTGTCATCGTCATCGGCGATTGTTTCAAGAATTTCAGCAGGACATTCTGCGGCAATTCCGTGCAATGACTTCAGGACTTTTCCTGGCTTGCACCCGAGCTCGCGCAATGCCTTTTTTTCAGGCGCGACAGAATCATCGTACTGTATTATTACTGGGACCATTCCTTCCTGCTTTTCCTTCAGGTGGGGATGGATTTTTTGCGTTGAATCTTTTGCCGCAACACACAAAGCGGACAAGACAAAAAATAGAATAAATAGTGTAATAGTTCCTTGTTTCAGCGTCACTCACCTCTCCAGCCAAACGCCGCTTTAAAGCAGTATAAAATCATTCGTATTAATTTAGTAGTGAAAACTAATTCGTATTAACTCGGTAGTAAAAATGACAATGTTACAAAGCGAGTAAAAAAGAAAGGCATTTATACTCTTTTTGCAAAAAATCGCCTTTGGGGGAGTATTGATACTACAAAAAGAGTATTAACTCTGCCTAATAGTAGGGGACTACTACAAAAAGAGTATTGATTGGGTTGGTTGTAGCACGAAAAGAGAGTGGGAAAACAGTTGCCGAACTGAAAAAAGACATTTCGGCACTTTCAGCTTCTGAACTTGTTAGCATGCAGTCTCATATTAAGGAAGCTTTGCGAACAAAACAGCAGCTGCCTGCGCACATTCCTGTCTCAATCTTTGCCACAGAACTAAGCCCTGCAGAGGCAGTTGTCAAATACCTGAAAGAGCACCACTCGCTCACTTTGAGCGAGATTGCAAAGCTAATCAACCGCGACCAGCGCGGAATCTGGGGCTCTTATGCGCGCTCGAAGAGAAAAATGCCTGACGCGTTTGAATTGGGCTCTGTTATCCACACAATACCCATTTCCTGCTTCAGTGACCGCTCAAAATCAATACTCGAGCACGTTGTCACGCATCTGAAAGACGAGAAAAATCTCAAGCCCGCCCAAATCTGCTCTCTTCTCAACAAAAAAACAAGCACAATATGGACTGCATACCAGCGCGGCAGGAGGAAGCAGAATGCGTAAACTGCTCCTCATTCTGGCAGTGCTGATTGTTTCAGCAGTCCTTGTTTCAGCCGCCAGCCTCGATGACCTGTCAAACATGGCAAGCATGCTGAAAGACCCTGTTGCGCCAAAGCCGGTTGCCCAGCCTGCGCCAATTACTGCGCCTGCAGCACAGCCTGCTCCGCAAGTTGCACCTCCTGCACCAACTCTGCCTCCTGTTCCAAAGGAAGTTGTTGTTGCCTCTGCACCGCTGCCTGTTGCAGAAACAGCGCCAAAGCCAGCAGAACAGCAACCGCAGGTAATCATAATTCCAGAAAACAAGACTGCAAAAGCGCAGGCATCCGCCCCGGCACAAATCCAGATTCCAGTGCCTGCTCCAACGCCAGCACCAATTCCTGCACCTGCGGTACAGCCTGCTCCCGTTACACGGCCTGCGGCAACGACTGCGCCAATTCAATCAACCCAAGAAAGCACCCTGAAGCCAATCCCTGTACCAACACCCCCAAGGCTTCCGCAAAGCGTTGTGGTAAGCTCTGCACAATTGCCAGCGGCTCCTGCTTCAAAGCCAGCAGAGCAACAGCCTGAGGAAACAAAGCCAGAAACAATAGTGATACCTGCAAAGGCGCCTGAACCAGCGCCAACAGCAACAGCACAGCCCGCTCCGGCAGCATCGCAGGATGTTGGCGACATTTTTGGAAGCAGGATGGACACATTCCTCGCGCCGCCAGAGATTGTCCTTGAGGACCACAGCGGAGCGGAGAAAGCGCCGGCAGCAATAACAGTGCTTGACCCTGCCACAGGAAAGCCCACAAGCCTTGAGAGAAACAAGAGGTATGACATCAGCCTGAACATTTCAAAAGAAAGGCGCATTGTCATCAGTAACGCCCTTGTAACAGGGGCAACACTGCCTGTCAGGCTTGAGGAGCTTGGCAGCGAAATGGGCTTCAGGTCAGTTGTCGCGATAGACCTCGCAGGGCTTGACTTTGCGAATGCAACTTATTACATGACTGCAAAGGGCTATGAGCTGTTCAAGTGCAAACTCTGGAATTACACTGCGCAGGAATGCAATGGCGACTGGGTAAAAATAAAGGACACAGTGCCTGGAAAAACATACGCGATAAAGCTTGGCCCTGACGACCCTGCGCTCGCAGACAGCGGAGGGGTGTTCTTTGACGGGTTTGAAAACGGCCTCTCGGCAAACAACTGGACAATAAACGGCACAGGAAACAAGTGGACAAACACAACAACAAACCCTTACAATGGCACAAGGCACGCGCAGGCAAACCAGCCGACAGCAAGCACCTCAATGCGCGTCAGCATCAACACTTCAGGATATTCAACAATAAGCGTCAGTTATGCCAGAAGGCTTGTCGGGCTTGACATTGCTGACGAGTTCGCGGCATTGTGGTACAATGGCACAGTGTGGAGCGTGCTTGAGCAGACAGGCGCCAGCGCGGCAAATGATGCGAACTATATTGTCAGGAATTACACACTTGGCCCGTCTGCAGGCAACAAGACAATAATCCTTGAATTTATGTGCATGGCAAACCTTGCAAATGAATACTGCCGTGTTGATGATGTGCGCGTCAACAGCACATCAATTGCTGACCCTGATCCTCCAAGCGTAACCTGGACAAACATCAGCAGGCTGACCCCGTATGTGGGTGATTCTGTCTGCCTCCTCGCAAACGTCACTGACAAGACAGGGGTGAAGTCTGTGATTGCCCAAATCCGCCTTCCAAGCGGGGCAAACATCACCCTGCCGCTGTATGACGACCTCACCTGCAACAGCCCGCCAGGAGACAGCGTTTATTCAAACCACCTGATGGTGACTGCAGAAGGAACGTACAACTGGACAACAATCAACACAACAGACACCCTGAACAATGCAGGAACATTCATTGTCGGAAAGAAATTCACGAGCCTTCTTGGGATGCAACAGGAAAACTACCGCGTTCCGCCAAACCTCTCGCGCTATGACAACGGCACAATCATCAATGCAGCGCTAATCAACACCTCAAATGATGTTTATGCCGCACAGGACCTGCCCAAAAACTCTGAAACATACATGTATTTCAACTGGACACTAAACATCTCAGGCGACATAGTCTCGAGCAATGCCACAATTGAGCACAGCTACAGCTCAACAGCAGGAGTGACTGTTGATTTGCAGATAAAGAACAGCACAACCTGGCAGAATGTCTGCTACCTGACTGTTTCCGCAAGCGATGTTACAAACTATTGCGACCTTGCGGCATTTGTGCAGGGCAATGCAAGCGTCTTGAACAGGCTTGAGCTTCGAACGCACGTTACAACAGGCAACCAGGCCAGGACGCAGTATGTTGACTATGTTGCCCTTGGCTATGAAGCAGCTCCGCCAGGCAGTCTAACAAAATGCGACAACATCACCTCATCAAAGACACTTGGCAAGGACATAACCTCAGGAAACACCTGCGTGATATTTGGCGCAGACAACATTGCACTGGACTGCAGCAATTACGCAATAACTTACGGCACTGCAGGAACCTGGGGGCTGGGAATTTCAGCGCCAGGAAGGAAAAACATCACGATAAAGAACTGCAGGATACGCGACACAAACGCGTCAGGAAGCTTTGGGGTGGGAATTTACCTTGAAAACACAAACAGCAGCACAATAGCAAACACCACAATCATCACAAACGGCACAGAATACAACCACGGCATTCTCGTGCAGGGGCCCTCAAGCAACAACACAATCGCAAACAGCACAATACTCGTGTCAGGCAGGCTGAGCTTCAACACAGGAATTTACCTGATGACAGGCGCAACAGGCACAGCAGTCATTGGAAACACAGTCAACACCTCAGGAAATGGAAGCGGGCACGCAATCCTGATTGACTCTGGCGCATCAAACAATATCATCAGGAACAACGCGATAAGAACCTCAGGCAGCTCAAGCTTCAATATTGGCATTTTCCTGCTTTCCAGCACAACAAACATTACCATTGAAAACAACACCGTCAGGACAAACGGCACAGGAAGCGACCACGGAATACTGCTCCAGACAAACGCGAACAACAACACAATCGCAAACAACACAATCCTGACAGCAGGCAACAACAGCTTCAATGCAGGAATTTACCTGCTGGCAAACGCGTCTGAAAACAAGATAACAGGCAACCGGGTGAACACATCAGGCACGACTGACAACACCTGCATTCTGCTTGAAAATGAAGCAAACAGCAACATTGTTGAAAACAACACTGTGCGAAGCAGGGGAAGCGGGGCGTCAAATGAGGGAATTGAGCTCATAGGACCTGCGCGCAACAACAGCATAGCGTGGAACACCATAATCACAAATGGAACAACAACAAACCACGGAATACAGCTTCAGAACGGCGCAAACAGCAACACAATCGCGAACAATACAGTGACATCCGGCGGAAGCGCGAACTTTAATGTTGGAATAATTGTGCTTTCCAGCTCGCTTGAGAACCTGCTTGCGAACAATTCTGTCAGCACTTCAGGAACTGACAGCGACCATGGCTTCTTCATAACTGACCAGTCAGACAATACCACGATTGCGCTCAACAACATTGCCATCAGCGGGGTATCAAGCTACGGAATAGGCATAGAGAACATAAGCGCGATAACATTGTCAGACAACATCCTTGCAAATCCTGACTTTGAATTCCATATTTTCAACTCAAGCGAGACAAGCATTTCAGGCGATTTCGGCAATTACTCATTTGAAGACGCCACAATCACTGTTGAAAAGAAAGGAAAATCAAAAGTCAAGTTCAACAAGAAAATAACCGGCAAGGGAAAAAAGCTCAAGTCAGCAATCACACTGGAGGATGACGGCGTATTTGTCAATAACACTGCGCAGGAATTCAACGTTTCTGCAAACATCACCATCTTTGGCATCAATGCAACTGACTTTGTGATTGACGCTGACTTTGGAGACAATGATTTCTTTGAGGAATGCCCTGAAACAATCTGCACAATAATACAGAACAGCCAGGGGGAAAAATTCCTGCGCGTGGGCGTGTCGCACTTCACAAAATACAGGATTCTGCCTGCGATTGTCAAAATACTTGTCAATTATCCTGCAAACGCATCAGGAATCCTGCTTAACGAAAGCGTCAACATAACCGCCAACATAACTCCGACAGGCTCAAGAAAGCTTGACATCATCCAGGCAAACCTCACACTGCCAGACGGCACTGTGATTGAACTGCCTTTCCTGAATGTGACAAAGGACATCTTCAATTATTCCCTCACGACAGGCGAAATAGTGCAGCGCGGAAAATACAACCTCACATTCTTTGCTAATGACAGCAAGAACATCAGGAAAACAACATTTTCATTCTTTGCCAGAAAGGCATACAACATAATTGACATCGTGAACAGCACAAACGCGTTCGCGAGCTATGCACCGACAGTGCTCAGCAACAGGTCAGGGGTGCTCAACCTGACAATTGCCGTGCAAAATGGCAGAATCAAGACAATAACAGCAGACCGCCATCACGAAAGCTCGGTAAACAGCAGGCTGAGGATTGACGACCTTGGAGGAGACGGGCTTGTGTCTGCAAGAAGAGCGCTTGACACAACTGCATTCAATTCAACAGAAGTCAATATGGTTGTCAATGCAACAGGCACAAGCGTGTTCAAGTGCATTGACTGGGACTTTGAGAACAGGAATTGCAATGGCGGCTGGGAAAAGAAAGTGCACGTGAGCCCGGGCCAGCTTTACAACATAAAATCCACAGAGCCCGAGGCAGTCGGATACGGCGAGGGAAACAATGCAGTTGATGTGCTTGACAGGAACAAGATGCTGCAGAGCTTCACTGAATTGGCTGATGCAAACCCTGACAGCACAAATAATGTCACGCTCACAGTCTCATCGCATCCTATAAAGAAGATTGAGCTGAAGCACGCAGATACTGCGCAGTCAAATGATTTGCGCATTGACACAATCCAGGCGCCAGAGCAGTTCAAGAGGGACATTGTGCAACAGTATGCAATTGATACAGGCAGTTTGAGCTTCACAGAAGGGTCAATAACAGTAACAGCAAAGGGAACAAGGCTCAGGAAGTGCGCGCTTTGGAACATCACAACACAGCAGTGCGACGGCAGCTGGGCAGATTACATGAGCCTCACGCCAGGGCAGCAGTATACAGTTGCAATAGGCCCCGGAGACCCTGCATTCCAGGAAATCAATGCAACAGACGCGTGGCACCTTGACACAAACAGGCAGGTGATTGAGAACATTTTCAGCGCAATCTACCAGAATGACAATGTCTTCTCTCCGCAAATCCTGCACAATGAGTACGCCCGCGCAAGATTCTCAAGAAACCTGACAAACAACAACACAATTGACTTTGTGGCGCGCGCATTCGGCTCAGGAGGGGTGTATGTTGAGATTTATCCTGCAGGAAGCGACACTCTCGTGGCAAGGTCAGGCTGGATAAATGACAGCACTGCACACTATTACCTCAGGCTCGGGATGAATGACAGCGAGGCATATGACACGTTTGACATAAAGACAATCAGCGACCCAATGAACATCTCATCGTATGTGGAATATGACCTCATCCACGACGAGGCAGAGCTTGAGGCAGGAATACTGCAGGTCTATCAAGGCGGTGCAGTGGTCGGGCCTGTTGACACATATATCCCGATTGGCGGAGTTGTTGACACGACAAGGTCAATCCTTTTCTTCAGCACAAGGGAATACCAGGGCTCGCCAAGCAATGGAGAGGTCGCGGCAACAATACTGAACAGCACGCACATCTGGTTCATACACCCTGCAGGAGCAGTGCCTGTGAATGTCACATGGTATGTTGCTGAATTCGGGCGCGGGCTACAAGTGCAGAGAGGGCTTACCCAGCCTGCAGCAACAACAACTTACACCAAGCTTGCTGCGCCGATTAATGAAACAGCCTCATTCATGGTGCCGTCAGGATACAACAACACAGGAACAATCTGGGGAGAAGACGACCTTGTAAGGTTCAGGATAGTCAACTCAACAGACATAGAACTGCGCACTTATGGCGCGACAACAGCAGGGGATGTTGCAGGATGGCAGGTTGTTGAATTTAACGGCTCTGTTGTGCAGCGCGGGCTCATAGACATGCCCTCTACGACAAGGGTGCTGCTTGTCAACCTCACAACTCCGGTTAACCTGAGCCGCTCATTCATTTTGGCAAGCTACGGTGTTTCAGGCACATTGACTGGCGCAAACTCAAACATAATCTCCAAGCTGGTTAATGCTACACAAATAGAGTTCAACAGGAATGGAACAGGAATATCTGCAAACATCTCATGGGAGGTTGTTGAGCTTCCTGTTCCGAACACTGTCCAGTATGGAATCGCTGACTTTGACACGACAACAACAGTAATCAATGCAACACTTTCAACAATCAATGTCAGCCAGAGCGTGGCATTTGCATCATCTGCGCCGATTGCAGGGCTGTCAATGGGCAACTCCAGCCTCACTGGCGATGACAACCCAGGGGCAGGAATGTTCACTCTCAACATAACAAACTCCACAAACCTGCAGATAATGCGCTATGCAAGCGGCGGGTTTGTGTCATCAGTGCAGTGGTTTGTTGTGAACTTCGCTGCGATAATCCCGCGCTTCAATTACACAAACATGAGCGTGGCAAAGACAGACTTCCCTGACCCTGTAAATATCAGCTCAAATCTCACATACCAGATTACTGTGACTGCAACTGGAAACGGCACGTCGTTCAATGTGACTGTGAATGAGACTTATTCAACGCTGGCAATCTATCTCGCAAGCTCGCCAGCGCCTGTTGCCGGAACAAACAATTCCTGGCTACTTGGCAACCTCACAAACGGCACTGTGAGGACAATCAACATCACAGTGTTCACACTTAATGCAACAAACGGCACAATCCTCAACAACACAGTGAATGTGACATTCCAGAATGAGACAGGGGCGTTCCTGAGCGTGTTTGTGCGCCAGAACACCACGCTCATCAGGCCGCCAGGACAGCTTAATGCAACACTGCTGTCGCCTGTGCCGAACATTGTGACAAATGTAACCCAATACACAACGTTCAACATGAGCGCGAACATAACCTGCACAGGAGAACCAACATCAGTCTGCGGAAACGTGACATCATACTCGCTGTACAACACGACCTGGAACCTGTCAGGAAACTGGTTTAACACCAGCTACATGTACAGGCTACCTGTCACATTCAGGGAGCTTCAGGGAAGGCCGCAGAATTACACGCACGTGCTGTTCAATGTAACGCTTCCTGCAAACCGGCTGTTCAATGAAAACGGAACAATGCTTGTCTGCGGCGGAGTGCAAGTGCCGTTTGACGCTTATGCTCTTGCTTACTCAGGAAGCTCTGTGACATCGCTTGAAGGGCTTACTGAGCTGAACTTCTCTGCAATGGAGACAAAGGAATGCGCACTGTACTATGACCCGTACATAAATGCGACAGAAGTACTGCCATCACAGACAGGATGGGATTATGCGTGCGCTTCGCCATACGCATACTGCGGACAGCCAGGGCTTACAAATGTCACGCCCCAGACCGCAACCTATTACGGTAACTACTCAAACATCAGCATGGACCCTGTGACCTGCGGGGCAGCAACTGACTATTTCACGCACTCAATATGGTGCTACTTCAAGGCGCCAAGAAGCGGAAACATCTCATTCGCGCTTGGCTCTGACGACGGCTCAATGCTGTTCATCAACAACTCCCTTGTTGTTGACAACCGCGGATGCCAGGCAACAACCTGCAGGTCAGGAAACACCTCAATCTTCACGCAAAGCAGGTATTACAGCATGAAAGTCGCCTATGACGAGTACAATGGAGGCTCAACACTTTACGCAGTTTATGACCCGCTTACCTGCGCAGGAGTTCCGACAGGAAACTACATTGACACAGAATGCTACCAGTACTACGGCGATGCCTGGCAGATTAACGGAACGCCGAATGCCGAGCAGAACCTGACGCAGGAAACATTTGTGAACATAAGCACGCTTAATGGCGCAACGCCGTTCTTTACAACAAATGCAAACCCACAATACTGCAACCTTGTGGTTGGCCAGTCCTGCCAGCTAAACTGGACAGTAAACGCGACCGGGGCGGTTAATTCAGATTACAAGATACGCGTCAATGTGTCAAGCAACATAAGCGGAGTTGCGCCTGCGCTCACTGAAAACACAACTATCAAGATTATTGCGGTAAACAACCCGCCAAACATTTCTGCAGTGCTGCTGAACTCAACAAACAATTACATCAATGACACAGACCAGAACCTGACGCGCTATGTGATTAACGCGACAGACCCTGAAAATAACGCTGTGCAGAACATCACTGACTGGCGCATGAACAACAAGAGCATCGCACTGCTCAATATGCCGTTTGAGACAAATGTAAACAGCTTAACAACCGGTGCAATCAGGGACTACTCGCTAAATGGCAACAATGGGACACTCGGGGCAGGCACGGCTGCAAATGCGCCGGTGTGGAACAGCTCAGGAAAGATTGGCGGCTCTTACACATTTGACGGAATTGATGACTTTATTCAGGTCTCAGGGCTTCTTTCACAGCCGGCAAGCGCCACAATATCCGCATGGGTAAACTGGGCGCCAAAATCAACAGATGCTGAAGCTGAAATAGTTTCACTCGGCGACCATATCGCGCTCAGGCTGGCAGGACCTGCTGGAACGCCATATAACGGAGTATACGGATTCTATTATGACGGAACAACCTGGCAGATGACAGACTCAGGAATTTATGTGAACGGAACCGGCTGGCACCACGTCGCTTATACATTTAACAACGCGACAAAAACGCAGGCAGTCTATGTTGACGGAGTACTTGCAGGCAGCACTGCGCACGCCCTGCCTATTATTTACACGGGGCTTGGAACAAACACATTCATTGGAAAGCACGGAAATGGGGGCGCAACCTGGGACTTTAACGGCACAATAGATGAAGTCATTGTCTTCAACCGCTCAGTATCAGCTGAGCAAATCCTGCAGTTGTATGTTGAAGGCAATGCAAGCATCAGACAGAGGACAATAGTCAGCAATGAAACAATAACTGGTGAAGTCTGGCAGGCGTGCGTGACTCCGAATGACAACAAGCTGGACGGCGCTACAGTGTGCAGCAACAATTTGACAATAAGGCCAAGGCCGTACATCCGTGTCAATTTCACAACACCAACACCTGCTAATGACACGTATACGCTGAACAGGAGTGTTGTAATCAATATGACAATTGACAGCACAGGAAGCCTTGCGCAGTTCGTGTACAACTGGAATGGCACCAATTACACTGTGCTCAATGAATCCCTTGTTTTGCTGTACAACTTCAACAACCTGACTGCGCTGGGAGAAAACTCGACAACTGTTGCTGACATCTCGAATTATGGCAATACTGGCACGATTTACGGAGACGTCGACTGGACCTCTTCAGGAAAGTATGGCGGCGCATACAGGTTCCACGGCATAGGTGACTACATAGACGCAGGAAGCGGAAACGGCCTGAACATAACTGGTGAAATCACCCTTGCCGCATGGATCAACCTCGCACAACTGGGAATAGACCAGAAAATCATAGGCAAGCAGAGCGGAACATCAGGCGGGTACAAGATGGGAATCTTCACCAACAACAAGGCAGAGATGGAAGTCAGGGACGCGGCAAACACCCCATACCTCAACAGGGGAGTGGCAGGCGGAACAGTCCTGCAGGCAGGCGTTTGGTATTGCATTATGGGAGTTTATTCGCAGGCAGGAGGGTATATCGCGACTTATGTGAACGGCGAACTTGACAGGAATTTCTCAACAGCAGGAGTGCTCGCGCCAACAACAGGCAACCTGAACATTGGAAGAGAGCCGTTCGCGCCTTCGCTGTACTTCAACGGCACAATTGACGGGGTTTACATCTGGCGCAAGGCGCTGACACCTGATGAAATAAGGGAAAACTGCATGTACACCCTGCAGAAAATCAATATGACCGCATGGTATTTCTATGTAAACCAGAGCCTGAACGCAACAGACGGGCTTGACTTTGGCGACTACAATTATTCAGGCTGCGGAAAAGACTTTGCGAATAATGTCAACTGCACTCTGACGCAAATAATACACATAAGGCCGCGCAATGCCAGCAACATGACCGTTGTCAAGACAGATTCTCCAGACCCTGTTAATGTAAGCCAGAATCTGACTTACGTGATTAATGTCACAAGCACAGGACCTGGAAGGGCATTCAATGTAACAGTAAACGACACGTACTCAACACGCGTAATTTATCTGACTTCCAGCCCGACACCAATCACAGGCACTAATAATACTTGGATAATCGGCAACCTAACAGCAAACCAAAGCGTACTCATCAACATAACAGTATTCACACTGAATGTTTCTAACGGAACCCTGATTAACAACACGGTTAATGTGAGCTTCCAGAACGAGACAAGCATACTGCTGAACACAAGCACAACAATCAACACAACAGTAATTGTGCCTGTAGTCGCAGTGTTCAACTTCAGCAATATTTCTGTCACAAAGACAGACAACCCAGACCCTGTAAATGCAAACAGCAACCTGACATACCAGATTAATGTCACAAGCAATGGCAACGGAACAGCATACAATGTAACAGTCAATGACACATATTCAACACGCGTAATCTACCTAACATCGCAGCCAACACCGCTCACAGGAACAAACAACACCTGGATACTCGGCAACCTCACGCCAGGAACAAACAGAACAATCAACATAACAGTATTCGTGCTAAACATCACCAATGGAACACTCATCAACAACACAGTAAACGTTTCATACAACAACGAAACAGGAATACTCCTCAACAGAAGCACAACAATAAACACAACAGTACTCAGCTACCCGCAATACAACTTCAGCAACATAAGCATAACCAAGACAGACTTCCCAGACCCAGTAAACAAAAGCCAAAACCTGACTTACCAAATCAATGTTTCATCAACAGGCAACGGAACAGCATACAATGTAACAGTCAACGACACATACTCAACAAGAGTCATCTACCTAGCATCACAACCAACGCCAGTTGCCGGAACAAACAATTACTGGGTGCTCGGCAACCTCACCCCCGGCTCAAACAGGACAATCAACATCACAGTGCTTGCAATGAACATAACCAACGGCACACTCATCAACAATACAGCAAACATTTCATACAATAATGAGACAGGCGCACTTCTGAACATAAGCACCATAATAAACACCACAGTGCAAAACAGGCCGCCAAACATCACCCAAGTCATCCTCAACACGACAAACCCGCTGACAAACAACACAGACCAAAACCTCACAGTTTACGTCATCAACGCAACAGACCCTGACGACCAAATAATCCAAAACATAACAGACTGGCAGCTCAATAACAGCGCAGGATTTGCATCAATAGCAGTCCTGAACATGCCGTTTGAGACCAACATTCAACGCAATACCGCAGGAGCAATCAGGGATTACAGCACATACGGCAACAATGGAACGCTGACTGGCAGCAGCGCCGCAAACATTCCAATATGGACTGCGTCTGGAAAAGTCGGCGGAGCATATGACTTTGACGGCACAAACAGGATAATAAACGTGTCAGACTCTCTGAGTTTGGACAACACAAACAAGCTCACAATTTCCGCGTGGGTTTATCCAAGAGTGCTTGATACAAGCGCAAGGGGAGTAATTTCAAAGAGGGTCAGCGCAGCAGCAGGACAGGCATATTCGCTGTTCTTCTATACCGGTATTAAGCTGGCGGTTGATATTGTGGGCACTGACAACCGCTTCTTCACAAACAACACGTTTAGCGTGAACCAATGGTATCACATAGTTGTTGTTTATGATGGCACCCTCGCAGCAGCCCAGAGGGTCAAGGTATACATCAATGGAACCCTGGATACTGTCGGAGCTGAAACTGCAGCAACAATCCCTGACTATGCATCAGACCTGACAATCGGCGCATTAAACGCAGGATACGGCACTTATTACAACGGCACAATTGATGAAGTCCTCATACTGAACCGCTCATTGTCGCCTGAACAAGTCTGGCAGTTGTATGTCAACGGCAACAACAGCCTGCACCTGATGACAATAGTGCCGCCGGAAACCAATCCTGACGAGCTGTGGCAGACCTGCGTCACACCCAATGACAACCAGACAGACGGCAATACCATCTGCAGCAATACAGTCCTGATAAAGCCAAAACCACTCAATTTCAGCAATATCAGCATCACAAAGACAGACTTCCCAGACCCAGTAAATGCCAGCAGCAACCTCACTTACCAAATCAATGTTTCATCAACAGGCAACGGAACAGCATACAATGTCACAGTAAACGACACATACTCAACAAGAGTAATCTACCTCACATCATCGCCAACACCAATTGCCGGAACAAACAACACCTGGCTATTCAACCTCACACCAGGAATGAACATCAGCATAAACATCACAGTATTCACGCTGAATGTCAGCAATGGAACACTGATTAACAACACAGTCAATGTAAGTTTCCAAAACGAAACAGGAATACGCCTCAACAAAAGCACAACAATCAACACAACTGTTCTGAATCCGCCATTGTTCAACATCAGCAACATTTCTGTCACAAAGACAGACTTCCCAGACCCTGTGAACGTGTCAAGCAACCTGACATACCAAATCAATGTTTCATCAACAGGCAACGGAACAGCATACAATGTCACAGTCAACGACACATACTCAACACGAGTCATCTACCTCGCATCACAACCAACGCCGCTAACAGGAACAAACAACACATGGCTATTCAACCTCACACCAGGAATGAACATCAGCATCAACATCACAGTATTCACGCTTAATGTCAGCAATGGAACTCTCATCAACAACACAGTCAACGCAAGCTTCAACAATGAAACCGGAGCACGGCTCAACAGAAGCACAACAATCAACACAACAGTACTCAGCTACCCGCTCTACAACTTCACAAACATTTCTGTAACCAAGACAGACTTCCCAGACCCAGTCAATGCCAGCAGCAATCTGACATATCAGATTAATATTTCATCGACAGGCAACGGAACAGCATTCAATGTCACAGTAAATGACACATACTCAACACGCGTCATCTACCTCGCATCACAGCCGACACCGCTCACAGGAACAAACAACACCTGGAACTGGACAATATTATCGCCAGGAACAAACATCAGCATAAACATCACAGTGTTTACACTCAACGTCACAAACGGCACGCTCATCAACAACACAGTAAATGTCAGCTTCAACAATGAAACAGGCGCCAGGCTGAATAGAAGCACAACAATAAACACAACAGTGGTTGTGCCGTTTATACAAAACACAAGCAACATTACTGTTGTCAAGACAGATTCTCCAGACCCAGTCAACGTAAGCAGCAACCTGACTTACGTAATCAATGTAACAAGTACAGGACCTGGCAGGGCATTCAATGTAACAGTAAACGACACGTACTCAACACGAGTCATCTACCTCACATCCAGCCCAACACCCCTTACTGGCACTAATAATACCTGGATAATCGGCAATTTGACCGCAAACCAAAGTGTACTCATCAACATAACAGTATTCACACTCAACGTAAGCAACGGAACACTCATCAACAACACAGTAAACGTATCATGGCAGAACGAAACAAGCATTAGACTAAACGCCAGCACAACAATCAACACAACAGTACTCAGCTACCCGCGGTACAACAACAGCAACATCTCAGTTGTAAAAACAGACAATCCTGACCCTGTCAATGTCAGCAGCAATTTGACTTATGTGATTAATGTCACAAGCAATGGAAACGGAACAGCATATAACGTAACAGTAAACGACACATACTCAACACGCGTAATTTATCTGACTTCCAGCCCAACACCGCTTGCTGGCACTAATAATACGTGGATAATCGGCAACCTCACACCCGGAATAAGCGTGCTCATCAACATAACAGTGTTCACGCTGAATGTCAGCAATGGAACCCTGCTTAACAACACGGTAAATGTCAGCTTCAATAATGAAACAGGAATACGCATCAACAGAAGCACAACAATCAACACAACAGTGCTAAGTTATCCACTCTACAACTTCACAAATATCTCTGTCACAAAGACAGACAACCCAGACCCAGTCAACGCAAGCACAAACCTGACATACCAGATTAACATCTCAAACACAGGAAATGGAACAGCATACAATGTAACAGTAAATGATACTTACCCGCCGCAAGTAATCTACCTCACATCGCAGCCAACACCGCTCACAGGAACAAACAACACCTGGAACTGGACAGTATTATTGCCAGGAACAAACATCAGCATAAACATCACAGTGTTCACGCTGAATGTCAGCAACGGGACGCTTATCAACAACACAGTAAACGTAAGCTTCAACAATGAAACAGGGACCAAACTCAACAGAAGCACAACAATAAACACAACAGTACTCAGCTACCCGCAATACAACCTCAGCAACATCTCAGTCGTCAAGACAGATTCACCAGACCCGGTAAACGTCAGCAGCAACCTGACATACGTAATCAACGTCACAAGCAATGGAAATGGCACAGCATACAATGTAACAGTCAATGACACGTACTCAACACGCGTAATCTACCTTACATCCAGCCCAGCACCGCTTTCCGGCACAAACAACACATGGATACTTGGCAACCTGACAAACGGAACAAGCATACTCATCAACATAACAGTATTCACGCTGAATGTCAGCAACGGAACCCTGCTTAACAACACGGTAAATGTTTCGTTCAACAACCAAACAGGCACACTCAACAACAGAAGCACAACAATCAACACAACAGTGCTAAGCTACCCGCAATACAACTTCAGCAACATATCCCTGACAAAAACAGATTCCCCTGACCCTGTCAACAAGAGCAGCAACCTGACATACCAGATAAATATCACAAGCAATGGAAACGGAACCTCATACAATGTAACAGTAAACGACACTTACCCATTGCAAGCCATCTACTTAACGTCCAGCCCAACACCAATTGCCGGCACAAATAACACGTGGATAATCGGCAACCTCACACCAGCAACAAGCGTACTCATCAACATAACAGTACTTACACTGAACCTGACAAACGGAACACTCATCAATAACACAGTCAATGTCAGCTTCAACAATGAAACAGGGACATTGCTCAACAGAAGCACAACAATCAATACAACCGTGCTGAACAGGCCGCCAAGCATTGCGCAGGTAATCCTCAACACAACAGACCCGCTGACAAATGACTCCAGCCAGAACCTCACTGCGCACTTCATCAATGTGACAGACCCTGACAATGACCCTGTCAAGAACATAACAGACTGGCGCGTCAACAACCAAAGCATGGCTGTTCTCAACATGCCGTTTGAGGATGACTCCAGCGCCACATTCACAAAGGACTATTCAACATACGGCAACAATGCCTCGGTTTACAATGCGACCTGGCTGCAGGGCGGAGGCTATGACGGCTGGGGCGCATACGGGTTTAACGGCATAGACACCTTCATTGAAGTCAATAATTCTGAGAGCCTTAACATTTCAGGCGACCAGATAACAATGGCGGTCTGGATAATGGTAAAGGGGCACATTGCAGGCCAGTACGAAAGAATAGTTGTAAAACCGCACGTTACCCAGTCAAGCCCGTGGAATGCATACGGACTGATTGTGGACCAGGGCGGAAGGCCTGAATTTGAGCTTGGCAACAGCACGCTTGGGCATATGGGAATGGTATATGCGGCGCCTTTCCCATTAAACGAATGGGTGTTCTTTGTAGGAAGATACAATGGAACAACTGCAACAATCTACATAAACGGCACCCCTGTACTTTCCACGCCTTTCAGCGGTCCATTAGAGCAAAACAACATGTCGATTTTCATGGGCAAGAACCCCCATACCACAACAGAATACTTCAACGGAACCCTTGATGAGGTCAGGATATGGGACAGGAGCCTCAGCGACGAGGAAATCTTGGCGCTCTACCAGAACAAGACAGACATCATGGTCTCGCAGGAAATAAAAGAAGGCGACATATGGGATGTCTGCGCAACGCCAAATGACAAGCTTGTGGACGGCAATACAGTCTGCAGCAATTATGTTGCAATAAAGATGCGCGCCAACTTCAGCAACATCTCAGTCGCAAAGACAGATTATCCTGACCCTGTGAATGTGAGCTCGAACCTGACTTATGTGATTAATGTCACGAGCAATGGAAACGGCACTGCATTCAATGTCACGGTTAATGATACTTACCCGCCACAGGCTATCTATCTGACTTCCAGCCCTGCCCCGCTTGCAGGCACTAACAACACGTGGATAATCGGCAACCTGACAAATGGAACAAGCGTGCTGGTAAACATCACTGTGCTTGTGCTGAACGTGACCAATGGAATCGTCATCAACAACACAGTAAACGTCAGCTTCAACAATGAAACAGGCGCAAGGCTCAGTGCCAATGCAACAGCAAACACAACAGTCCAGGGAATTGTCCCAACACTGCACATTTACCGCGAGGAGCCTGACAATGCGGGCAGCGGAAAAGTAATCAATGTCAGGTTTGTGATATGGAATGACAACTCAAGCCTTAACATAACAGATGCCACGCTTGTTGACAACTATCCTGCTGGCTGGTTTGTGCAGGGATTGCCCAATGATTACAATTCCTCAGATAATGGCTGGAATGTAACAGTGCACATCGGCGGGCTGGAAGCAGACCAGCTTGTGACATTCAATTACAGCATAATGGCGCCGTCAGGAACACAGGTTGACACATTCTCCGCATCAGTCAATATGTCATACGACAACGGCAACCTGACATCAACAATGCCTGATTACTTCAATGTAAATGTCAACAGCACAAAGGCATTCTTTGATGTTGAGCTTGACCTGGACGCAACAGACCCTGAAATCAACCGCACAATAGTAAACAGCACAAACTTCAATGCAATACTGACTCTCAAGAACACAGGGGACCTTGACATAACAGGAGACCTCGGGCCTGTGCAGTACCTGTGGCGCTTCAACAAGACAATCTGGAATGTCGCAGGCCCAAGCTGTGCAGGCGGATACATAACAAACCTCAGCAGCGACTATTCAGCAATAAACTGCACTTATGACGAATTCCTTGTCGGCGAGATACAAAACATAACATTCACAATCAACAGCACATACATTTACGAACAGGAGCTCACCTGGTCAAACACAACAGCAGACCCGCCATTGCTTGGCGAGTCAATCGTGAGGTGGGGCAGATGAGCAAAAACCGGCTCGGCACCATCGCAGTATTAATGCTGATTTTCATATTTGCAGGCATACTGCCGCACGCCCTTGCTGCAACAGGGGATGGCAGCCAATTCCAGAGTGGCGAAACAACATCCTGCAGCCTGGACTACACGCCTTCAAACATAATTGACAGGATAAAGTACAATCTGGACTGCCAGACTTACAGCAAGAAAGCAGCCCCCATACCTGTTGATGCGGGCACTGAAACAGACCTGATTGTGATTGCAGACCACAAAAACTACAGGCGCAATGCAAGGATTATCACCGCGGCAGACACAGCCACAGGCCAAAAAACAGGCATCAGCAAAAACAAGCACCACACTGTTGAAATAAACCTGGAAGACGGAAAGACACTGTCATTCACAGGGCTTCTTGTTGGCAACAGCACGCAAATAAAATATGAGCGCCTGAATGATACGGGGTTGGCGAACAGCTTTGCAATTGACCTTTCAGGGCTGAATTTCACCACTGCAACAATAACAGCAGTCGCGCAGCAGCCTGAGCTTTACAAGTGCAAGGAATGGGACTTTGCTGCGCAAACCTGCAATGGAAGCTGGGTGAAATTAATGGATATTGCGCCAGGCAGCGAATACTCAATCACGCTTACTGCTGATGACCCTGGATTTGGCGAGTACAACAGTTCAACCGCAAACGCAGAGCAGACAACCACCTCCACAACACCGCAGAACGCAACACAGCTCAACTTCACCCCGACAATTTCCCAATACCTGCTAATCGGCTTTGGGGAAATCAACCACAATGGAACAGCAAATGACGCGCGCTCAAGGCTCCTGCTTAATGGAACGCAAAACATCGGCAACCTTTCCTGGGAGCCGGTCCAGACATATGACTATACGCCGTTCTTCACGCACACGCTTGTCAACCTGAACACAAACCAGCTGCAAAAACTCAATGTGCAGTTCTGGACAGAAGCAGCAGCAGCGTTTACAATGATTAGGAGGGCAACTGCTGTTTCCCTTGGAATCAAGGACAGTGATGCAGTGACTAATTCCTCAGGCTACACAGCACAGGCGCTAATCCCTGCAGGCACATACCACTCGGTTGTCAATCTGAGCTACACGCCCACAATAAACCAACTGCTGCTGGTTGTTGCGAGCGCGGAATTACTGCCGAACAAGACAAATGAATCAATAACCGCGCGCCTTCTGCAAAATGGAACAGACCGCTCATTTGTTGACATAGAAGGAAAGGACATAACTGATGTTGTGCTGTTTGCAACCCACCTGGTGGTAAATGCCACTGCAAATGTCCAGCAGAACTTCACACTGCAGGCATTGGCGGAAATTGCGCCTGACAAGTCAATCCGCAATGCGCGCATCACAATTGTCCCGCTGAATGAAAGCGTGTTCTACAATGAGACAGAAGCATTGTCATCAACAACTTCTGCAACCCAGCAAAACAAGACTTTCCTGTTCTTCACACTGCCTGAACCAAGGGATGTGTTAATCATCGGCAGTGCAAAGGTAAATATCTCAAATGCAGCAGCTGCAAACTCCTTAAACGCCCTGCTTTTCCTTGATGAAGCGCCGATTGGCAACATGACCAAGAATGCAAAGGATGTATTGGATGACTACGCATTCATAGCAGTGCAGCAGACAAACCTGAGCGCAGGAGCGCACTCATTGCGCATTGCATTCAGCAGGAACGGCACTGCAGGCACTGTCGGCATTGCAAACTCACGCATAACTGTAATAACACTGCCAAAACCAGCGTACAACACCAGCAACATCTCAATCACAAAGACAGATTCTCCGGACCCTGTTAATGCAAGCACTAATTTGACTTACAGGATTAATGTTTCATCGACAGGAAACGGAACAGCATTCAATGTGATTGTGAATGACACTTATCCTGCACAGGCGATCTACCTGGCATCACAGCCGGCGCCTGTTTCAGGAACAAACAACACGTGGCTGCTCAGCAGCATACCGAACGGAACAAGCATGCTTGTCAACATAACATTGCTCGTGCGCAACATAATAAATGGCGCGGTCATTAACAATACTGCAAATGTCACATGGCAGAATGCAACAGGCGGCAGCTTCAGCCTGCAGGCTGCAACAAGCACAACAGTCCTCAGCGTGCCAATCATCAATCAGGTCGTACTGAACTCGACAAACCCGCTCACGAATTTCAGTTCAGAAAACCTGACGGTGTACGTCACCAACTCAACTTATGCTGATGGTGCTGTCGTGCAAAACATCACAGACTGGCGCGTGAACAACAGGAGCATTGCAGTGCTGAATATGCTGTTTGAGGGCGGAAGCAACAACACGTTCACAAGAGACTATTCTATTTACGGCAACAATGGAAGTGTGCGCGGCGCAGGGTGGACTGCTTCCGGAGGATATGGTGGAAGCGGGGCATATTTGTTTAACGGGATTAACTCAAGCATCAATATCGGACAACCAGAGAGCTTGAACTTCAATGGTTTTGCAAATTTCACAATCTCCGCATGGGTTAATGTTGCTGCAAACACAGGGACTCACCGCCCGATTCTTTGCAAGGGAGACTATCAGTACTGCCTGAAGCCTGCTACGGGAAACACGTTTGAATTCTGTGTTTATGACACGACCTGGAAATGCGTCTATTCAGACAGCGTAATTACGCCAAATATGTGGTACTACGTTGTGGCTGAAACTAACGGGGCAAACTTAAGCATGTTTGTAAACGGAGTCAAACAGGCGCAAACAAACACTCACACAGGAATAAGCACAGATGCATACAATGTAACAATCGGCTGGGATGGCCAGCTTGCCGGAAGGTATTTCAACGGCACCATAGATAATGTCCACATTTGGAACCGCACTCTTAGCGCTGAACAAATCTGGGCGTTGTACACTAACAGGACTGACCTGATAGTCAGCCAGGAGCTTGTTGCGGGTGAAATCTGGCAGGCGTGCGTCACGCCGAATGACAACCAGCAGGACGGCAACACTGTTTGCAGCAACAATGTGACAATCAGAACACCTTTCCTCCGCTGGAGCAATCCCTCAGCCAATGAAACAACAATATACTGGAACTCAAGCATAAGGTTCAACACCACATGGACATCTGAAGTCAGCCTCTCAGGATACATTTTCTCAATCAACCAGTCAGGATGGCAGAGTTCAAGCTTTGTGCCTTTCGGAGGGCTGACAAACGAATCCTGGAACATATCAACAATCACCGCAGATGCAGGCTCAGTTGTTGGCTGGTACTTCTGGGCAAACAACAGCGCAGGATACAGCAACCAGACAAGCGTGCAGAACTTCACAGTCCAGCCGCGCCCCACAACACTCGTGTTCTCAGTAAACCAGACAGTTTACCCGCAAGGGTACGGCTCGCTTGCCGCAACCCAGTATTACATCCCATTGAACGCGCGCTTTACAGACACGCGGACAGGCCAGCCAGTTTCAGGGGCAAGCTGCAATGCCACAAACAATGAAACAAGCGAGATTATTACATTGGATTACAATGCTGCAACAGGCAATTACACAGGCAACCTGTCCACGTATTTGCTTTATGACAATGTGACACTAAGCGCCGCCTGCGCAAAGCAGAACTACGCAAGCAACTCCAACCAGACATCTGCCAAGGTCTGGTTTATCACGTATCTTTGGGAGGACGGCAACCGGTCGTTTGACCAGGCAAGCACATTCACGACTTTCCTCAGCAGGGACGCAGCGTCAGGGGGGCTTTTCACAAAGACAATCAACACAAGCCTTGTGCAGGGCGACAATCTTGTGCAGGAATTCAACTATTGCGGCTCAGGAACAAACTGCTCGCTGGCCAGGGACTATCTGGTCACAAATGGAGTGTTCTCAATGAAGCTCAACATTTCAATAAATGACACCGTATGCAGGCCGTATCTTTGCTATTTCTTCAAAGACCCTGCTTTCAACAAGATATACGAGGACTGTTACTCGACGCCAACGGCAATACCCGCAAATACCGCGACAATTGTTGAGAACAACATAACAGACACGCACACTTTGCCGCAAGGAAACTTTATCGGAATCTCGCTCTACCTCAACTGCAGTTCTGCTGTCTCGGAGCAGGTGAAAGTTTACTACAATTACACAGGCGAGCCGGCAAGCTTCATAATCACGCATCCAAAGCCTGTTGAAATCATCACTTCCATCCCATTCTCTGCGCAGGTTGAGAAGAATTACACAATTGGGCCAAACCGCAGGATAAATGAAACAAGAATGGCAGTGATTACTTTCAACAATACCGCGAGCACACCCACTTACACAGACTACATATTCATTCCGAGAATTTACGCAGCGTACCAAAACAGCGTTATTCCAAACACCACTTATGTTTACAACTCAACAGGGCAGTTATGGGCAAGCGACAATGCATCTGCAGGGGCGCCGGGAGTCGCGACTGTCTATTCAAACAACCAAATCAGCTGGAGGACAGAAACAATACCAAATGGCACACTGAAAAACGAATCAACATACTCAGTTCTTCTTGACTGCGTAAGGGATGATGAATACCTTGGGCTTAACACCACAACAGACAAGGCGTGGAATATCTCAGTGTATTCAATACTCACATCAGTTGTTTCGACGCAAAACCTCACAGTATGGACAAATTACACTGCATACGGCGACATTGAAAGCATTACTTATGCTGCAAACATCACAAACTCAACCGGCACATTTGACATAACAGGCATAACAATCATCAACACCACAACAACAACCCTCACATTCCCCAACCTGACGCTTGTTGCAAATGCCACAATCCGCGTGGCAATAACAGGCCAGCCCAGGCAAAGGCCGTACGTGAAGATAGTTTATCCATTTAACCTGGCATTCAATGTCCGCACATCAGTGCCCATAGTCGCAAACATATCTGACCCGCTCGGAATAATCCTGTCATATGCCAATGTCACACTGCCGAATGGAACAAAACGCAATGCAACATTTGGCAGGGTCCAGCAGCCGGACAGCTTTGACCGCAACACCATGAATACGAGCTGGTTCACTGAAGCGGCAATAGGCACTGCACAGACCTGCTATCTTGGAATTAATGAAAGCGTTCCTGGAATGGCTCTGACAGGGGTTTCAGGCAATGGCTGGCCATATACACTTGGGCTTTGCTCGATTATCTCCAAGAGCATAGTCTATGGCGACTTTGACACAAATATCTCATTCGCGCTGATGAATCCGATGCAAAATGACACGGCAATTGTCTTTGGATTTTCCGAGACTCCAACAGGCGTGAACGCCTCGAGGACCGCGTACATAACGCTTGCAAAGCGCACAGGAGTGGGCGAGATATACTTGTCTTATGCAAATGATGGAAACATAACCGGTTTTATTTCCACAAGGTTTTCAGATGACACATTTGGAAAGTTCAGGATAAAGCGCAGCGGAGCCAATTTCACATTCTACTCGTGGAACAACACGGGCAGCGCATGGATAACAGAAGCGTCCAGCAGCCTGAACATGAGCAGTGTTCTGTACCTCCTCTTTGCATCAGGCAATAATCTTCCTGCATTTGGCGCGCTCAATGCGAGCTGGGACAACTTCAGCATAAACACGTTCAATTACTCTGTCGCGTTTGTGAATGAGACAAACACAACAGGGGTTTACAACGTGACTGCAATCGCGGTTAACAACATAGGCGGCATTAACAACACGGAAAAGACCAACTTCACAATAGCAGTAATCAACCACCCGCCAAGCATTCCTTACATATTGTTGCCAGCGATGGGCCAAGTGGTGTACGAGCTTTTCAACATAACATGGATGCAGGTGTCTGACCAGGAAGACAACAACCTGCAGTTCAATATCACGCTCCTTAATCCAAACGGCACTTTCAACGCGACCATTGTGTCAAATTACGGCAATTCCACAACAACGTCATATCCCTGGGACCCGACAGGCTATCCGAATGGAGATTACAAGCTGAAAGTGACTGTATTTGAGAACGATACAATCGAAAAGTATGCAACAAGCGATACAATGCTTGGCAATTTCACCCTTGGGCACATGCCCACTGTAGTTGTAATCGCGCCAATTAACAAGAGCTTCCCTGACAGGCGCCCTGTGTCGCTGGTGATAAATGCGACTGATTCTGATGGAATTGACACAGCCATAGCATCTGTCACACTGCCGAATGGCAATGTTGAAAATCTCACAATGGGCTCAGGGCAGGTCAGCGACAATTTCAACACAGATACTATGGGCACATACTGGGACCCATACAGCTACACAGGACCCTCACAGATTTGCACAACAAACATAGACACAACAGTTCCAGGCAAGGCATACATCTCCCTGAGCGGAGACGGCACGCCTGAAACAGACACATACTGTGTAATCGGCTCAAACAGGGCAATTGACGGCGACTTTGACATCAATGTCACATTTGACATACTAAGCAACATAGGAAAAGACGGAATACTCAACTTTGCACTCACAGAAGTCCCTGACCCAACCACAACAGCCAAGACAATAATCTTCGCAGTCTCCAACTGGAGCGGCTACGAGCCAGGATATGAAATTTATGTGAATGACGGGACTTACGCAGGCTACCCGCTGAATTTAAGGCTGTCAAATGACACAGCCGGAAAGCTAAGGATAAAGCGCACAGGAAACAACTTCACATTCTACACCTGGAGCAGCGGATGGATAAAGGAAAACCTCACACAAGACACATTTGACTTTGCCCGCTCGCTTTACATATCGCTCCAACTCGAATCAGCATACCCCGGATGGGGCGAACGCAATGCCACATTCGCTGATTTCGGAGTGAACAGCGCAAACCTGACATTCGCAATATTCAACAATACACTGCAAATCGGAAACTACAATGTCTCGTTCATAGTTAATGATACAATTGGAATAACCAACCGCGATGCGCACACTAATTTCTCAGTGTACCTGCACAACGACCCGCCGTCAGTGCCGTGGATACTTGCGCCCTATGTTGGGGAAATGATTTCGGGATTGTTCAACATAACATGGACGCCATCAGTTGACGAGGAAGGCGATGCGCTGCAGTTCAACATCACACTGTTGAATGCTGACTTCAGCATCAATTCAACAATAACCTCCAACTACGGCGATGAAAATTCCACAGACTACGAATGGAACACCAGCCAGTTCCCTGATGGCATCTACTCCCTGAATGTCACAGTATTTGAGACCAGCACGCCTGAAAAACTCTCCAACTCAAACGTGCTGGACGGCAACTTCACTGTTGACAACACCCCGCCGAACATAACCCTTGGAGAGTGCGTTCCAAACCCGTCAACCCTGGCACAGATGGTGAGGTGCAATGCCACAGTGACTGACGCCCTTGCGGGAATAAGCACTGTAACAGCGAACATAACACTGCCAAATGGCTCTGTTGTGAATGTGACAGTGGTTTACCAGGGCAACGATGTCTATAACTTCTCATACTTGACCGCAGTCAGTGCCCTGCACACAGTAACATGGCGCGCGAATGACACTGTCACGACAGGGCGCAATAACATAGCAACTGCGACAGCGACCTTCCAGGTCGGCGTACCGCCAACAGTGGTTGTTATCGCGCCGATTAACAAGAGCTTCCCTGACAGGCGACCTGTCTCGCTGGTGATTAACGCAAGCAGCACTAACGGCATTGACACTGCAATTGCTTCTGTCACACTGCCTGACAACTCTGTTGAAAACCTGACAATGGGCTCTGGAATGGTGAGCGATGACTTCAGCACAGACACAATGGGCACTTACTGGGACCCGTACAGCTACATAGGGCCTTCGCAGAACTGCATAACAAACATTGACACAACAGCGCCAGGCAAGGCATATGTCTCGCTGAGCGGGGACGGCTCGCCTGAAACAGACACTTACTGCATGATTGCCTCTGCCAAAGCAGTGCAGGGCGACTTTGACATCAATGTGAGCTTTGACATGCTCAGCTCGCTGGGCAAGGACACCATACTTTATCTTGCACTTACAGAAGTGCCTGACCCCACCACAACAACAAAGACAATACTCTATGGCGTTTCAAACTGGAGCGGTTATGATTCAGGATATGAAGTCTATGTGAGCGAAGAAAACTACACAGGCTATCCGCTGAATTTAAGGCTGTCAAATGATTCTTCAGGCAAGCTCAGGATAAAGCGCCAAGGAAGCAACTTCTCATTCTACTTCTGGAGCGGGGGATGGATTAAGGAAAACCTTACGCAGGACACATTTGACTTTGCGCGCGCACTATATGTCTCATTCCAGCTAGAGTCAGCATATCCTGGCTGGGGCGAGCGCAATGTAACATTCGCTGATTTCGGCGCGAACTATGCCAATTTGACATTCGCAATATTCAACAACACACTGCAGATTGGGAATTACAATGTTTCATTCATAGTCAACGACACACTTGGAATCACTAACAGGGATGCGTTCACAAACTTCTCTGTTTACGAATACAACAACAAGCCGTCAACGCCTTGGATACTTGCGCCGTATATTGGCGAAATAATATCAGGGCTGTTCGACATAACCTGGTCGCAAGTGAGTGACGAGGAAAACAACAATGTGCAGTTCAATATCACCCTGCTTAACCCCGATGGAAGCTTTAACGCGACATTGGTTTCCGACTATGGCGATATCAGCACAACAAACTATTTATGGAACACAACCCAACACCTTGATGGTGTTTATTCGCTCAATGTCACGGTGTTCGAGAACGATACAGTTGAAAGGCGGTCCAACTCAAACGTGCTGGACGGCAATTTCACTGTGGACAACACTCCGCCAAGCGTCACAAACCTCACACCAACAGAAGGGACAAACTACAGCCAGAATCTTAGCGTTAACATTTCTGCAATAGTCACAGACCTGCTTTCACAAGTGGATGTTGTGATTGCAGAGGTTGTGAAGCCAAACGGGCAGTACATAAATTACACCCTTACCAACAACTCGCAGAGCACATATTTGATGGAGTTCAATGACACAAACAGGATTGGGCAGTACAATGTCACGTTCATCGCGAACGATACACTCAACAACATCAACCGCACTGAAACAACATTCTTCGTGACGTATGACACAGAACGACCGGCAGTGTTTGACGCGCATCCGTATGCCGGCTACAGCACATACCTGTTCGGCAATGTGTCAGTGTCAGCAATAGCGACTGACAACACTGCGATAAGCAGGATTTATGCAAACATAACCCTGCCGAACGGCACAACAATCACTCTCACTCCAACAAACACAGAATACGCAACTGACACTTACACCGTGCTGCTCCTCCACCTTAATGAGGAACAGGGCGCGCCTGCTGACAGCTCAGGAAACAGCATCACAGCCGCATTCGCAGGAACAGGATACACGCAGAACGTGACAGGCAAGTTCAGCAAGGCAGTGCAGTTTGACGGCTCTGACGCGTACATCAATGTTTCAAATGGCGGGCCGTTTGACTTTGGCGCAGCGCAAAACTTCACACTTGAGGCATGGGTGAATCCCGCAGATATCGGCGACATCCAGCCAATCGCCTGCAAGCTTGACCCTGACAACTCAAACACACCTGCATATGTCCTTGCAATAACTAATGCAGGACTGCCGTATTTCACTATCAGGAATGCAACAGGCGCCACGTTCACTGCAACAGCAACAACAAATGTCTTGGGAGGGCTGCACCACGTTGCAGGAGTCAGGGACACAGCAAGCCAGCAGTGCCTGGTTTATGTTGACGGCGTCCTTGAAGGAACAGCAACCTGCCCTGCGATTGACACAACAAACAACCAGGACCTGCTTATCGGAATAGACTGTGGCACACAAGCGCCACTTAATGGCCTGCTTGACGAAGTGCGCGTCAGCAATGCCTCGCGCACAGGATTCTCGCCTGACTATTACAACCTGTACTACAACAACCTCACACAGAAAGGAAGGTACAATGTCACGTTCTTTGTAAATGACACAAGGAACAACATTAACGCGACAACAACAACTTACTTTGTGAGAAATGCGCAGGCAATAATTGACCTGCTTAATTACAGCGATGACTTTGTGAATTTCACAATAAAGTACTCGAATGCATCAGGCGTGCTTAACCTGAATATCACTCCAAACAGCACAATAAGAACGATTCAGGCAATCGGCTATTACGAATCAAGCCCGAACAGCATACTGCGCATTGGAACAGAGATTAACGAAAGCTTCTTCCCGAAGGACACAAACTACACAATTGACGCGTCAGGGCTCAACTTCACGACACTTAATGTCACGCGCACTGCAACAAGCGGGACAATCCTGTACAAGTGCGAAAACTTTAACACAACCACCCAAAGCTGCATTGACCTGTGTGCGAATGGCAATGAAACAGACAGCTGCCCTGCACAGCCATTGGGGCTCTGGGTGCCGATAGAGAACATTATCCCAGGGCAGAATTACACATTCATTCTCACAAATGCCACAGACCCAGGATTTGCAGAATGGAACGCAACCCAGCAGCCGGGTGAAACAAACACGACATCAACAAGCCCGGTGGTTGCAGTGCAGTCAAACATAACACCCACGGCAGGACAGTACGTGCTGTTGGGCTACGGAGAACTGCAGGGCGCGTCAAACCAGCTTGATGTTGGGGCCCTGCTGTCGCTCAACGACACATCCATTATCGGCAACGCGAGCTGGCAGCCTGACACAAACAGGACAGGAAACCCGCCAGGCGACTATGTTCCATTCTTCACGCACCAGATTACAAACCTGAGCAGCAGCGCGCAAAACCTGAGCGTCAAATATTACGCGGAAAACGGGCAGACCACATTTATCAGGCGCGCAAGGGCAATTAATCTCAGGGTGAACAACAGCGATGCCCTGACAAATGACTCCGGAAGCGCATTCCAGACACTCACCCCTGCAGGAACATACATTTCAGTCACAAACCTTTCATTCACGCCTGCAACAGCACAACGCTACCTTGTGCTTGCATCAGCAGAAGTCGCGCCAAACAGCCTGACGCAGTCAGTGTTCACCCGCCTGCTCCATAACGGCACAGAGCGCGCTTACACTGCGCACGAGGGCAAGGCAACAACAGACATTGACATTTTCGCGACACAAATGGTCATTAATGCGTCTGCGAATGTGGCGCAGAACTTCACCCTGCAGGCGCAATCAGAGACCTCTGCTGCAAAGCAAATCAGGAGGGCGCGCATATCCGCAATCCCGCTCACAGACGTATTCCAGAATGAAAGCGAGCCAATAAGCACCACAACCTCAAGCACACTGCAGAACAAGACATTCCTGTTCTTCAGCCTGGCAAGCACAAATGACGTGCTCATACTTGGAAGCGCTGACATTAACATAAGTTCGTGCACAAACGGCAACTTCATAGGCGCACAGCTGTACATTGACGGCAGTGTTGTGGGCAACCTTACGCAGGGATGCAAAGACCCGACTGATGTGTTCTCATTCATAACCGCGCAGGTGCTTAACCTGGGCACAGGAAGCCACACTGCAGTGCTTAAGTTCAACAGGATTGCAGGCTCAGGAGGAACTGTCGGGATAAAGCGGGCAAGAATAACAGTTGTCCCCATAACGCCAAACCTTCCGCCAAGCATAGCACAGGTCATACTTAACACAACAGACCCGCTGACAAATGACACAGACCAGAACCTGACTGCATACTTCATCAATGTGACAGACCCTGACAATGACCCTGTCAAGAACATAACAGACTGGCGCGTAAACAACGTGAGCATAACCTTGTTGAACATGCCGTTTGAAGGAGGCTCAAACGCAACATACACAAGGGATTATTCTGTATATGGAAGCAACAGCACAGTGATTAACGCGACGTGGCTGCAGGCAGGCGGCTTTGACAGCTGGGGCGCGTACAGCTTCAATGGCATTGACAGCAGAATCAGGGTTCAGCATAACGAGTCGCAGAACATAAGCACCCAGGGAACCTGGTCATTCTGGATTAAAATCAATAACAATGATACCTGCCAGGCATTCCTGTCAAAGAGGGATTCATACCTTTTCAACAATGGGTGGGGAATGGGATTCCAGTTCGCAGGCACCCCCAACATAAGATTTGAATACGCGCCCTCAGGCGGACTGCACAATTTCAGCGCATACAGCGGTTCTTACCTGCCTGTCAATACCTGGACAATGCTCACATTTGTCTACAATGCCAATGACACAGTGCAGAACGGAAGACTGTATGTCAATGGAAATGAGGTTGCGCCTGAGTATTATGAAAACGCAGATGCACCCCTGTATCTCAGCAACAGCGACATTTACATCGGCGCAGTCAACAATGGCACAAACTGCCGGCTGAACGGCACAATGGATGAAGTCAGAATCTATAACAGGTCATTGTCTGTAGAAGAGATAGTGCTTCTCTACCAAAACCAGACAACAATAATGTCTGCGCAGGAAACAATAGATGGCGAAGTCTGGCAGGTGTGCGCCACGCCGAATGATGACCAGGTTGATGGCAACACAGTGTGCAGCAATACTGTGCTGATAAAACCAAAGCCCGTTTTCAACTTCAGCAATATTTCCCTGACAAAAACCGACTTCCCAGACCCTGTCAACAAGAGCCAAAACCTGACATACCAGATAAACATCAGCTCAACAGGCAACGGAACAGCATACAATGTAACAGTAAATGATACTTATTCAACGCGCGTAATCTATCTCACATCACAACCAACACCAATTGCAGGGACAAACAACTACTGGGTGCTTGGAAACCTGACTCCTGGCTCAAACAGGACAATCAACATAACTGTCCTTGTGATGAACATAACAAACGGCACAATCATCAATAACACAGTAAACATTTCATACAACAATGAGACAGGCGCACTGCTTAACCTCAGCGCATCAATAAACACCACAGTGCTCAATATCCCGCCAGTAATCGCGCAGGTTATCCTGAACACAACAGATAACACGCTGAATGACACTGACCAGAATCTCACTGCGTATTTCATCAATGTGACTGACGGCAACAATGACCCTGTCAAGAATATCACTGACTGGAGGCTGGAGAACTTAAGCATTGCGATACTTAACATGCCTTTCGAGGGCGGAAGCACAGATACATTCACAAAAGACTATTCCATGAGTGGGAACAATGGGAGCGTTGTCAATGCAGTCTGGAATGCGACAGGGGGATATGACAGGTTCGGCGCATACCAGTTCAACGGCGCAAACACCTATATCAACCTCACTGGCTACTTGAACTTTAGTGCCAATAACTTCACAACAACTGTCTGGTTCTGGACAAATGCCTCGCACGATGGAAAGATACTTTCAACAACAAGTGCTTTCCACCAAATGCAGGTGTTCACGGGTAAGTTCAGGGTCTGCATAAGCGGGTGCGTTGTTGGAACTCAAACGATATCTGATGGGCAATGGCACTTTGCAGCAGTCATTGGAAACAGCACAGGCATTTATGCATTCCTTGACGGCAACTCAATACCGGATATTTCAAAGGCAGCTTCAACTGCAGACATGACCGGAATAGCAAGAATAGGCGCACAGGGCGCAGGAACAGGGGCAACAGGGCCTGCGTATTACTTCAATGGAAGGATTGACGAGGTAATGGCATACAACAGGACATTCTCATTGGAGGAAATACAGGCATTATACAACAACAGGACAGACATCATGGTTTCCCAGCAGCTTTCTGAAGGGCAAAACTGGACAATCTGCGTGACTCCAAATGACAAAACACAGGATGGCAATACAGTATGCAGCAATAATGTTCTTGTAAAGCCGAAAAAAGTGGTCTACAATGTGAGCAATATTTCAGTTGTAAAGACAGATTCCCCGGACCCTGTAAATGTAAGCTCGAATTTGACATATGTAATCAATGTCACAAGCAATGGAAACGGAACAGCATACAATGTCACTGTGAATGATACTTATCCGCCACAAGTCATCTATTTAACATCACAGCCAACACCACTTGCAGGCACAAATAACACGTGGATAATCGGCAACCTAACACCAGCAACAAGCGTGCTCATCAACATAACAGTATTCACGCTCAACGTAATCAATGGAACACTAATCAATAACACAGTAAATGCCAGCTTCCAAAACGAAACAGGAATTCCGTTCAACAGAAGCACGATAATCAACACAACAGTAATTGTCCCGGTGTATGTGGTGTTCAATGCCAGCAACATATCTGTAGTAAAGACAGACTCCCCAGACCCTGTAAACACAAGCAGCACACTTTCATACGTGATTAATGTAACAAGCAACGGCAACGGAACAGCATACAATGTAACAGTCAATGACACATACCCACCCCAAGTCATCTACCAAACATCCAACCCCACACCGCTTGCAGGCACTAATAATAGCTGGGTACTTGGCAATCTCACCCCAGGAACAAGCATACTCATCAACATAACAGTATTCACACTAAATGTCAGCAACGGAACCCTGATTAACAACACGGCAAACGCAAGCTTCAACAACGAAACAGGCATATTACTCAATAGAAGCACGACAATCAACACAACAGTCATAGTGTATCCGCAGTACAACTTCACAAACATAACAATAACAAAGACTGACCGCCCTGACCCAGTCACAGAAGACAATGACCTGTATTACCAGATTAACATCTCAAGCACAGGAAACGGCACTGCGTACAGCCTGACACTCACAGACATTTACCCGCCAGAGGCATACTATGTCACTGCACTGCCCGCACCTGATGTAGGCACAAACAACACGTGGTCATTCGGTACAATAGTTCAGGGGACAAACATCAGCATAAACATAACAGTGCACGTGCCAAACGGGACTACAGGAATGCACATTAACAACACTGCAAACATAACATACCAGAATGAGACAGGCCAAATTGTCAGCGCAAATGCAACAGCAAACACCACAGTCTACACATTCCGCTACTTTGTTGAAACAATAGAGCACCACTTTATCAGGGTAAGGGCAGGGGCAGTGGGCAGGGCAGATTTGTTCATCAATGAGTCTTATATCGGATTCAACAACACAAACCCTGACGAGCTTGAGAACATCACAATAAACGCAACAGTGTTCAACCTCGGCCAGGGCGCTGCGGCAAATGTGCTTGTTATGTTCTGGGACGGAATCAACTGCTCAGGATTCCAAATCGGCAACTACACAATCTCGCCCAACCTGCAGGGAGGCAGGAACGTCACAATCAACATGACATACATCAGCATAATTGGCAACCGCACAATATCAGTGTGTGTTGACCCCTTCAACCAAATTCCAGAGCAAAACAAGTCAAACAACAATGCCTCAAGGACGCTGAATGTGAAATCAACAACATTATACTTTGGAAGCCTTAATGGAAGCAACATAACGCTTGACAATGCGCTCAATATAACAAACTATGATTTCGGATTCAACAACTCAGGAAACATTTACTTCTTCTACTCAGGAAGCGTGTTTAACTTCACGACATTGCAGGCGCTTGGCAGGAACGCGACAGGCGGAATAGCCACAGATGACTTCTGGGACGCGGACTACAACCTGAACTCGACATTCTTCAATGACTCTGTGAGAAAGCTGTGGGCAAACTGGAGCAACAGCACCCCTCTTGCAACAAGGACATTTGAAATATACAACAACACAATACCATTTGTGCCAA
The DNA here is from genome assembly GCA_964353335.1 of uncultured Methanosarcinales archaeon. Taxonomy (GTDB): domain Archaea; phylum Nanobdellota; class Nanobdellia; order Woesearchaeales; family ARS49; genus JAWAAW01. The sequence goes on from CAYGVI010000001.1 coordinate 40,998, forward strand.
TCATCAACTCAACAAACAACAGCATTTTCGTGACAGGAATACTGTGGGACACTGAAGGGGACACAAACGGGCAGTATGACACAACTAACAATGAAACCCTTGTGTTTGTCGGAACAATCAACCAGACATACTCGGGAATTGTCGGATTGCCGTATGACTATGAAATAAGGATAGCAACACTCCTGCGCAGCCTTAAGGGAACACTGAACAAAACTGCGTACATTGTTGAATTGCAGTAAAATAAAGCTTATATAGTGGGAATACATAATATAGTATGAGAGAGGGAAAAACTGGTGACATCCAAAGTAGTTGAAAGCCAGAAAAAGGCAGTCTTAGTGCTAGCCATATCCCTATTAATTGCAGCTGTAGGCGCAAACGCTGTTCTCGCAGCCCCTGAAGGCGTAACAAACATCACAATCCTCGCCAGCCAGCAAAAATCACCCCAAGGCGGAGTTGCCATTGCCGCACAGGGAGGAAACATCACCAGCTTGAACATCGCATCAGTAACGCAGAGCAAAGCCTGGCAGGGTTTTGTCGGAAACATAAGCGCAAACCTCTCGCTGTCAGACGCAGCAGGGAGCAAGATGTACATGTGGAATGTCACAAACATTTCAGGAGAGCTTTATGCATCAAGGAACAGCTCAATAAACTGGAACAACATTTACGTTGTGAACAACTGCGATGTTGACGAAATCCTCACAGGCCATGGCTCTGACCGGGTGAGCAAGACATTTGACGCGAGCTCAAACACAGTCAACTTCTCTGTCGGCACAATTGCAATCAACTCAAGCACTGCCTGCGCTGCCCTGCCAAATGTCAACAACACAAAGCAAAAACAGCTCGGGTCAAACCTGTTTGAGAACGTAATCCTCAGCCCCCAGCAGGGCACCTTGCAGAACATTACAATATATACAGGCATCCTGCAGGACCAGTTTGTGCATGGCTATGACAGCCAGGACTACAACTTCCAGCTTCTCGTGCCGGTAAACAAGACTTCTGGCTTTACCACGTATTATATCTATGCAGAACTGGAATAATCATTATCACTCTTTAGTGAAAGGCAACATTTATATACTACTAATATAGTTCTCACCTGAACGAGTATACCCTTTACGTATATTGGTATGGGTACACACGATAAAAAGAGGTGAGATAAGTTGAAACAGAAACACGCAATATTAATCTTGTTCGCCGCGTTTTTCTTGGCAGCAGTTGCAGCCCAGGTTCTTGCTGCATATCCAGATGGGATTGATAACGTAACCATCCTGGCAAGCGAGAGAAAAGGGCCAAAGCCAGGACTTGCGATTACTGCGCAGGCAGGAAACGTGACGTGGCTTGCAATAGGCCATCAACAGAACACTAAAAAGTGGCAGGGTTTTGTTGGAAACATATCAGGAGAACTCGTACTTGACGACACGTCAAACGACACGTTCTACTCCTGGAACCTGAGCAACATATCAGGCGAGGTATTTGCCTCGAGAAACTGCTCAATAGACTGGAACCTTGTTTCAACCCAGGACGACTGCTCAGTTGACGAAATCCTGACAGGACCGGGCTCTGACCAGGTCAGCAGGACGTTTATGCCAGACCAGAACGCGTTTTCGTATCAGGTGAACAGCCTTATTGTGAACACAAGCACTATCTGCACGGCATACCCCAACGTGAACGACACCAAGCAGTCAGGCACAACACTGTTTGAGAACACCATCCTGACAACAGGAACAGTTCCAAACGGCAACAAGTCAATCTATGTGGGCAACCTTGAAGACGTGGGAGTTGCAGGCTTTGACGAGCAGGAATACAACTTCCAGCTGCTTGTTCCGGTGAACAAGACCTCTGGATTTACGACGTACTGCCTGTACGCAGAGCTGGACTAAACCGATAGCTTTTTATTCTCTTTCTTTTCTTTTTTTATTATGAACAGAGTGTTAGGGCTGCTATTTGTCTTATTGCTCGCAGGGCTTGTTTTACCTGCAGCAGAAGCAAGGACAGTTGTTGTCAACTCCCATGACTGGATAGATGTCTACAGCGGGCTTTTGTATGCAAGGCTCTCAGGCTCGCCATCACTGTTCATGACCAGCAACAAGTATGTGACAGTTCTGCCAAAAATACTCCCTGACGGGGATCAGCTGTTAATCATTGAATCAGAGCAGGTTCCATACTTTGCCAACCTCGCAGGCACAATGCGCAGGCAGGGATATGACCCATCAACCATATTCTCAAGGGGCGGATATGCGCTTAATCTTGAGCTTGCAAAACAGCTGAACCTGAACAAATTCATCATAGTAGACCCCACATACGGCTTTAATGCTGTTTCTGTCGCCCCTTACGCTGTTGCAACAAACGCGTTTGTGCTTTTTGCAGAGGACAAGAACATTGACCAGGTTTTCACTTTCCTTTCATCCCTGCCAAAAGTGGAGAAGCTGACAATTTACGGCCAGGTTTCAGACGCAGTAATGCAAAAGCTATCAGGATTCTCCCCTGAAGTCATAAACACAGGCCACCGCTACAAGGACAACATTGAGATACTGAACAGGTTTTTCCAGCTAAACCCCCGCACGCAGCAGGCTGTCCTGACAAGCGGCGAATTCCTTGAAAACGAGATAGTCGGCGGTGAGCCGGTAATACTTGTGGGCAGGGAAAGGGTGCTCCAAAACACAATTAGTTTTGTCAAAAACAGCAACCTCAAGACAGCAGTCCTCATAGGAAACGAGCTAACTGGTTCTGCAAAGATGCTAAAGGACGAAACAGGCATCCCTGTCTTTGTCAAGGTGGGGCAGGGAGTGCCAATGGGAACTGCAGCTTATGAGCCGATAAAGGCACTGGACATGTTCTTCCTGCCCATGCTGGTCATACAGATAGACTTTGGTTATGCACAGTATAATACCGTGGACAAGACACTTGAGCTTGTTTACAGGAACCGCGGAAGCAGGGCATTCCTGTCAGGCACAATCAGCGTTTTGGCTGGCGACCAGACTATCCAGACAATAGGAGACAAGGAAGTCCAGAGGCTTGAGCGCAATGAAACAAGGGGATTCAGGTATGAAATTGACCTTTCAGAGTATGCAGCACAGAACATTAACCTCACAGCTGACATTTTGACAATCTATGGCGAATCCACTGAGATAATGGACAGGGCAATAGCCACAAAGGTGCCGATAAGGTTCTCAACTGCGAATGACCAGTGCGACCTGAAGCTTGAAAGTGTCACATTTGACGAGCGCACACAGCGCATTTCCGTAACGCTTGGCAACCCATCTGAAGTTGACTGCTACGCATCCATAAACCTTATTGACATGATAATAAATGATGAAAAACAGCTTGTCAACTACCCAGGACAGGCATTGATACCTGCAGGCAGCAGCGAGACATTCAAGATTAAGCAGCGCATGACACCGGTTGACATCGCTGACAACCCGACTGTGCACGCGCGAATACTGTATGGCTCGCAGGACGGACTGCTCTTCAAGTTAATAGATGAGACAGTGCCGTTCACAATGGCAGGAGAGTACACAGTCATAATAATAGTTGGAGTGATTGCAGTTCTGCTCATCCTGATCATAGTCCTCTTTGTCCTGTGGCGCAGGTCAAAAAAAGACAAAGGGATAAGCCGAAAGTTTGAATACCGAAAGTGGAGATGAAAACAGCTGTGAAAGCAAAGCTTGTTTCAATCCTTGTCATTCTTGTTTTGATAGCAGTCGCGGTAAACGCAGAACTTCCTGACTACTGCAAGCCAGGGCAGGCAGGCAATATTGCAGCACAGGGCGGCAATATCACCTGGCTCAGCATATGCCTGAAAACACAGACACGCCACTGGCAGGGATATGCAGGACGCGTATATTTTGGCACAGCACCCCAGGTCCCAACTGACGTGAACGCAACAGGCGGGCTTGTTAATGGGACAAATATCAACTTCACAACGCCCTGCGACAATCCCTCATCTGTTTCAGGATTTATCTCATTCAGCAACTCAACAGCACCGCCAATAGGGCTTGTGCCAGGCGACCTGAGCATCCTTGACGCACTTTCAGGCAACAAGTCAGACAGCGGAAGCAGGACTTTCACAACAGTGAGCACTTTTGACCTGCCAAGCGGAACAGTTACAAATGTTCCGACAACATTCAGCTATGTCAATGAAACCCCGCAAAGCACTGTTTTCCGCGAAGGATACTTCAACCAGGGCGGAAACATTGTGTTTGTCACTGCAATTAACTTTGACATGCAGGGCTACAACAGGAGCTATTTTGACTTTCAGGCGCTTCTTTTCGCGCCAAACAAGGCAACAATTCCCTATTACCTTTTTGCAGACATAACATTTACCTGCAATATCACCCCTCCTGTGCCTGGCGGAGGGAGCGGAGGATATCCTGGAGGGTGCATAGTTTACTGGCAGTGCGACCCTTGGGGGGCGTGCCAGAATGACGGCTACCAGTACAGGCGGTGCTTCCCGCGCATTGCGTGCCCAAACATGACAGGGCGCTTCAAGCCGCCAACAGTCCGCGAGTGCAGGAAAGAGCTTCGAGAGGAGCTTCCTGAAATAATACCTGAAAACAAGATTTTCCTGCCAGGCATCCTTGGCAACCTTTCTCTTAACCTGACACCTGACCTTGCATACATAATTGAGGAAAAAATAATGCACGGCACTTTCCAGAACAGGAATTACATTTCCATTGATGATGTGACTTACAGGGTAACAACACCAAGCGTTTACACCTCTTTTGCAAATGCACATCCTGCGCCAATGGTCTTATGGAATACAATTGCAGGAGGCTGGCAGGACCACGGCCACGCAGAGGCAAGGGCGCTTGGCTGGATTGTGATTCCCCCAGAGCCATTGCCAATACTTTATCCGCGCTCAATAGTACCTTACCAGTTCATGGTCATCCCGCCTGTCATGCAGCCAAAGGTTGTTGATATTGGAGTTGACGCATACTCAGGACCATCCAGAGTCAAGTCAACAATCGCGCCGCTTACTGTTGAAGTGCATCCGTTCCAGGTTGCCGCGGAATGGAAGATGCCAGGGGTTGTCACGCTGTATTTTGTTGTCGACAACCGCGGACAGGAAGAGAAAGACATAAATATCGAGTTTGACCTTAACCGCGGAAAGAGCACGCTTGAAGCTGAAATGCTTGGAATGCTCAGGGTTCCGGCAGACACTGTGGCGATTTATGGCCACGAATACAGGCTTGGAAATGCTGCGATGAAAGCAGACCGCGTTGAGGCAACGCTAATAACAAAACAAGGAAGCCTGAAAGCAGGATACTTGCTGAGGTGAAACAAAATGTACATTTTTGGGATTGATGTCCAGCTGAACATCCTGGTTTTGCTGAATCTTCTTGCAGTTTTCATTGAATTCCTGCTTGTGTGGCAAATTCTCAGGAAGATGAAGCGAAGGGCAATGCACAGGGAAATTCAAAGGGAAATGAGCGAGGAGGGTGCAGAATGATAGCGTTTGGATTGAACCTTCCAATTCCTGAAGCCATAGCAGTGCTTCACCTGCTGATAATCATAATGCTGTTCAGGATTCTCAGAAGGATGCGATAAAACTACCAGCCGCGCAGTTCCATTGCCTTGGCTATTCTTTCCAGCGCAAGCACATTTGCCGCAAGCCGGTAGGAAATCTTGTATTTCTGCGCTGTTGCGTGCACAGCGTCAAATGCAAGTATCATCTGGCGCTCAAGCTTTTTGTCCACTTCCTCAAGGCTCCAGTAATAGCCAGCGAGGTTCTGCACCCATTCAAAGTAGCTGACTGTGACACCGCCTGAGTTTGCGAGGATGTCAGGGATGACTATGACTTTCTTTGCCTCAAGTATCTTGTCTGCTTCAGGCGTTGTCGGACCGTTTGCCATCTCAAGGATTAATTTTGCCTTGATATTGTCAGCATTTTCTGAGGTAATCACGTTTTCCAACGCAGATGGTGCAAGTATTTCAACAGGAAGAGTCAGTATGTCATCATTAAGTATTTCCTTTGCGCCAGGGAATCCTTTTACAGAGCCTGTTGTCTCCTTGTGCTTGATGACAGCAGGAATGTCAAGCCCTTTTTCATTGTAAACTGCCCCTTTTGTGTCAGAGACAGCAACAACCTTGAACTTTTGACTGTGAAGTATTTCAGCGAGCCAGCCGCCCACATTGCCCATTCCCTGTATTGCAACAGTGTTGTGCTTGAGCTTGTTTGCTTTCATTGCTTCCCTCAGTATGAAGAAGCCGCCTTGTGAGGTTGCCTTGTCGCGGCCCAGAGAACCGCCGAGCTCCAATGGCTTTCCTGTGATTGCGCCAGGCTCCCTCTTTCCGATAATCTTCTCGTATTCGTCAAGAATCCACGCCATAATCCTGCCGTCTGTGTTTACGTCAGGGGCAGGAACATCCTTCCAGGCGCCGATGTGAGGTGCCATTGCCTTTGCCCAGCCGCGGGAAACTGCCTGAAGCTCTGCCTCTGACATTTCCTTGGGATTGCACGCAACACCGCCTTTTCCTCCGCCATAAGGAATGTCTGCGACAGCGCACTTCAATGACATCCAAGTGGCAAGCGCCTTGACTTCATCAATGTCAACCTGAGGGTGGAACCTGATTCCGCCCTTGTAAGGACCCCTTGCAGAATTGTGCTGGACACGATAGCCCTGATACTTCTTGCCTGCTGCCTGGATTGTGAACTCGTGAATGTGCTCAGGCTTTATTATCTTCGCCAGTATTTCATCCTTGACACCGGCAAACTCATTTGCCTGCTGAATAGTCTTCAATGCGTTTTCAAAAGGATTTGGCTTTCCCACGGCAAAGCTGTGCTTTTGGGCTGTATAAAAAGTTATCGTTCTTACTTAATCAAAACCGCTTCAGGAATGCCTGAGAAATCAGTGTCACAGGTGATTATTTTTGCTTTGTTCAGGATTGCTGCTGCAAGAACACTGGCGTCTGCAACACCAAATTTGGGCTTTGATTTTCTTTGCTTCACGTAAACCTCTGCAGTCTTTTGCGCCAAACTCATCCCATAAGGGACGAACATTGCAACAGCGCCCAATGCTGTCGCCATTTCTTCTGCAGAACGCCCGCTGCGCAGGAATTTGGTCATTACTTCTGTTGCGATAACCCCTGTAATCAGCGGAAAAGAGTCTGATTTGGCAAGAAATTCACGCACCTTTTTTCCCTTCTCAGTGCCTTCCAAATACTCTATCCACGCAGAACTGTCAATAATCAGCTTATTCATACCTGAAGCGGAAGCGGTCCGCCTCCTTTTTGTAGGGTTTCAGTCCCGGAAAAGCGCCAAACCAGTCCTTGCGGACCTTGCGAATATCAATAACAACATCTTCGCCAGGCAGGATGTTCTCAGTGGCGACAATATCCTTGGGTATGCGGACCATCAATGAACCGCCAATCTTCTTTGTGCGCTGGATTGTTTCCATTGTTTAACCTCAGTTTAACAAAGTTAAATACCATGTTATATTTAAATGTTTGCATAAGCAGGCAGCCAAAAACAACTGCACTGAAAACATTTTTATACCCCTAAGAGAAACTCACCACTATGAAGCACATTGTAATCGCAATTGTGGGCATTGTCCTTATTATTGCCCTTGCTGGCGCTGTTTTGTCGCAGGGAAAAAGGGCAGAGTGCCTTAATGCGTGCAGGGCAGATGGAGATGCCTGCGCCCAGACTGTCTACAAGGCAAATTCCGCGTGCAATGCAGAGAAAACCGCGTGTGACAGCCTGAAAACAACTGCATTGCGCCGCTGCCAGGCAGACTATGACGCCTGCAGGTGGAACTGCGACCTTCCGCCGTTCTGATTCCGCAGCTTTAAAAGCAATCTTCTTTTTCCAGCGCCTGATGGTTTGCAAGGAAACAAGTGTTGCATATCTTGGGCCTGAAGGCACTTATTCAGGAAAAGCTGCAAAAATAGTTGCAGCGCAGACCGGCGCCAGATTAATTCCATGCGGCTCAATCGAGGAAGTCGCAAGCACTGTCTCAGTCAACACGCAAGGCATATTCCCATACTACAGCCAGCTTGAGGGCTGGGTTTCTGAAAGCCTTTCCTTAATACACGAGAACCAGTTTCAGATTATTGATGCGCACAGGGTTCCGGTAAAGCCGTCTGTGGGCAAATATCCCGGAACAGATGACAAAGCGCAGAAGCATGTTTATTCCCACAGAAAGGCATTGGCGCTTTGCTCAGACTGGCTTAACACGAAATATCCAGGCATCATACGCGTGCCTGTTGAAAGCACAGGAGCAGCACCTGACAGGGTATTGCAAGAACATTCAGGGCTTGCGCTTGCTGACATTGAGGCGCTTCACAGGTGCGGGCTTGATGTTGTCCACAGGGAGATAGTCACAAGCTTCACTGACTTTTATGTTGTCACGCCCGTGTACACTGATATTCCGAACCTTGGCGGCGAGTACAGGACAGCAATTGTCATAACCCCGCGCCTTGGCGAGGCAAGCAAAACAGGGGTAATGCAGTATGTTATCAACCTTTTCGGCGTGCATGACCGCCCGATAATAAAGTCAATATCAATGCCGCGCTCACACGATCCATTGGAACCTGATGCCCAGGTGTTTTTCTTTGAGTTTGAAGGCCACAAGAGCGACAAAGCGACAAATGCGCTTCTTGAAGCGCTTCCCACCTCAAGGCTTATTGAGGAGGTCAAGGTTCTCGGCACATATCCAAGGCTGACAATGCACAGCGGCATACTCCCGCCGGTCAAAGCAAAAATACCAGAAGGCCTCCAATAATTTTACCTGATCATTTCTACAAGCAAATCAAGCGCTATTAATTTCGCCTGATTATGCCTGTTGAATTTGGGAATTGCTGACTTCAGATGAAGCTCAGCCTTTTCCCAGACTTTTCCGTTATGTACGCATAATTTCTGCATAGAATTCACCTCCAGTATGGAAGAAATAAAAGAATATTATTTCAGCCTTATGCTCTCCAGATTCCTCGGCGCAACTGTCTCAATCCTGCCGAGCTTGTGTATGCTCGAGGCAAGGTCAAGAATCCTTGCGTTTTCGCCGTGGTTGATAATAACTTTCTTTGGCCGCGGGGTTGTCTTGAAAATAAAGTTCATCAGCTGCTTGCGGTCAGAGTGGTCTGAGATTTCAACACGGCAGACCTCCATCTTGACAGGGACAACGCGCTGCTGGCCCTCTTCTGTGAATATGAACTCTTTTTCACCGTGCATTATCCTGTAGCCCAAGGCGCCTTCAGGCTGGTAGCAGGTGAAGACAATGCTGTTCTTGGGGTTGTCAGCGAGCTGTTTGAAATATTCCACGCTCGGACCGCCAACCATCATTCCTGAAGTTGCAAGTATGACACAGGGGCCGTGCTCCTCAAGCAATTGCTGCCTTTCCTTCTGCGAGCCAATGTGCTTGAAAATCGGGCTGAGGAACGGGTTTTCATCCTTGTGGAAGATTGCCTTGCGGATAACCCTGTTAAGATATTCCGGATACGCAGTGTGGATTGCCGTAATGTCCCAAACCATTCCATCGATGTAGACTGGAATCGGGTCAAGCTCTTTCCTGCGGACCATTTCCTCAATTATGACCATGACGTCCTGCGCCCTTCCTGAGCCAAGGACAGGCATAAGCACTTTTCCGCCGCGCTTTATTGTCTCCCTGATTATGTTCTTGAGCAAATCATCCTGTTCCTGCGGCGAGCCCATCACATTTGTCTTTCCGCCGTAAGTCGCCTCAATTATGACTGTTTCAAGGCGGGGGAACTGTGTGATTGCAGGCTCAAGCAAAGGAGTCCTTCCGAACTTGAGATCGCTTGTGTAGAGCAGGTTGTGCAGGCCGTTTCCGACATTAAGGTGCACCATTGCGGCGCCAAGAATGTGGCCGGAGTTGTAGAGCGTGATTCTGACATCAGGGGTTATGTCAGTGACTTCATCATAGTCAAGGGTGATTGTGTGCTTGACCATTTCCTTGATGTGGTCTGTGTCATACAATGGGTCCCTGTTTTCAGCCTTCATCAGCTTGACATAGTCAAGAGCGAGCAATGACATCACATCCCTTGTTGGCGCAGTGCAGTACACAGGCCCCCTGTAGCCGTACTTGAACAGGTAAGGGACAAATCCAGAGTGGTCAAGGTGGGAGTGTGAGACAATAACCGCGTCAAGCTCGTTCAAATGGAATTCAGGCGCGTCAAGATACGGGTATGGCTCCTGGTCAGATGCGACGTTTATGCCGCAGTCCATCAAAACCCTTGACTCAGGCGTCTGGAGGAAAATGCAGCTTCTTCCAACCTGCCTTGCACCGCCGAGGAATGTGAGCCTTACCCACTCGTTCTTTTTCTCCCTTATCCAGCCGTCATAAATCCTGTGGCCGACCTTGTCAAGGAATTTCCTGCGGTATTCTGAATTCTGGAAAAGGACTGCGCGGATATTCTCAATAAGGACAGAGCGGATTGCAGGAGTCCTGTGGATTATCGGAACCCAGAGGACTTTCTCCCTGATTTCCCTCAGCAATGAGCCCTGCTTTCCGATTGCAAGCCCTGGCTTTTCAGCCTCGATTGTGACAATTGAGCGCTGGGGCTCAAAGAGTATGCTTGAGATTCCTGATTCTTCAGGCAGTATCTTCTTTATCGCCTTCTCAGCTTTTTCCTGGTCTTCTGAAATGCTCGGGTCAGGGCGGAGCTCAATGCGCTTCTTGAAAGCGCTGACAGCAGCCCTTACAGCCCCCTCGTCATTCAGGAAGAACTTCTTGTCTTTTGTGTAAAGGACTATGTTCGCGCCCTCGAAGACTGCGTCTGATATTTTGCCTTCTGGCAGCATTTTTAGGATTTCTTTTATGATATCAGCCATTTCCTAATTTCCCCTTGTTCTTGTTATAGCGACCCAGCAGAAAAGAAAGCGGGTCTTATGCCTCGAGTTTAATCTCGAGCTCCTTCTCAATCACGGTCTGCATGCCCTTATCAGTTATGGTCACGACATCAATGCCGTTTCCGGATGCTGTGTCGCGCTGGAGGGCTGCGTTGACTGACTTGACAGCGAGCTTGACGCCCTCGTCAACAGTCAGATTCTTCTTGTACAGCGTCTCCAAAACGCCAAGGGCAAATACCATTCCTGAGCCGTCTGCGGCAAAATCCCTGATTTCCATCATGCTTCCGTCAGGGCTCAGCTCCCAACCGTGGAATCCGTCCTTGTCACGGCCTGCCATCATCAGCGAGGCAATGCTTAAAACCATGCTTGGCCTGCGGAAGGTGCTGTAAAGCATTCCCGCGACCAGGCTTGCCGCTTCCCTGACTGTTGCAGATCTGTAGACCTGGACGTCCTTGAGCTTGATTTCTGCCTTTGCCAGCTTTGTCATAAGCTGGATATCAGAGACATTTCCCGCTGTTGTTACAGCAATTAAATCAGTAATAGGGACTATCTTCAGGGCGCGCTTGTGAAGTACCATTCCGCCTCCGCTTGCCCTTCTGTCAGCCGCGAGAACAATCCCATCCTTGCACATAATGCAGATGGTTGTCGTACCGGTCTTCAATTGCAAATCTTTTGCTTCTGCCATCAAAATTCACTTATTCAGAAAATTTCTTAATATTAACTATAATGAGGGTGTTTATAAAGCTTTCGGAAATGTATGGCATTTCCGGAAGTCCGCCGACGATAAGTCGGCGACAGTTTCGTTTTAAGGGTTATCCTGAGCCGTTAGTATCCTCATAATGGCGTAGTGAGGCGTCATAAATAGCGCCGAGGTCCCTTGTGGGCCTGTGCGGCTTTCCGCAAATGTTCACACTGCCTTGCGGTATTACATGATATGCACGTTCAACATGGCACGCAAGGCAATATTTTCCTGTGAACTTTGCCAGCTTTTCAGGATACCCATCATTGCAAGCAGTGCAGGCTGCAAGTTTTTTCCAGTCTGGCTTTCTGAATGTCGCAAGAAGCTCCCTTAATTTTGTGTCAAGAGTGACCTGCCTAGGGTCAATATACACAAAAGACCTTTTTCTTGTATGCTTTCCCCCACTCACTATGTCTTCACCTGAAACAGCAAGCGCAGGGGTTATTATAAAGCTTTTGGGGAAAAATTCTTATACCCCTATACGACGAGAGGGGCATGCGCATTACTTGGCTTGGGCACGCAACGTTTTTGGTTGAGACAGGGGTTTTCACAATATATATTGACCCTTACCTTGACCCTTTTTCCACTGTGCGGCTGCCAAAGGCAAACATCATACTTATCTCGCACTGGCACCCTGACCACTGCACAAGGGAAAGCGTCATGAAGCTGATGACTGATGAGACAATAATCATTGGCACCCCTGATGTTGCGCGCGAGTTCAATGGCTGTATCACAATGAATGCCGGAGACAAGAGGAAGATTGGAGACCTTTTGATAAGGGCAATGCCTGCGAGGACAATGCATCCCAGGGGCGGGCATGAGGAAGAGGGCTTTGTGATAGGATTTATTGTCGAGAACGAGAACAAGAAATTGTATTACACCTCTGACACAGACCCGTTGCCTGAAATGATTGGCTTGGCTCCTGATGTTGTCCTGATTCCTGTTGGCGGCAGCACGACTATGGGTCCTGAAGAGGCAGCAAAGGCAGTGCACGCAATGCAGGCAAAAATAGCAATTCCCACGCACTGGGGCACTATTACAGGAACACACGATGACGCAGAACTGTTTAAGGAATACCTTGAGCGCGAGAGCGAGCACAAAGTTGTTATACTTGAGCCAGGGGAAATGATGGAAATATGATGAAAAAGAAACAATTCTATGTCGGAGGGCAGGCTTTGATTGAAGGCGTGATGATGAAGACGCCTAATTATGTTGGCGCTGCTGCAAGGACTCCAAAAGGCAAAATAGTAACAACCAAAAAGAGGCACATCTCACTCACGCAGAAATCAGTTTTCCTGAGGCTGCCATTTATCCGCGGGATTATTTTCCTTGGCGAAATGATGGTTATTGGGGTAAAGATGCTCAACTGGAGCGCTGACCAGCAGGCAAACAAGAAAGAGGAAAAGCTGACAGCGTGGGAAACAAGCTTCGCACTTCTGCTATCGCTTGCACTCACAATTGTGCTGTTTGTCATCGCGCCGTATTATCTTGCAAGGATTTTCACAACAACGCGCGAGATTTTGTTCAATCTTATTGACGGTGCATTCCGAGTGCTTATCTTTATCGCGTATTTGTGGTTTATCGGCTTGTTCAAGGATGTCAAGAGAATGTACCAGTACCATGGCGCAGAGCACATGACAGTCCACTGCCACGAAGCAGGATACAAGCTGACTCCTGAAAATGTGAAGAAGTATTCGCCTGTGCACCCGCGCTGTGGCACAAGTTTGCTTATGTTTGTCATCATCGCGAGCATACTGCTGTTTTCTGTTGTCAGGGACCCAAGATGGTTTGTCAATGTTCCGCTGAGAATACTGCTGATTCCTGTCATCGCAGGCATATCATACGAGCTTTTGAAGCTAAGCGCAAAGTGGCCTAACTTCATAATTTTCAGGATAATAATGCAGCCAGGGCTCTGGGCGCAGAAGATAACCACGAGAAAGCCGCACAAGGACCAGATTGAGGTCGCGATAGCTGCATTAAAGCAGGTGATTTAATGGGAAAAGCAGCCAAAATACTTGCGATTGCAACAGCAATAGTCCTTGTTGCCTCACTTACCATGGTTGCGCTCGGCATGATGACCTGGCGGTTTTTCTGGGTGGTTGCGATAGTAGCCGCAATCATCGCACATTACGGCATTCCAAAACTGGTTGGACCAAAGAAAGAGCCTGAATTGTGGGAGAAATAAGCAAATAATTCAACCTTGCCGAGAGTCGAACCCGGGTCATTGGGACCGGAACCCAAAAGTCTGTCCACTAGCATACAGGGGCAATGGAAATAAACAGAATGGTGGTATTTTAAGGTTTATACGCGGGACTTTACGTAATGTACATCATTTTCAAGGTGGTCTGTGCGGGCTTTCAAAGAGCCGACATCAGTCTTAAGCACACCGACATCTGTTTTCAGAACTCCCACATCTAACTTAAGCGTGCGTATATCGCCAATAATCCTCTCAAAAAATGTGCCTGCGCTGAAAATGGCAATAACCACTGGAAACAGCTCAATCCACAATGGCGTTTTTATGACGCCAAATGACTTAAGAAGGTACCAGACAAAGAGCAATGCCAAGGACGTCCAGAATATGCCCTCATACACCTTGTTGCGAAATTCCATTTGTTCCACAGTCAGTTCCTTTGGCATAAACATCAGGAAGATGCTTCTGTTTATATCTTTTTCGACGACAAAACCGGAAAGTTTCCGGATTGCAGTGAATAAATCACGGCAGGGATGGAAAAAATGCGAAAATAGCACAATTAACTGAAAAAATCACGGCAAAAACGCAAAAATTCCGGCATAAAACCGACATCCCCGACGGGCTAAAACGCTTGTTTTCGGGCTTTATAAGGGCTATAACCCCATTTTACAATGCAAAGATTTATATACCTCCCGCAGGTTTTTATCATTAGGATTTGAGGGCGTTTTTACGACGATAACTTAACATGGCAGACACACCTGCGCACGAACACCAGTCATATGGGGCAAAGGAAATCCAGGTACTTGAAGGGCTGGAAGCAGTCAGAAGGCGCCCTGGAATGTTCATTGGCTCAACTGATTCGCGTGGAATGCACCACCTGGCTTATGAGGCGATTGACAACAGCATTGACGAGGCTTTGGCAGGGTTTTGCACAGGAGTCACGGTAATAATACACAAAGACGGATATCTCAGCGTGATGGACAATGGACGGGGAATTCCAGTTGACAAGCACGCAAAATTCAACAAGTCAGCGCTTATTGTCGTTCTAACTGTTTTGCACGCAGGAGGAAAGTTTGACCGCAATGTTTACAAGGTCTCTGGCGGGCTGCACGGAGTGGGTATTTCTGTCACGACAGCTTTGTCTGAGCACTTGATTGCAGAAGTAAGGCGCGATGGCAAGCTCTACCGCGTTGAACTGCGAAAAGGCATCCCGACCACAGATGACGCAATTGTTGTCGGACCTGCAGAAGGGACAGGGACAATGGTCAAGTTCATCCCTGACTTCACAATAATGGAGAAAAGCGAGTGGAACTTTGACACTCTCGCTGCAAGGCTCCGCGAGCTCGCATTCCTTAACAAAGGCGTTGAGATTAAGCTGATTGACGAAAGGACAGAAAAAGAGGCAGTGTTCAAGTATGACGGCGGAATCAAGAGCTTTGTCGAGCATTTGAACAAGGGCAAGCAGACACTGCACCCTGTGTTTTACTTTGAAAAGCAAGAAGGCAACTACACTGTTGAAGCAGCACTGCAGTACACAACTGATTATTCTGAAACTGTTTTCGCTTTCGCAAACAACATCAACACACACGAGGGCGGAACACACCTTTCAGGATTCAAGACAGCACTCACAAGGACAATCAACAAGTATGCTGAAAAGCACAAACTGCTTGACAAGGACATTGCTTTGTCAAGCGAAGACGTGCGCGAAGGCTTGACCGCAATTATTTCAGTCAAGGTGCCTGACCCGCAGTTTGAAGGGCAGACAAAGACAAAGCTCGGCAACAGCGAGGTAAAAGGGCTTGTTGACTCAATCGTCAGCGAAAAGCTTGGGGATTTCTTTGAGGAAAACCCGTCTGCGATAAGGGCGATTGTCGGCAAGTGCATGGAAGCTGCAAGGGCGCGCGAGGCAGCGAGAAAGGCCCGCGAGCTTGTCCGCAGAAAAGGAGCTCTTGAAACAGGAATGCTTCCAGGAAAGCTCGCTGACTGCTCATCAAACGAGCCTACAAAGTGCGAAATGTACCTTGTGGAAGGCGATTCGGCAGGAGGCTGCTTTTCGGGCGATACTAAAATCGCTTTGACCGACGGAAGGAATATCACGTTCAAGGAGCTTGTTGAAGAACACAAAGCGGGCAAAGAACACTTCTGCTATACAATTATGCATGATGGCAGGATTGGGATACAAAGAGTTGAACATCCGCGAAAAACAAAACAAAATGCGGAGGTCATCAAGATAATCCTTGACACCGATGAGGAGATTGTCTGCACCCCTAATCATTTGTTTATGTTGCGCGACGGCACGTACAAACCTGCAAAGGAGCTTGCAAAACACGATTCATTAATGCCTTTGAACAGGCAGGTCTCAAGGAAAGGAAAACGAATCACGATTGAAGGATATGAACTCGTGTTTGATCCAAAAGAAATGCGATGGATGTTCACTCATCTGCTTGCAGACGATTACAACCTCAGAAACGGAATCTATGAGGAGCTTGGCGACCACAGGCACCACAAGGATTTCAACAAGATTAACAATAACCCGTCCAATATTTGCAGGCTCAGCAAGGAAGAGCACCTCGCCCTTCACCGTGCGCTTGCTGAAAAGACCCTGCGGAGGGAGGACGTTCTTGATAAACTGCGTGCGCTCAGACAAACCCCCGCATTTAGGGAGAAAATCCGCCAAAAAATGACCCTAATGAAAGATGAACTGAGTAAGCGCGCCAAAGCACAATGGGAAAATGAAGCGTATAAGCAGTATATGGTTGAGAAGTTCCTCCAGTTTTACGCATCCAATGCTGAATATCGCAAGAAATCTCACGCAATCCTTGCAAAAGCACAAAAGGAATACTGGTCATCTGCTGACAACAGGGAAAAACAGGCACAGCTGGTGAGAGAACACTTTGCGAAACATCCTGAAAAGAGGAAACTGCTGTCTGAAAATGCCAAAGAACAATGGAATGATGCGGATTTGCGGCGATGGAGAAGCAGGCAGACACAAAAACAGTGGACGCCTGAATTCAGGGCCAAAAGAAGAGAGGCGTATAACCAAACGTATTTCAAACACACAATCAGGCTCCTTAGAATGATTTATGACAAAAAGCAAAAGATAGATGTTCCTGAGTTTGAGCAGACTCGCAAAGCAGCCAAAAACAAGAATGTACTCTCGTACCCGACCTTCCTTGAAAGATTCTTTGCAAATGATGAGAACAAGCTGCGCGAAGCGGTAATGAACTACAATCACAAAATAAAGACAATAATCCCCCTGGCCGAGCGTATGGACGTCTATGACCTGGAAGTGCCTGGCACAAACAATTTTGCACTTGCATCAGGAGTATTTGTCCACAACAGCGCAAAACAAGGCCGCAACCGCGAATTCCAGGCGATTCTTCCATTGCGAGGAAAGATAATCAATGTCGAAAAAGCAAGGCTCGTGAAGGTCTTGCTGAACAATGAAATCGCTTCAATGATAACCGCGATCGGGGCAGGAATAGGCGAGGAATTTGACATTTCAAAATTGCGATATCACAGGATAATAATCATGACAGACGCTGACGTTGACGGACACCACATCGCGTGCCTGCTTTTGACATTCTTTTACAGGCAGATGCCCCAGCTCATACAAAACGGGCATGTCTATCTTGCACAGCCGCCATTGTTCAGGGTGGCAAAGGCAAAGAAAGAAGCTTATGCTTACGCAGAGGAAGAGCGCGACAAGCTTGTCAAGGAATTTGGAGAGGAAGGGGTTTCTGTCCAGCGCTACAAGGGGCTTGGAGAAATGAACCCCAAGCAGCTGTGGGAGACAACAATGAACCCTGAAAACAGGATTCTCAAGCAGGTCGTGATAGAGGACGCTGTCGCAGCAGACGAAATATTCAGAGTCCTTATGGGCGAGGAAGTCGAGCCCAGAAAGGAATTCATAATGCAGCACGCAAAGGAAGTCAAAGAGCTGGACGTCTAAGCGTCAGATGTCTGTGAAACAATTGAGCGCATGACGCGCTCATAATGCGCAGACTTTACACCCGACTCAAATGCGCGGACAAGATGCACGCCTGGAAAACGGCATAATTCCATCTTTGTGCGCAGATAATTCCGTGCAGTCTCATAAACACCCTTAACATCCTCAGAAGAAGCCCTTCCTGCATTAAAGCGTTCCCTGATTCCCCTGATATAATCAGAAATATTCTGCAAGCTCTTTTCGGGCGTAACCCTGATAAGGTAATCGTGCGCGTGGTCTATGCACCGCGCAAATAAAGAAACAGGTTCCTTGGCTGAGTCTATCAGCACTTGCCCGCGGCAATCATCCAGCACGCCTGACAGCTTTTTTGCCTCGCGTTTAGCCGACAGATAGTCCTGCCTGTCCATTGCGAACGCATCCGTAAGCAAACGGAAATAATTATGGTCAAAGCGCTTAATGCCCAGCTGCCAGATGGAGAGCACTGCTGCTTTGATGTAGGAAGGCTCAAAATGGTCCTGGGCAAAGATGTGGGGCTGAACCCGTTTTAATTCGTCCCTCGCCCGCCGGTAAGATTCTGCAGGATGGAACAGCGCTTTCAGAATTTCGTGGATGCCCTGCCGCATTTCTTTCTGCGTCATGTGTTTTGGCTTGAATTGAATGTCATCATCAGTATTATTGCCTGAAAATTCCGCATTCACAATCCTGCCCTCTTCCTTTAACCTCTGGTACACGGGCGTGTATGGCATGGGGGTGAGCATGCCGGTCATGGCAGTGAAGATGCCATGGTCCTTGACAAAACGGATAATATTTTTCGCAGTAAGGGGAGTGTCAGTATCATTGCCAAAAATAAATCCAGCATACACTTCCATGCCCGCGCTTTGAATCTTGCGCACGGTTTCAGGGATATCAACAAGGATGTTTTGCTTTTTATTCATCCCCTTAAGCGCGTCCCTGTCAGGATTCTCAATACCAAGGAAGACAGCATTGAATCCCGCGCGCTTCATCTTGGTAATCAAATACTCGAGCCGCGGGGCGCCAATATCAACACTGGCCTGGGTGTAAAACGCGAATGAATAATCATGTTTTCGCTGAAACTCAGTCATGACATCAAGGATTGCTGAAATTGCATCCGGATTGCCGACAAAATTATCATCAACTGTAAAGACGCTGCCCCTGTGCCCTGTTGCATATATTGCTTCAAGTTCCCCGCGGACCGCTTCCAGCGGTTTTGGCCTGGTAAAACCGCCGTTAAACTGGATGATGTCGCAGAAATCGCACCTGAAAGGACAGCCGAGGGTTGTCTGAATGGTTAATGCGCGGTAATTTTTGACATCAAGCAGGTCCCACCTCGGCGGACGCGCCTGCTCCACAGGCTTGAAGATGGACCGGTCATTGAGGTATCTTCGCGACCCTGGTGTTTCATTCGCCACCGCCTCCGGAATGAGAAGAATTGGCTGTCGGGGAGAATGCACCGGATTCCTATCCAGCAAGGAGTTAATCTCCCCAATCCAGTTATGCGCTTCGCCCCAAACAATGAGGTCAAGACCGTCATGAAGTATTTTGTCAGATTCTGCCTTTGGATTAAGGATTTGGCCGCGGTACGTTGAAGCCAACGGGCCGCCAAGCACCCATGGCGTGTCAAGCCCCTTCGCAGGACCGCTGAGAAGCTCAACAAGAGACCGCTTTTGTATGGACATCGCGCCGACAAAAACAGCATCCGCTTCCTGTATTTCCTTTCGCAAAACCCCTTTAGAGTGGGTGCCCACGTTCAAATCCAGCAGTTTAAAATCCCAATAATCAGGCATGTCAGCGGCAAAGGTAATCAGCCCCAAAGGGGGAAACGCTGCTTTTTTGTTTATGAAATGCATGATATACCGATAGCTCCAGAATGAATCATAAGGAAACTCGGGCGCAATAAGCAGCCCTTTTTTCCGCGGTTGGACCGGATTCCCTGCCATACTCACACTGCATAGTACTAGTTTTATAAACTTTTACATGTCGAAAACTGCTCTTGACTTACGCTAAGGACGAGCAGTTTTCGAGCATGCTCAAGAACCATGAGCACGCTTGTACCGTCTGTAGTTCACACCACTCACTTTAGCGAGTGGTTCTTGACAATAAGCCGAAAACGTGACTCTGGATTCTTACAAACCTTTAAAAAATGCCTGCGGGTTACTTTCGCATGGGCAAACTTGTGGGTATTGTCGGCGGAGCAGGTGCTGAGGGCGCGCATTTTGCAGGAATACTGCAAAGGTCAGGGCTTGAAATCGCGATTTCTGACATAAACACTGAAAAAGCGGAAAAACTGTGCGCGGAAAGAAACTATAATTTCATGCATTCTGATGCGCTCGCCCAGCACAGCGACCTTGTCCTTTTCTCCCTGCCGATTGACGTGACTGTGCCGGAAATAGAGCGCCTTGCGCCTAAAGTTCAGGGCGCAATGGCAGACCTCACATCTGTCAAGCAAAGTGCAATTGATGCAATGGTTGCAAATTCCCGGCCTGAAACAGAGGTCTTCAGCATACACGCGATGTACAGGCCCACTGTTTCACCCTGGGGGCAGAACGTCCTCTTCATCCCTGCAAGGCCAAAGGCAGGCGGAGAATGGTTCAACAGGGTTCAGGCAATAATGAAAAAAAGAAAGGCAAATGTCAGCGTCATAGAATCAGGCGAGAAGCACGACGAGCTGTCAGCAGCACTTCAGGTTCTGCCCCACACAGTTGCATATGCATTCATGTGCGCGTTTGACAGCTGCACAGGGGGAATTATGCCACTGAGCCAGCTGCAGAAGTATTCAACAATATTCTCGCGCGGGCTTTTGGAGGCGACAGGCAGGCTTGTGGCAGACCCTAAGCAGGGAATGATGTACTCACTGATTCAGACTGAGAATCCCCACACTGAAAAAATTTATGGCGCCCTTACAAATGTGCTGGGAAGAATGAAAAAATGGGTTGAGGCAAAGGACACTGCTGCTTTTGCAAAAATGCACAATGAAATGAGCGAATTCCTCGGGTTGTATGCAGAAGCCGCAGCCCAGCAGGGGGACCAGAGGCTTGGAAAGCCCCTTGGGCTTCAGCTTGTGTTTGAGAGCGCACAAGGGGAGAATCTGCAAAATGCGCTTGGCGGATTTGAGCAAAAGCCCGCGAAATACAAGGAATACCTCAGCTCTGCGAGAATACCTGAAGGTGCGCTGGCAAAACTGCACAGGAACAGCAAACTTGTCGTGGCAAAGCAGGCATTTTACAAGCAAAGGGATGCAGAGTCAGAAGGCACGTTTGCATTCTACATCACCAACAGGCGCACACCAGAAGGAAAGAGGATACGCTTCTCACCTGTCAGCGCAGAAGACATAGTCAAAGCCAAAAATCGCGAGCCTGACTTTGAGCGCGTGCAGATGATTAACAGGTTCAGCGACCCGTTCCTTAACCTGTTCAGCACATGGAAGCATAATGCCAAAAAATTAGAACATCTCGGACATCTGGTTGCGTACAGCACATACAGCTGAAATACCCCGCAACGCGATAACTTTATAAACCCCTGCCCTGCTTTCTCGTCTAAATATGGCACAAAAGACATCAAAAGCAGCCGTACTCGTGAAGAAGAAGTCATGGCTTCCAATCATAGCGCCAGGGCTTTTCAACAACCAGCCGATAGGGGAAATGTACATTGATGACGAGGCAGACCCTGCAAAGAGAAGGGTGACTGTCAGTTTGATGGTTCTTACAGGAGACCCCCAAAGGCAGAATGTTCATATCAGCCTGGATGTTACGAAGAAGGAAAACAACCAGATTCTCACAACGACAACAGGATACTCAATTGCCCCTGCTGCGGTAAGGAAGATGATGAGGCGTGCAAGGGAGCGCGTTGACGATTCATTTGTCACAAAAACAAAGGACGATATCGCGGTAAGGATTAAGCCTGTCCTTATCACAAGGGGAAGGGCACAGGGCGGAGTCATGCGCGATGTAAGAAGCCAGATGCGCGCGTTCATTGTCCGCGGCGTCGCAACAATGACATTTGTTGACTTTATCAGGGAGCTTGTTGCTCACAAGTTCCAGAGGCAGCTGCAGGACGCATTGAGAAAAATTTACCCATTGCAGACCTGCGAGCTCCGCGATGTCCACATAGAGACCAGCGAAAAAAGGCTTAAGAACATCCTAATAGCTCCGCCACTGCCTGTGAAGCCTGCGGAAAAGGTTGAAGAGAAGCCGGCAGAAGCGCCAGTACAGGAAGAAAACAAAGAAGCACAAACAGAAGAAACTGCATAATTCTAATTCGGGCGCGTACCGCGCCAGAGACCAAGCGATAATTCAAGTTCTTTTTACATTAGCTTTTTAAAAGCCATATCCCTCTCTTTTCTTATGATAATAGGGCAGGGGGCAGAGGCAGTCCTGAGAAAGCAGGAGAACAATGTCATCAAGGAAAGGGTTCCAAAGGATTACCGCCTTTCTGAGATAGACAACAAGCTGCGCGCATCAAGGACAAGGCGCGAGGCAAAGATTCTCGCAAAGCTTGAGGAAATGAACTTTCCTGCGCCGCGATTAAGGAAGATTGATGACAAGGACATGAAGATAGAAATGGACTTTGTCCCAGGACCGCTGTTAAAGGATGTTTTGCACACAAAGCCGGCTGAGTTCAGCAGGGAAATCGGCAGAAAGGTCGGGATTTTGCATTCAAATGACATAATCCACTCTGATTTGACAACCTCAAACATGATACACTGCAATAATGAAGTTCATTTCATTGACTTTGGATTGAGCTTTGTGTCCTCAAAAACAGAAGACAAGGCAGTTGATTTGCATTTGCTTGACCGCGCGCTTGAGTCAAGGCACCACGAAATCTACAGCGAATGCATTGCAGCTGCTTTGGAAGGCTACAAGGAAGGCAATCCCGGCTGGGCTTTGGTGCTTGAACGCCTTGCAAAGGTTGAACAGCGCGGCAGGAACAAGAAAAAATGATACAGCAAGCCAACCTGCATGTTCTTGAAAAAAAGAAAGAAGGGATAAATGCGCTTTGTGGCACGTATAGTGTTGTCCTTTTTGATACAAACTCGGTTTACTCACCTTTTAACACGGACTTGTATTTTTTGACAAAGTCACCGATAAACACAAATGGGCTCTTGAAATTCGCAGAGGTTATCGCGAATTTCACGCATGCTGTGAAAACTTTGGGAAACCTGACAACAATAGGCGCAGTTTACACCGAGATTAACAAAGGCATGAATATAGTTGCAAGTACACTTAGCTACTGCAGGAAGCACAGCGACAACATGAAATCTGAACACCCTTACGCAATGGATGCCATGAACTGCGTAATTAAAGAGTACTCATTGCTTCTTGAGCTGATTGAAAAAAAGAAAACTCTCAAAGGAAATAATGGCGAGAGCAACAGAATAGCAAAGAATCTTGCGAAAATAATCAGCCTGGCAAAATACCCTGAGGGAGCTCCTTCACCTTCCGGAACAGACTACTTGCTTGTGGGGGAGCTGTTCAGGCAGTTGATGCAGGGAAAAAAAGCAACGCTGATAAGCAATGACAGGGACATAAGCGGCACAATAATAACAGGGGCTGCGGCAATAGATTTCTGCGGGCTTGCACCTGCAGGCGGCTCATTTGAGGAGACAATGCAGAAATACCCAATTACCCACACAATATCTGGAGAAGGGGAAATATGCGTGCCTAACTTCATCCAGAAACCAGAAGCAAGCGCCACATTCGAGACAAGCGACAAAAGGAGCATTGAAGATTGCATTTCACAGATCTGTGCAATTAATCGACAACATGGGGCTGAGACGGTTGATGCCAACAGTGTGCTTTAACCGCTTCAGGAGTATCTGACTTATTGGCTCTATGGGGCTGAGGAGATTTGAACTCCCGTCGCACCCATTCTGGAGCATTTCTGCCGCCCCAAGGGTGAAGCCTACCAAGCTAGCCGACAGCCCCGGTATGCATAGAAGTTCTTATCGTGGTTTTTAAAGGATTCGATTTATTTGTCGGTTTCAGGTTTTGCATCCCTTTGCAATAATTCGCGGGCTTTTGCCAGTTTATCTTCAATAAGCGATTTTGGAAGGCATTCATTTTTGTCCAACTCCTCCTGAATCTTGTAGTGTATCATTGCTTCTTCGCACCTACCTAGCTGGGTAAGTACTGCCCATAACTGAGAATGCACACGAAGAAAAATTGCATCACCACCCAACTCAACTGCTTTTTTGTAAGCAGATACTGCTTTTTCAAGCTTACCTTGCTCAGCATAAGCGTGACCTAAGAGAAGATAACAACGGACATTTGGCTCTAGCATCACAGAACGCTCATACGCAGATGCAGACTCTGCATACGCGCCAACTTCGCTTAATGCATGACCTAAAAAGGAGTATGCTAAAGAATTGTTTGGGTTCTTCTCAACTTCCTTCAAGTATTTTTCCAACCCAGCAATTTTATCTCTATGACTGCTTGAACCAGCTTTCCCCGCCTTTGCCATTTGCTCTTCCCTTCTCAGCACCTCTTCAAGTGCGCTAATCAGCTTTTCCGGCTCGAATTCGCCTGTCATGTAGTTCCTCACTTCGGATATGAAAAAATCACTTCTTATTCAGCTCTTCAAGTTTGGTTTTGGCGTCATTGTCCCCCAAATCAACAGCCTTTTTGTAATATTTCTTTGCCTCATCTTTTTTGCCCTGCTCAACAAGAACATCTGCCAGATTGGAGTATGAAAATTTGAATTTAGTGTCGAGTTCAATTGCTTTTTTATAACACGCCACAGCCTCATCACGCTTTCCCTGCAGGCGCATTACATCTCCCAGATTATGATATGCGGCATCACACTCAGGATTGATTTTAATGGCGTTTTTGTAAGACAAGGCTGCATCACTCAGCTTGTCCTGGCGTTCCAACGCGATACCCAAAGAATTGTACGCAGCATCCGACTTAGTAATTGCAATCGCTTTTTTCAAGGCTGCTTCTGCCTCTGCATACCTGCTTAACGTATTAAACGTATTGCCCAAATAAAAATACGCGTCACCAAAACCAGGATTTAACTCAATGACTTTGTTGAAATGCAGGATTGCATCCAAGTGCTTTTCCTTTGAATTCAGGAGCATTCCCAAATTATAATGCGCCAATTGAGATTGTGGATTCAGCTTGATTGATAGCTCATAAAAGGTAATGGCATCATCAAATTGCTTCAAATCATGATATGACATCCCCATTCCCAAATGTGCAGCATCATTGGCTGGGTCAAGCTTAATGGCTTTCCTGTAATCTGCCAAAGACTCATTAAACTTGCTCCGCTTGCGAAATGCATTTCCCTGTGCAATAAAATCTGCGGCATTACCGGAAACGTAATAAAGATTTTCCTCCCGCCATGCATTATACTCCTCACCAGACATTATTACCTTTACTCCCTTGTCCTTAAGCTGTTTAAGCGCATCCTGGTTTTCAGGCGTCAAATAATCAAAGGAAGAGCCTGCAATTGCCAGCTCTTTCAAAGAAGGCATTTTCAGGAATCCCGCAAGACCAGGGATGCGGACATTAAGCAGGTCCGCAACACGAATGGACTTTGAATCAAATATCGGGTCAAGTGAGCCGCCAATATCCGCATTATCCATTATTAAATTCTCTAGCGCGGACAGATTTTCAATACCTGCCAGGCTGCCAATTGTGCAGTGGGGCATTATAAGCTCTTTAAATGAAGGAAGGTTCCTCAGCTTTGTAAAGTTAGGAATCTGGCAACCGGTGAACCTCGCAGACTTAAGCGATGGCAAATCTTTTAACATGAAATAAGAATCATCAAAAGCAAGTTCAGTCATTTCTATGGAATCCAAATCGCGCAGGTGTGAGAGCGGATCAATCTTAACAGGCGTTTGCGAGTGGAACAAACCGCCGCCACAAGCCGCCTTTACCTTGGAAATATGGAAAAACCCAAGTTCAGGAAGGCTTTCATCTGCTTTTTTCAGTTCAAAAGACGGAGTTGAATTGCATTTTGCAAGATTGTTCACCAATGCGGCATACGCATTATACTCATAAGTTGGAAGAAGCACGTTTTCCCCCTCATGGAAAGATATCAGCCCGCCTGACTGCTTCAAATACTGCATTGTTTTCTGGTATTTAGCAAGCTCTTTACTGGCAGTAACGCTTGGGCTGACTTGAAGCGCTGCCTTTTCCTCACTAAGCGTCTTGTTTTGCGCCTGAAGCTCAGCCAGCTGCTTCTCAAGCCCCTGAATCCTGCTTCCTTTCTGCGTTGAATCCTGCACAACTGATTTTTTGTAAGAGTCAAATTCCACCTTGAGATTAGTTGCCTGCTTTTCGGAGATTCCAAGGCGAGTTTTAAGGTCAGCAACCTGTTCCTCAGACGCCTTCTTGTAAGCATCAATACCAGAATTCAGCTGCTTGACAGTCTTGTTAAGCTCCTCATTTTGCTTCTGATATTTCTCTCTGTCTATTTTCACCCCTGCAAGCTCGTTTATTTTTCCAAGCAGCAGGTTGTGATCTGTCTCTGAAGCAATGCCTTCTGTAATTGCCTTTGCCTTGTAATGGATAACCTCCTTTTGGGCTGCTTCAAGGCTTGTTTTTGCAGAATCGCGCTCGTTTTTCACAGCAGAATATTCAGCCCGCGATGCAAGCATTTGTTTATTGCTCTCAGCAGCACTCTTCTTTGCATGCTCAAGCTCAGCTGTCAGGCGCTCAAGACTCTTGCCATCTACAGCCTGAACCACAGCAGGCTGGGCTGTTGGATTGCTTGGTTTATCTGTTTGAAAATACGGTTGTACACCAAATACCCCCACCATTGCAGCAGCGCCCCCAAAAAGCATGAACAACAGATTATGCATTAGTTCACCCTTTCTGACCGGCTTTGGGTCAGCAACTGCCTGTTTTGCAGCTTTCTGAAGGCATGCATACTCTGTATTGGAAACAAGAATCATATTCGGAGGCAAAACAGGCGCACGCGCTGCAGCCTGCTTGGCTTCCTCTTCCTCTTTCAGCGCGTCTTCAAGCGCATTAACCAGATTTTCCGGCTTAAAACTGCCTGAATTATCTACCGACATCAACACCCCGCCCAACCAAATACAGAAGCTGCTTCTGCGAAAGTGGGCTTTCCCAGTTAATCGGCGCGTTGTACAAAACCAGCTTTTTCAGGAAAGGCGCAGACTCAGCGCCTTTCAAATCAGCAACAGGGGTGTCCTGCAAACGGGCGTCCTCAAGCAAAGGAAGCCTTTGCATCCACTGCAAATCCCTGACCTTGGTCCTGCTCAGGTCAACAACCTTGAGGTTTGAAAGAAATTCAAGCTGTTCAGGCGCATCAAAGCCTGTGTTGTTCAGGTCAAGGCAGACAAGGTATGAAAGTCCATAAACCTCTTCAGGGAGCTTGCGAACATCGCCCTGCAGCTTCAGGTAAGCCACATGGTTCTTCCTGACAATCGCCTGGGGATTGTATTTTGCAAGCGCTTCCAATGAATTTTGCTCCCTTAAAGAAACCACGAACTGCTTTTCATCAACGACTATGAACCCATCGCCATACCATTTTTGTTCCTCTTTTAACACTGCTTCAAGGGCGTTCAATATCTTTTCAACATCAAACGGTTCCATCTGGCACCACCTTGTAATTGCTGAAAAAGTTTAACAGCGCAATATTTCCAGGATTGTGCATCACTTTCGCCCAACACGCAACATACTTCTCGTTAAACGGCGGAGTCGGTAATGCTTTGAATGCATCAATGCTCGCCAGGTCAGAAGACTTGCCGCAATACTTATCACTGATCATCTGGAGCACAGTCTTGCATCTCTTCTTAACGCACTGCGCTGACAACTCCTTTAAAACACCATCAGTAAGATAGTTTGCAAACTGGTCATTGTATGATTTAAGCAGCCAAGAGTGTGACAAATCATCTGGACTCGTGTCGCAATTTAAAATGATGGTGTGGTATGCGGTGCAGATTGCATCCAGCTTTTCAGGGCTTCTGGACATGCCAAAAGCTGCTTCAAGCCCAAGACTTCTCTCCTCTTTAGAATCAATCAGCTCAGGGTTCAAAGCAAGCCACAAGTCCATGCGCACCCCTTCTGCAGAGTGATACCTGTTCTTGGATTCATACTCCAGGCAATGGCGGATTACTGTATCAAGGCGCCTTTTTTTGGTCTTTAGTTGGCCATCAGCATTATCCTTCAACAGCTTATCAGAAGAATAAAATTTTGTAAGCACATCCAAGTGAGCATCAGCTCTTAACTCTTTAAGATTATTATTCTCATCCTTGTCCCATGCATTAACCAAGGAGTAGGACAAACTTGTTGACACACTCAGGCGGAGATGCCCTGTAAAAAGTTCGTAAAGCAAAACCCCCATTGAATAAAGGTCTGACTCCAACGGCATTCCCTTCTTGAGGGCTTCTGGGGCGCGGAAACCTGTTGCGCCTGCAGAACGAGATGAAGGATGCAAGATAAGCCTTGAAAGACCCAAATCATTGAGTTTAAGCCCTCTTTTCTTGGGAACAATTCCATCCTTTGAAACAAGGAAATTGTCAGGCTTAATGTCACTGTGCACAATACCCTTATCATGCACCACCTTAAGCGCCCTAAGAGCCAGGTCTGCCAAGTCCAAATAATCAGAATCCTTCAGCGGACTTTTCATTTTTCGCATATACTGATCCAAAGGATAGCTTTCAAACCACCTCAAAACAAGATACCAATTCTCGGTAGATACATCTTTAATTGTGTGCTCATGCTTCACAACTAAATCATGATCGACAGTAATCAGGTTATCCTCTTCCTGTTGTGCGTGCTTGCGTGAAATGCGCTTAAATGCAACATTAATTCCCTTACCAGTATCATACCCCCTAAAAACGTTGGTTGGATTTTCAGTGTTTACTTGCATTACAGGATATGAGATGTAATAGTCAGGGTGGTTGACTTTAATGCGCGCATTCTCTTCCTTAATCCAGTCCGCATCATCCTGGTTCATGTCATCCGGAGCAACAGGCTCCATCTCCCTCATTTGACACCTCCGTTCTTGCGAATAATAAGTATTCCGGTAATGTCATCGCGCGACTCAAAAGGGTCCTTCTTTGATTTGTGTTTTGCCGCATCTGTAATTTCTGAAAGAATATACTTGGCAGTGCCTTCGCCGGAAATCATTTGTGCAAGGGCCTCATCGCCAAACAATTTGTACAAGCCGTCTGTCGCGAGCAGTATTTTGCTGTATCCTGCAATATTTCTTTTAATTATCTCATGCCCCTTCATTTGTTCATAGCACCCAAGCATGCAGGTAAGCCCGCCATCGGACACGTGGTCCCTTGTTAACTGAACCAGCTTTTTGTTGTCGTCCAAGAGGTAAATCCTTCCGTCTCCTGCATGGGCTGCATAAAGCCAATCATCATGGACATAAACAAGGTCAATAGTTGTGCGCGCAATCTTGCCTGCCAGCCATTCACCTTGCTGGTCTTGCACCTTGTTGATTTCATAAACCGCCTTGTTGGCAGCGTTAATTGATGCATTAATTGCAGCCTCAACCCATTCTTCCAAATTTGGATTGCCCTCATTTGCGCGGCGCAGACCATTAAAAGTCTTAAATGCCGTATCAACAGCACGCGCGCTTCCGCGTTCGCTCTCAGGGTCACTGCTTAATCCATCTGCGATTATGTGAATTTCATGCCAAGGGTCATCCTTTTGATTATCCTGAATCTTGCCGCCTGATGGAAACCTGCAGCAAATATAGTCGCTATCGTATTCTATGACCATAGTTCCCCCACCCTCGCATCACTAATGCTGTCCTTTTGCGGAAAAACAACTGGTTCCGGGAACTTGAAGTCAGTAAGCAGTTTGTACTCTTTCGGATAAAATGGAATACTCTTGACCTGTTGCGAGGTTATTGAGTAAAGATAGTTCATTTTAGGATCAAATCTCAGCAATTGAATGTCTAAATCCTTTGCTATGGAAATGCGCTGCTGCTGGCCGCCTGACTCCGCCATACTTATCTCATTTTTGTTTCCATTGAAAAATAAAATCCTGCCATACGCAGCTGTTGCGGCAAATGCATAGTGAGAAACTGGCTTTGGCTGCTGATACTCCCCATTTACCCATATGTGCGCCTGCGAAACCTCTTTAACCTCCTTGGTTAAAACAGATAAAACGCTGTTTTTTTGGTCGCAGCTGAAATCTATATCATGAATACCCACTCCCTTAGGCAGATTAAACGCGGCAAATTCGCGCATTGATGAAAGCGCCTTGTCAATGCAATATATTTTACCCCTGCTTGCACAATAAAGCCCATCCTGAGACCATGCAATTGCAGATGGCGCAAACTCGCATTTTATTTTTGCAGTCACCTGCAGTTCAGGCTTCCCTTTAGCATTTGTTTTTTTCTCATAGCGGGCAATTACCCCTGTATCACCCTTGCGGGTACCAACATAACAAACCCTGTTTTGGTCAATGGTGAGCGAGTGCATTTCACGACTCCACCCACGCCCTTCAGGAGGCGGAATGATTCCGGCAACAGGGCCATTGGAGCCAATATTCTCCCACAGCAAGACCTGCCTTTCAGAGGTTTTGTCAAGCGCTCTTTCCACAATTGCTGCGAGTGACTTGCAATTGGTCCTGAAACGGAGAATGTCACCAGCACATGCAATGTGCCGCGGTTCAGTATCATAACCGCAAATATCCAATCCTTCCTTGCCCACCAGGCTTACAACTGCAACACCGTACCTTGCGTTGCCTGTTTTTATGTCATTGTACTGCTTAACCAATCCTTTCATCAGGTCAGGCAGGCTCATCTTTGACCTCCTGAGGGAAAAACAAATGTTCCGCGGCCATTAACAATATCATCAATGTATTTTTGCACAATCTGGGCGCGCAAAACTTTCCTGCCCAGTCTGTCTGTTGTCTCCACATTCACAAAAGGCAGCGAACAAAACATCCCAGCATAATAAACACCCCAAACAAAGATGTTGGGGTTATCAACAGACCCCTTGATAGCGCAGGACTTTATGAGGTCAGTCATGTGGGGCGCAGTGCCGCTTGCAGTGCTGCCCATTGCGTGCATCGTGTCCGGTCCCTCCATAACAACTGCATCAATCGCGGCTTGGGGGTTAAAATAATCAGATTTAAACCCTGCAGGTAGAAAAAGCGCAGATTTGTTGCCGTGCTCGCCAATAACAAAAAGGTCAGTGAACCAGTGCTCGTAATAAGTCTGTGCGGATTTGTGGTGCATGACATGGCCCTCAAATCCCACAGGGTATCGACCAGATATGGGCGCCACATGCTGTGTAAAAAGCCTTTCCTGGTCAGGACTGAAGGCCATAATCTGCCCTTCATCCATCCCTGTCTCACAAAGGAAAGAATAAGCAATCTGGTGTGTGGGATTTGTTACAAAAACAATCTGCCCTTTGAAATAGTCCTTAATTTTATCTTTTCCCCCTGCCAGATTCCCCAGGTCACTGATTATACCTTCAGTTTCCCTCCAGTTTGCTTTGTAAAACTTGTTCCTGTTTGCAGGCTCCCAGTAAGGGACAGGCAGTGTGCTGGCGCCATACTTGCTGTAACAAAAATAAGTGATGTCTGCTTTTTGCGCGATATCCCCCCAGGATGTGCGTTTTGGTTGAATTCTGCCAAAATCAGCATCAG
Organism: uncultured Methanosarcinales archaeon; assembly: GCA_964353335.1. Classification (GTDB taxonomy): domain Archaea; phylum Nanobdellota; class Nanobdellia; order Woesearchaeales; family ARS49; genus JAWAAW01. The sequence continues at coordinate 72,282 of CAYGVI010000001.1, forward strand.
TGTTACACTCGCGGGATATCCTGATCAGGGTGGGAAAAACAATTTCATCGATTCTTTTAATTGCCTCGGAATTGTTATCGCGCACTTTCAGATAAAGCCCTCCGATTCCTTGCATTATGTTGCGATTTGAAACAATTGATTTGGCAAGCTCAAACCCTACAGAACCCTCTCCTCCAATCCCCACGATGGCGATTATAGGTCTTTCCATTGAACCACCGGCCAGTAACACATAATCACGAGGTATTTATAAAGGTGGGCAATGCCAAACCCTGTCTGGCAGCGCAGTGTTGCATCAGACAAAACACAGGCCAATCGTCTATATAATCCGATGTTGTAGCGGTCGCTACTACATAGAATCATAAGCTTAAAATACTACGGAGCATTGTATGGAGCTTATGGCGCTTACAAAGGAGGAAGTCCTCCAGGATTTGGGGCTGAGCGTAAACGAGGCAAAGGTTTTTGTCGCGCTTCTTAATCTCGGCGCCACAACCGCGGGAAAGGTGGCTGAAAGATGCAAGCTACACCGCACAAATGTTTATGACGCCCTTGAGCGCCTTTGCGAAAAAGGGCTTGTCTCATTCATTCTCAAGGATGATACCAAGCTTTTTGAGGCTGCAGAGCCACAATCGCTCACAAGGCTTGTTGAGGAGCGCAGGTCAAAGCTTGACTCAATAATGCCGCAGCTGCTTTTGGACAAGCAGATGGCGAAAAAGGCCTCTGCGCACATCTTTGAGGGTATGAAAGCCTGGAGAATGGCATTATTCAACCTGCTCAACTACAAGTCTACAGTTTACATGTTTGGAATCCCGAAGAGAGCGCCAGAAGTGTCTGTCGGGTTTATTGAATTGTTCCACAAGACAAGGATATCCAGGAACATCATGATGAAGCACATTTACAACGAGAACGCAATGGAAAGAATGAAGTACCTGAATGAAATGGACCGCACAGAGGCAAAATACCTTCCCCAGCAGTTCAACAGCCCTGTCTCAACAATAGTCTGCGGAAAAGAAATACTCATAATGCACTGGGATGAGCCTTACACCTTCATCAGGATAGAAAACGAGGCGCTTGCCGACGCTTACAAGCAGTATTTTGAATTGATGTACAAGCAGGCAGTCTTTCTCAAATAAGTGAATGCCTCAATTAAGTGAATTGTAAAATACAAAGCGCGATTAACACCTAAATAAAAGAATCAAGCAACATACCTGTCAAAAAATCCCTTGATGTTATCAAGAGTTTCAGGCCTTACATGGAACTCGCGGGCGTGCGAAAGATAGCCGTCTGCGATATCGCGCTTGAACCTGTCGCCCAATTCAGCCACCCACCTTTTGTCATCATCGCAAAGGGCAGTTTCAGAAGCCTTTACCAAACCCTCTGCAAGGGCTGAGAGCCTTGTGTGCACGCTTTCGCCTGTAATCAGCTTTATTCTCATATCACCAAGCGTTTTTGATTTTGGAACTCCCATTCTGCTTCCAACATAGTTAAAAAAAGTGACATTGTCAGATTTGCTCCGGTCAAGCGAAGGGTGGGCGTATATTGCGGCTGATGCGCCTGCCTGCATTGCAATTGCCCCTGAAATATTCCTGATGTGCTTCAACAGGAGCGAATACTTTCCGGCCATGTCTGCGGTGTACTGGTTGGGCTTGAAATCATCAGCCCACCTCGCGCACATCTCAATCTTGTCATGGTCACAGCTCTCAAGGGCGTCGCTAAGCAGTGAAATCCTTCTTTTCAGCTCGTTGCGGTCAGACCCTGCCTGTTCAACAATCCCGAGGCTCGCATCAAAATTCTGTACCGCCTTTTCAAGCCGGTCAGCATAAAGGTTTGTCGTTACCGGCGCGCTCTTTCCCAGGTATTTGGAGACAAGGGGGATTGCCGTGTTCTTTATGTGCCCAATCCTTGCCCTGAGCTTTTCAGCATCTGCATCAGGGTTGTTGGTAAGCTGTATCGCGGATTCGTAGAGGGAAATAATGCTGCCTATGCCTGTTACTGCCTTCTCATGGACTTTTTTCTTCAGGTCAATGCTGAAATTTTCATATTTTTCCTTAAGCTCCCTGTAAAGCGGGCTTGCGGGGAAGACGAGCAAAGGCATCCTGATTAATTCCAATGCCGCGTTAAGGTCAACCTCCATCGCAGCAGGATTTGTGAACAGCTGGTCTGCTTCTGCCTTCTTTTTCATCGCGTCATCAACCTTCTGGGAAAGCTCTTCGTACTGTTTCTTCTCTGCAAGGCGCTTGTCAAACGCAACCTCAAGCTCGCCAACCTTCATTATGCAGCCTTCTGACTCATTGAAATTTTCCAGCACGTCAAAAACAGCCTTGCAGTTTCTTATCTGGGGCATTGTTGACTGTATAAGGTCAAGTGACTTGTCAATATCATCAAGTGTCTGCGGCTCAGGCAGTTCCTTTACTGAATTAAGGATGCTGTTTGCCTTTTCACAGATTTCGCCGCTTTTCCTCTCATAACGCGCACCAGCCTGCTTCCTTAAATCCTGATTGCGGTCGTATTTGCTCAAAAGGAATGAATATTTCTGGCTTGGTGCTTTATCCTTGGGAAAAAGAAGTTTTTGCGCCGTGTCAAACACGCTTGCAGAGTCCATGTCAGGGGCAGATACTGCGCCAAGCAGGCCAACCACTCCCTCAATTGCGGCTTTTTCATTATCAAGGTAATCGATTGTCCTGATGACCTGCGGGCATTCCTTGATATACTGGTCAATCTGTTTTTTCAGCTCGTCGCAAAGCAGAACGCCCTCATCATAACCCAGGTTGGCTGCATCTTTCCGTATCCTGCCTGAAAACACAATCCCTGAAATATCCCTTTTTCCGCGCTTCAGGTCTGCAAAATTGTTTCTTGACTGGTCTGTCTCAAGCATTGTCGCGATTTTCAGGAGTTCGCCCCTTAACTCATTGATTTTTGGCATCCTTTCCAGGTGAAGGTCAATGCCCGGGCGGCTTACTTTTGAGCCAAAGCTCTTTTTGAGCGCGCCGTATGATTCTGCGACAGAATCCATATCCGCGCGTATGCTCATTGCCCTCGGGAATTCACCGATTGAATTCTTAAGCGAGTCATATTCCTTTTTCCTGTCATCAAACTTCACATAAACCGTTGAGGCAACCTTTGATGCTGCATCATTGCATACGCCATTGATTTTCTCGGCAAGGGAAACCCTTTTTCCGATTGAAACCGGCGCAAAAGGAACATCATGGTCATAGCCCCCTTGCCTTATCAGGGTCACATACGGGCTTATCTGCTCAAAAACCTCGCACAGTTTGAAAGCGTCTGATGCCTGCACTGCTTTTTCAAGCTCAGACTCCATTATACCGTGAATGCCGTCAAGCTCCTTGAGGGTGGTAAAGTGTTCCATCACAATATTTCCAGATGCGGTGTCAAGCGGGATGTTCTGGAAGTCCTCCTCAGGCTTGTTTTCCCCGCTCTGCACTTCAAAATTTTTGGCGAAAATGCTTCTCATGGCTCGTAGTCGAACAATGCGACATCCTCCTGCTTTTCAACGTCAAACGCGAAGACCTTGTTGTTTGTCAGCTGGCGCCCAATCCACTTGTTAACCACAACTTCAGGGAAGTTTTCCTTCATTTTGGCAATTCCTGCCTCAAAGCAGGCGCGCCAGTTCAGGGGCTCATTGTACCTTTTGCCCCGTTCGCCGAAATCAACGAGGTTGTCAAGCGCCTTCAGGGTATTGCAAAACTCCTTGTGGTAAAGATTGTAAACAACATAGTGGTCTGCTATGTCTGCCACGTGGAATGTTTCCCTGCCGTGCTGCAGCTCCCTCTGCCTGTGGTGGAACTTTGCGCAGCTCTGGACGTGGCCGTAATAATCATGGACATAAGCCCTTGACTTGTCTGTCTCAGGCAAAAACTGGTCAACATAATACACAAACGGGTCAAGCGCAGGGCTCTTCAGCTTCAGCTCCATGCAGTTTGCCATGTGCGCCTTGATTTTGTCTCCCAATGAGTCAGGTGCGTGCTTCAGCAGCTCAGGCCGCATTGAAAGCTTTTCACAAACATACTCCCTGATTTTTCGGGTTGTCTCAGGCGAGCTGTCAACCCTGATGTGTGAAAAGCGCCTCATGTCCTCCTTGTCCTCTGACAGGCGCTCCTTTGACTCGTTCTCGTCAGCGATTGATGTCATCACGCACTTCGGGTAAATCGTGAACTCCTTTATTTCGCCGTCAACCATTTTCTTGCGCTTTGCAATCCTTCCCTCGGTGATGGTCTTGATTGTCTCGCGGGTCTGCGGGCAGTTGTCAAGGATTTTCTGGTACTCGGGAATCATCAGTATCTGCGCCCTGTTGATTTTGTCAGCGTCATTGAACAGCGCAGTGTCTGTCGCCTGCTCGTGCCAGTAGAACTTCTCCTCAGGAATCACAGACATCAGGGAATTGAGCATGTATGTCTTGCCGCTTCCTGCAGGGCCCTCAAGCGCAAATGATTTCAGCGACACTGCCATCAAAGTCATCCTGAGCATTGCCCTGTTCTGCGCAATAACCTCTCCTGTTTCCTTGTGCTGGTACCAGTCAACAACATCTGAGAGTGTAATGTTATAATCCGCAGGGTCCCTGCCTCTTCCCGGGAAATGCAGGACATTTGGCGCTTCCCTTCTTGGCTCTTCCCTTCTTGGCGATTCAATTGCCTGCTCCCTACTTCTTGGCCCTTCCATTGGCTGCTCCTGTGGAACATCATTTTCAGCCGCCTGTTTCCATCCCTCTCCCTCCTCTGGCGCAGCAGCTTCCTGCGCTTTCTCAGTGTAGCGGTTTACTTTTTCTGCAAAATCAATCTGTTTTTTCTCTGACTTCACTATTTTCTCATAGAGCTTTCTCGCAAAGTCTGACGCAAATGGATTCAGTTCTTTTTGCCTTTCAAAAGTGAACATTTTCACAGCCCCTTGATTCTGTTTGCAACTTCCTTGTTGATTATGTACTGGTCAATCTGGCTCTGGACAGATGCCTCAAAGTCCTTTTTCTTCTGCAGCTCAATCCCTGCGGCATATTCGCTAATCGAGCCAAGGATTTCATTGTCACCAACGCATTTCCTGTTTGATGAAAGGCATTTTACTCTGTCAGCGAAGCTTAGCGAGTAAAACTCAGGGGTTCTTGAGTAATTCTTTGTCGTGTCAAGCACGCCAAGGCAGATATTCCTCACGTCCCTGTTTGAAAGCGAGTGCTTGAAAGCAAGCGAGCCAATCTTGTCCCAGTCGCGCACAGCAACATACCTGTTTTCCATCGCCATCCTGAGCTTTGACTTGAAAACCGCTGAGTATTCGGCAGGGTTTTGCGGCCCCTTTACCTCAATCTGGCCCTGCCTGAGCCTGTCCATCAGGGCATTGTCGCCCTGCATTGGGTGGTTTGATGTGGCAATAAGCAGATAGTTGCCGAAATTGTTGGCAGTGACCCCCTCAAGCTGGTTCATGAACTCGCCAATAATGTCCTCGTCCTCCTTCCTGTCCTTCAGGCTCTCGCGGGAGAAGAAAATCGTGTCAATGTCCTCGGCAACAATCACATAAGCGCCGTCAGCTTTCCTGGTCTCATCAAAAAGTTTTCTGATGTTATTCGCTGACTCGCCAAAATACTGGCTCTTGAAGCCCCTAAGCTCCCTGAAAAAGAGCGGGATTCCCTGCTTTTTTGCTTTTTCCTGCGCCTCTGTGTATGCAAGCGATATTCCCATTGTCTTTCCTGTTCCCGGCTCGCCCCAGACAGTGAATGTCTGCTTGAATCCGCCGAGCATGGAGTGCGGGTTTTTCTTTTCCTTAAGGTCAAAATCAAGAAGCTCTGTGAAAGCATTGCCGAGAAAGCTCAGGAATTTCTCATTGCCAACATAGTCCTCGCGCTTTACAGACCAGACGCAGGCTTCTGCCTTGTTCATCTTGTTGTAGCTGAATCCCCTGACAGTTATTCCATCAAGCTTTATGCTCAATCCGTCAACAACGCGGTTCAACTCTGAGAATCTGATGTTGTCCTTCTGCTTTATCGCGTCAGAAATAACCCATTCAAGATAATCATTTGTGCAAGCAAGCAGAGCCTCGCCGTTCCTGCAGTTGGATGTGCCGTCAAGATAAGACTTTATGAGGTCGTCAAGAAGCACTCCCTCTCCCTTGCTGAAGTCCAGCGGGTGCTTTCCCTTAAGCGCGCCAGGAGCGCTCGGCTTCCTGTAGCTCTCGAGCTTTGAAAGCCCTGCTGCTGCGCCTGAATAATAAGAAAACAAGTCAATAAAGTTCAGCCTTGCCTGCCAGCTGCAGTTAAGCGCCTTGTGCCCATTCAGGGATTCCCTTGCAGCAGCGGCTGTGCCAAGGAAATGCTTGAACGCATCCCTTGATGTCGCAGCTTCAGAGCTGAGGCCGCCGGGCCCCTGGGCAGAATCGCGTTTTGCAATCTGCTCATAAAAGGCAACAGAGGGCCGCACAAGGTGCATGCTGTCTACCAGGCTGGTCTTTTTACGGATCAGTTCAGGGTCGATGACAACAGGTTCAACCATTGTGCTTACCTCGCATTGTCTTTTGTGGATTCCGGCGGCTCAACCCCGCAAAGTGAGTGAGCGCCAAACCTGCTCAGGCAGCGTCCTTGTTGATTATCTGCTCAGCAAGGCGTTCAACGCGGTTGGATACATTGTCCTGCACGCGTGCCATTTCGCGGTTCCTTTCCTCAAGCTTGTCAATGTTCGGAGGCTCAAAGCTCAGTCCCTCGCGTCCGATTTCCAGTGTCTTCCTGAACACTGTGTCGGACAGGGTGCCGATTGTCTTTGCAGCTTCATCTGAGACTGCATAGGTCTTGCCAAGCTGGTCAAAGACCTCAATCATCGGGCCATGGCCCAGTGAAACAATCGCCTGCGCCTCACAAATCTGAAGTTCAAGGCCGTTCTTCACGTCCTCAAGCTTGTCGCGCGCCATCCTGCGGAGGTTTTTCTCGCTGGCCGCGTAAGTGACGTTCTGCTCGAGCATCACAATCTTTGTTGCAGCGCGCTTTTTGAGATAGCCAAGCTCCCTTATGTCATCGCCAAGCTTCTCCAGCTGTTCCTTGCACATCTCCTTTGCCTCGTAAGCAGATGCGCTCTGGGCAACGTCTGTGGCCTGCACAGCCTGCGCTGCATTCTGGGCAACAGCGTCTTTCAGCTTGCCCATTTCACCGTGCATGTCCAACGTCATTCCCTTCAGCCCGGTGTACATGCGTTCTGCCTCGCGCTTCTTGTTCTTGTATGCCTTGAGCTTGTCCTCGACAGTCTCAATTCCGGCTTCCTGCGCGCGGATTTGCCTGTCAACGCGGCCTATCTGGACTTCCATCTTGCGGCAAGTTCCATTCAGGCGCGCCTGCGGGGAAGTTACCCCCAGCTTGTCTGTGGCACGGTAAACAACACCAAGCAGTCCTGGCTTTACCGAAGCCTTCTGCACCGCGGTCCTGAGGTCTTTCAGGTCACTGACTATGCCTTCTATCGTGGCCATGTTTGAATGGTCATAACCCGAACCCAGTGCCTTGGTGATGCTTTCCTTTGACAAATCAATTCCGTACTTCGCTGCCGCGGTGTTCGCGACATCCGACTTGTATGCAATTTCTGACATTTTTTCTCCCTCATCTCACTTCGCATTTGTTTGTATTTTTTGTCAGCGATTCTGACTCACTGTCAACCGCTGAAGTTACCGCGATACATAAGCGTGCGCTGTAGCGGATACCGCAACACACGTCATTTCTTTCCCTCCGTTGCCAGCATCCGCGCATACTCTGCTATGCGCAGCGCATTGGCGCGCTTTGCTTCCTGGTAAATCCTGATTGCAGCCTTTTGCACCTGAAGCGCGTTTTGGTAAGTTGCATCTGCCTGGCGGTATCCAATAACCGCCTTGGCTGCGGCAACCTGTTTCTGCCTGACTGTGTGCATGTCATCTACGATTGCCTGCAGTTCTCCTGTTGGAAGCGCATTTTCCTGCACAGCGCCAACAAGCCCTGCCTCCATACTCCTGCACCTATTGAGGATGATTCCCGCCTGCTTCTTTTTTTCAGAAGCCCGCTGCATTCGCCCAAGAATATCCTCTGCTTCCTCTTCTTTTTTCCTGATTTTTTCTTCAAGGCTTTTGCCTGATTTTGTCAGGCGGCTGATTTGCCTGTCAATCCTTCCATGGTCGTCTTCTGTGAAGACGCCTATTGCATCGGCAACGCAGTAAACAGCTGCTTTTACGCCGTAAACCTTTGCCCTTGCGCCATTCCAGAATTTCCGCCAGAAAACCGCAGTTCCTTCTTTCTGGTAAAAGTGCGCTTTTTCAAAACCGCTTTCAGGGAAGGCGTTTGGCGCGTAATCTCTGAAGCGGATAAGCCTGCCTTCACGAGGCGTTGGCTCATCATACAGTCCAGTAGCAATGCAAGCTTTCATTTTGCACCACTTGCTTATTTCTTTACCTGGAGCTTTTTCATCTGCTCGGCAAGCTCTGCGGGGCTCAGGTCCTTGACATTGTCGCGAATAACCTCGTAGCGCTGGTCCTGCGGCATTGCGCTGAACACCTTTGCCGCAACATAGCCAACTCCCTGCTTTGCTGTTTTTGCAGCTGCACGGTAGCTCTTTGCGAAGTTGTCCTTTCCGGCAATTCCGATTCCGAACGCGAGCAATGCAACTGCGCCATAACGCACAATCCTGCTTTGCGATGCGCGCTGAAAATAGCCTGCCTCCTGCCCTGCAGGAGATTCTGCCGGCCTGTATGTGTCCCTTGCGCTGATTGACGCAACACGTTCGCCGATGTCGCGGAGTGTCTCTCTGTCAACCCCGCTTCCCAAAACTGAAGTTTGTTCCATAGTAATCATCCTCCAAACCACTTGATGGCTCAAAAACATATATTCCTGCGCTGTCTGCCCCGCCACTACACTAAGACTGGATGTGGATGTAATTCGGCGCCGTCATGTGCCTTGTGACATCAACAGCGCGGATTTTATCGTCGATTGAAGGGTCAGGGTCAAAGAGTGTCTTGACATAGTGCGTCTTTGTGTACATGTCCCAGAGTTCCTTTCCGTTAATCATCTGCACATTGTGCTTTTCAGCGAGCCTGTAAGCGCTTGTTGTGAATTCCCTGTTGGTGACCACTGCAACAGGAACAACAGTTATCTTTGACTGCATCCTTGAAAGGTTGCTTTGGCTGCCCATCAGCTGCTTGACAGCGTCCTCGCCTATCGCAGACTCATTGCTGTACTTTAGCTCGAAAAGGCCGTACCTGTCTTTCAGGCTGTAAAAGCGGTCAAGCCTGCAGCAGATGTCAATCTGGGTTGTGTAAATCTTCTTGCCGCCGCGCGAGACCTCAAATACAGTGTTGCGCCAGATTTTTGGATAGTTGTGCCTGAACAGCTCCTCAATGAAAATCTCAAACTGCGTGCCCTGCTCCTTATTGCTCGGCTGTTCATGCCTTTTGAGAACGCCTAATAAGCTCATTTTACCAAGTCTTCGATCTTGTCCTTTGCCAAAAAAGTCATGTCCCTGACAAAATTATTCACATCGCGCATAAATGGCGCAATAGAGTACATCTGCGTTTCCAGGCTTTTGTCAACATCCAAAATTGCCTGGTCAATCTTTTCCTTGGTGGTTTGGTTTTGGTACGAGCCGCTCACAGGCGGGTTTGGGACTGCTGCCTGTTCATTCGCAGCCTTTGCCTTCTGGCAGCCGCCTGCAAAAGCAAAATAGTAAATCGCGACGCCCACCCCTATGTAAAACAATTTGCTTGAAAACGGCACCTTTGTGTAATGTACATGGCGTTGAATGTCACTCATGGTTATCCTCCTCCTTGCCTTCAGAAGCTGTCAAATGATTTAAGCGTGAGTTGTAGCCGCGCATACAACACAAAGAACCCCTTGCCCCGGATATTTATAATTTATATAAAATCCAAAAGGTTTAAAAAGGGGGTGCTTTTCCCGTATATTCTCATTCGTGAGGAGGATGATTTAAATGAACACGGCAGGAATGGCTATTACCGCACCAAGGAGAATACACTCAGGAAACAACAACGGAAAATCAGTTCTTGAACAGCACTACAAGGGAGATTCAATTCAGATAAATGACAAGTTGGCGCAGCCAATGAACGAAGAGCAGAAGCTGTACGCAAAAGCATTCAAGGCAGCAATTGATGACGCTGCTAGCGAAGGCTTGGTAAGGATAATTGAAGACAGAACACCATCGCACACTCTTTTGCTTCGCGCAAGAAACACTGTAACAGGCAAGGAAATAAGGCTTCACGCAAGGTATTTCTGCGGGCTTGCAGAGTATGTGGCACGAATCGAAACAAGCGACGGCTCCACTGCAAAGTTCCAGAACAGGCTGACCGGAAGCAACACCAACCAGATGATGAGCCAGTACAGGGACCTTAGAAGGCGCCTTTACAATCATATCAAGTAATACAGGTGAAAAATGACAACACACATTTGCGACATAGTCGCGGTCCTTCAGCAGTCAGAAGGCAACCACGAGCTTCCGCCGACAACAAGGGCAAATCTGGTTATGCAGGGAATGAAGACCCTGTTGCGCAGTTATGACGACCAGATTCACGAGGCAAACATGCTCAGATATCTTCTTAACCAGGCAGACACATACCTGCACGACCCTGAAACAAGGGATATAATCGCAAAAGGAATGCAAAACCTTGTCGCCCCGTACGCAGCCTGAGGAGAAACCTTTTTATAGCGTTCTGTGTCCTCAGGGAGTATGTTCCAGCGAGTAAAGGGCACTAATGATTTCTTTCCAGCAGACAGCCTTGCGCTCCAGATGATAATGTCAAGGATGGCTGCCATGTGCGAGCGCTATGGCTTTGGGCAGGTGCTCACTCCTGCAATGGAAATGATAAAGACCCTTGCAGCAAAGTCAGGCGAGGAGATAAAGAACCAGATTTTTGTCCTTGAGAAAAAAGGCAGTGAGGAAAACGGGCTGAAGTTTGACCTCACAGTGCCAATGACAAGAATGTTCATTGAAAAGCAGCGCGAGACTCCAAAGCCTGTCAAGTGGTATTCTGTCGACAGGATGTGGCGCTATGAAGCTCCGCAAAAAGGGCGCGAAAGGGAGTTTTTCCAGATTAGCGTCGAGCAGTACGGCTCTGAAAAGCCAGAGGCAGACGCTGAAATCATAAACCTGTTTGTCGACTGCCTTCTCTCAACAGGGCTGAAGGCAAAGGATTTCACTCTCAGGATTAACCACAGGAAACTGCTTGAGGGAATCCTGCAGAGTGTTGTGCCAAAAGGAAAAATGGACGCTGCAATGCGCATAGTTGACAAAAGCTCAAGGCTTGACGAAAAGGAATACTTCATGGAAACCGAGAAAGCAGGCATAAGCGACCCTGTTGCAGAGCAGATAAGGCACGCAATCACAATCAAGGGCGATATTTCAGCTGTTGAAAAGCAGATAAACAAGCACCTTGAGCTTAACGAGGTCTCGAAGGAAGGGCTGAAGAACCTCAAGCAGGTGCTTTCAATGGTAAAGCACGACAATATTGTTGTTGATTTGTCAGTCGCGCGCGGTCTTGCATATTACACAGGAACTGTCTTTGAGGCATTTGACAATGAAGGATTGTTCAGGGCGCTTGGAGGCGGCGGAAGGTATGACCAGCTCGTTCAATTGCTCGGCGGAGAATCCTGCCCTGCGACTGGATTTGGCATTGGATACTCAACTGTCTCGCTTTTATTGCAGCACAAGAAGCTTTTCCCTGCGCCTGCAATCGGGCCTGACTTTTATGTCGCGCCAATAAATGAGGAAATGATTCCTGAAGCGCTCAAGATTGCACACCAGTTAAGGGCAAAGTATTCTGTTGACATTGACCTTATGCGCAGGAAGATAAGCAAGCAGTTTGAATACGCAAACTCAATCGGCGCAAAGAAAGTCATTGTTATCGGTCCTGAAGAGCTGAAGTCAAAAAAGCTCACGATAAAAGACATGAAGACAGGAAAGGAAGAAAAGAAGAAGATTTCTGAATTATGATTCAGGATTTTTTGTTTTTCTGGCGCAACGCATAATACAAGCCCGCAGATGCGCAACCTGCAACAGCAGCGCCAGTGCAGCAGGCATAGAACACTTTTCTTCCAACAACCCGTTCGTGGTAATGCTCGCCAAGATACCTCACTGCCAGGCCGGCAACTGTTGCAAGTGCAAGCCCTGCAATAAACGCGCCAATGCTGTATTTCCTGAACCTTGCTTCCTCTGCATTTGCCTCGCGGATTGATTCCTCAAGGGAGCCATACTTGATTTGAAGCCCTTTGCTTGTCTTGGTATTCATTGCTCTTCACCACGGATGTGCAGGAAATGACAGAATATCCCCTTATTTTAAAGCTTGCCTTTAGATGTCGGAAACTCCTGCGCAGAAACAGTTATCGGAGTTTCCGAGCATGACTTGAGCAACGCTTTGCGTTGTCAAGTTCATCGGAAATCAGCGGATTTCCGAGACTCAAGAACACGCCGCGGGCTTCAGCCCGGCGGTTCTTGACAAATCAGCTAATCACCTGTTGAGTCAGGCTCATTAGACACAAAATTGTTGTAATGCTCCTTGCACATCCACTGGCTGTCTATGTGAATATATGCCTCATTACCACACATAAAGCAACGTTCCACCATTCCGGATACTATTAAGCGGCCTAAACTTAAGTATTTTTGTATAAGTTTTATAAACCTGAAACAAGTCCAGGGGTGCATGGGACTGGGAAACCTGTTATTGAGGGCAAGGCCGCTAATCGGCAAGGAAAAGCAGCTTGTAAGCCAGATAGAGGAAATGCTGCCATACAAGGACGCCAAAGACGTTGCAAAATACAAAAAGCAGTTCAAGATTGAGTTCTCAGAGGCAAAACTCGGCACAACAATCGCGATGAACCCTTCTTTTGCCCAGATAGTGCCAAAAGAAGAGTCAATGAAGGAATTTGCAGAGGAAACCAACAAAAAAATCAGGGAAGCAATAATGCAAAAGCAGTTTGAAGCCTTTGCAAAAGAGGCATATGAAATGCTTCCGACGATAATCGCGCCAAACATAATGGGAATGGAAGATGTCAAAACTGCTGCTGCAATACAATTATTTGCAACAGAGCCTGTCCACATGCTCCTTTTGGGAGACCCTGGCACAGGAAAAACAGACATACTCAGGGGAATGTCACAGCTCGCGCCAATAAGCGCTTTCGGTCTTGGCTCAGGAACAAGCGGAGTCGGCTTGGTGGCGACTGTAAAGGGCAAGGAAATCCTAAAGGGTTTGCTTCCAATGGCAGACGGCGGTCTTTGCGCCATAGATGAGCTTAACCTGATGAAAGACGAGAACAGGGCAGGCTTGTACAACGCAATGGAAAAAGGCTTTGTCACATACAGCAAGGGCGGAACACACGCAAGGTTTGACGCGCGCGTGAACGTGATTGCCACTGCAAACCCGCGAGGAGACAAGTTTATCGGCGATGACTTAAAGGGCTTCAAGAAGCAATTGCCATTTGACTCTGCGCTTTTGACAAGGTTCCACTTAATGTTCATAGTCAGGAAGCCGGATATTCAGATGTTCTCTGAAATCAGCAGGAAAATTGTCAGGAATGACAAGAAGACAGTTTCCCAGGCAGACATTGACTTTGTAAGGCAGTATGTTGACCGCGCAGCAAAAATCAAGGTTTCGTTCCCGAAAGAGCTTGAGGATGAGGTTGTCGCATTTGCCGAAAAGCTAAAGTCCAACGAAAAGCATTATTTGTCAGAAATCTCGCCAAGAATTGTGGTTGGGCTGATGAACCTCGCAAAGGCAGCTGCAAGAATGGAGCTCCGCGACAAAGTCACACAGCAGGACCTTGAAAGGGTTGAGCATCTCGTCGAGAAAAGCCTTTCTGTTTAGACAGATAGAACTGCTTCTTCTTCAACAGCCGCATCAATGCTTTCAGGGTCAGTAAAGCTCAGGCGCCTTGCAACCATGTTCTTGACATGGCTTAGCCCTGAGTCCAGCAGCTCAAGAAGCGCATTTGACTGTAAATGATAATTCGGCGGTGCTGCAGGCTCTTCTTTTTTCGGCTGTTTTCCGCAAGCCCTTTCCCACCAGCCAAGCTCCTTGGGAGCCTCTTTCTTTTGAATCACTGGCTCATAAGGCTGGATGTACATCGCAACAGGCACATTGCCATCTATCTTTTCCTTGTATGCCTTCAGGAATGCAGTTTCCACTGTTTCCGGCCTGCACTTGAGCAGGAGATATGTCCTATCATTGTTATTTTTGAAAGCTGCATTAAGCATAAGGCTATCCCCTTCTTTCCAAACACGCTCTGACTTGAGGGTTGCATACAATGCATCCCTTACTTTTTGCAGGTCTGAGGGGTTGACAGTCTCAAAAACAGCAACGCTGACTGTCTGCCTTGATTTCTGAGCCCAGCAAACATGCCTGTGAAGCCTCATATAGAGCTGGGTCGCATCCGTATCAAGCATGTACGCGCGGCTTGTCGGCTTTGTTTCAACAGGGGCATATTGTGTTTCTGCCATTCTTCCTCAAAAAATAGGGGAGATGAGTCTAAGCCAATAAAAAAATGGAGAAAAAGATAAAAAAATAGAGACTTAGATAGTCTCTATTCCTAGGTCGTCGTGCAGGCGCTGTGCCTTGACAGCGAAATCCTTTGCCGTCGGCTTTCCGAGGATCCACGGCGAGCTGACTCCGGTGATAATGGTCATAACCATTATCTTTCCCTTCATGCAGTCGTCAACACGGGCTCCCCAGATGACGTTTGCGTCCTCGTCCATGGTCTCTGTGACAAGCTCTCCAATACGGTTGATTTCGTCAAGGGTCATGTCAGGCCCGCCCACCACGTGGATAAGCGCTCCTGTTGCTCCCTTGTAGCTTATGTCAAGGAGCGGGTTTGAAAGCGCACCGCGCACTGCCTCCTCAACACGGCTGTTTGTGTCAGAGCTTCCGACTCCGATTGCCGCAACTCCTCCGTTTGTCATGATTGCCTTGACGTCAGCGTAGTCAAGGTTGACAAGGCTTGGTATCGCTATTGTCTCAACGATGCCTTTGATCATCGTCGAGATAAGCTCGTTCGCTACTGCAAAGGCTTGCTGAACGGGTAGGTTGCCCGCTATCTGAACCAGCCTGTTGTTGTCAATTACCACTACTGTGTCGCTGACATTCCTAAGTTGCTGTAATCCAAACTCGGCCTTGTCAATTCTTGCCCTTTCAATGTTAAATGGCATAGTGACTGTGCCAATGACTATTGCTCCCATCTCCTTTGCGACCTGGGCGACGACCGGAGCAGCTCCTGTTCCTGTGCCTCCTCCCATTCCTGCGCAGACAAATACCATGTCTGAGCCGCGGAGTGTCTCCTTCAGCTGCAGCATGCTTTCCTGGGCTGCCTCTGCTCCCTTCTGCGGGAAGCCTCCGCATCCAAGTCCGCGTGTTACATCGCGTCCGATTATAAACTTCTTGTCAGCCTCTGTTATGTCCAGGTGCTGCTTGTCAGTGTTAACCGCAAGAACTTCTGCTCCGCGGATTCCCTTCTTGTAGAGCCAGCTGACCATGTTGTTGCCGCCGCCTCCTACACCAATAACCTTGATGTTAGCCTGTCCGAAGTCTGATGACTCTCGGCTTATCGGTTCCTGCGCCAATGCGCTCTTTACGAGCAAATCCATTTTCCCTCTCCTCCCTCTTTTTTTTGTTGAAATGTATGAGTGGAAAAAAGAAGGTCTCTCCAATGTGGGTTTGGGGGGTGGTTGTGAAGAAACAGTGGAGAGCCTTCCTTTTTGAACGTCACACGTTTTTTACATGAGACCGTATCGTCGAGGTACGGTATCACAAATGTCATATTTGTGTATACTAATATCCTTCTTGTATATAAATGTTTCTTTTTGATAAATTAGCGGGAAATTAGGTATTCCAGTATCGGAAAGCGTAACATTTATATAGTAACTGCGCTCGCGTTATCACATTACAGTAGGGGTGTTGGTAGAAGGAACAGTTGGAGAAGCTATATGGTAATCCTATTTGACAGGTTTAATTTGCCTGAAGACGTCTTTGACGTCATCTTTTCTACGAATCAGCAAAAAATAGTTGCAAAAGAGCTGATTAAGTATGTTATCGGCAATACCGGCGAGATTACCAAGACAGAAATGAGCATATTTGCCACGCAGCTGCACGACGGCAAGTATGAATGCGTCCTTGAGGAAGCTCCTTACAAGGGCAAGCACGTGAAGCTCTCCTATAATAAGAGGCAGTTCTACGACAGGATATTGACGCCAATGAAGGCAATGGGCCTCATTGACTATGACTTGTACAAGAAGACGTATAAGATAAGTACTAAGTTCTCTAATGATTTGATGAAAGTCGGCCTGATGTGGAAACAGGAATTAAGAAAGATGGGATTTAATGCGGTTTAAGCACAGCTGATTTTGGCTTGTATAATGGGTCCCTGAGAAGCATGCTTGTTTTGTTTGCTATTGTCGTGCTTATTGTTTCAGCTTCCACAAGCTCGTCGCCGTCTGCGCCTTTCGGGTTAATCGCCAGCCCTTGCGTGTTTGAGCCGTGATATGTCCTGCCAAAATGCTGTATGTGTGACAGGCGCAGGCTTTCGCCAATCCTAACGTCATACTCCAGATAGCCCCTGCTTCCGCTGCAGTTAAGCCGTGGAGAATGAATCCTGCTCATGTAAATATGCCTGCCGTTTGTTTTCGGCTTTCCAAGCATTACAAGAGTGCCGTTAATGCTCAGGACTGCAATCCTGCCGTCGTAATCATGCAGAACTTCTTTGCAAATGTCAAAACCCTGGCTTATCAGCACATCCTGAAATGCATCCAGTTGCGCCTGGTACTGCCTTGCCACGCGTTCAATTCCCTTGACAGAATCATTGATGAGGTCAGCAAGCTCGCCCTGCCCGTGCTTCACCTGATAGACAGAAAGCACGTGCTGCTGGTGCTCTGCAGAAAGCGCATTGAAAAACATCGCACCGTCATACTCAAGACCTTTGCCTTTAGGGGGCAAGATTGTGGTGGCCATGACAAGAGTAATATTTTTGCGGTTTATAACACTTTGGCGTTCCAGGCGCGACAATTAGCGAATTCTTGCCATAGACTCGTCAATATAGCTCTTGTAAGCCCTGCTTGTAAGGTCAATTGCCATACCCTCAAGGTCCTCGCCCTTTTTGACAACATAGACAGCAAGCCCTGCCCTTTTCAGGTCGCGTGTCATGTCAGTGTGTTTGCCAAGCTGGATGTGAAAGTAATAATGCTCTTTTGCCTTTTCTATGAAATGGTCTTTGACACTTGACCAGTTTGCGATTGCTCCGTCGCTGACAGTGAAGAAGACACTTTTTCCACCCTTGAGCAGTTCATCAACTGCTTTCTCTGACATGTCTGTTCCGCCAAATCTTGGGCTGAACAAGAGCTTTTTTGCCTCTTCCAGTCCGTGCTTTACCTTTGATGTGTCGCTGAAAGTGCCGAGCGAGACATTGACATTTGGCAGTATCCTTGCCCTTGCCAGGTATTCTATAATACCATACCAAGCCTTGCAGAGATAATGGTACTTGCTGTTGTCGCCCCATGGAATGAAGTTTTCACTTCCTGAGCCGCTTCCATCTGGCAGCCCGCTTTTCATTGAAACCGAGCAGTCAAGGTAAGCGCACTTGAATTCAGGGAAGCTTGTGATTCCCTTCTTGACCATCAATGGTATTTCAATAAATTCCCTGGGAACCCCGAAAGTCAAAGCTTCAATGCCAAAAGGAGTGTCTGTTTCAGGTATGAACAGCGGCTTTTTGAAATTAATCTGGTTTAATGAATCCTGCTCAGGGTCAAAAGGAGTGTAGCTGTAAGGCACAACAGGCAGTGAGTTTGCCTTTCTTGGCTCCTCAACCTTGACCTGAATCTGCCTTGCCATTGACGAATAAACTGCGTCAAGGGCTTCCTCTTTTCCCATCCAGTCAGGGATTTCCTCGCCAGCGTCATACTTTCCCCTTGCAATCCCCTCCCTGTTTGACGGGTCTTTCATTTCCTCTTTCATTCTTTTTCCAAAACCGCACGAAGGCGGGCTGAAGCTTGCGTCAATTAACGGCTCAATTGCCTTTGCGAACTCTGTTGCAATCTTTTTCCAGTTCTTCTTTTCAGAGAAGTATTTTACAATCTCTTCCTGTGTTTTGTGGTTTTTTCCGCGCATTTTAACCGCGTACAAGAACTGCTGTGTTGCGTCAGTGATGTTTTTTAATTCCTTTTGCTTCTTTGGGTCTTTTGGCTTGTTCCTGAAGTGCGGGACAAGAAGCTGTTTGTCATGCGTGTTTGCCCAGCACGCAACCTGCATTCTCATGTAAGCGTCATATGCTGGCTGCCATCCTGAAGCCTGGTAAACATCATCGTAGAACAATGTGAGCCCTGAGTGGGGCTGGTTTACATTGCCGATTGTGTTTTCCATCAAATCCTGAACAAGGTTTGCGACGTCGTCAGTTGAACCCATTTTTCCCTTTGGCTTCAGGACTTTTGCAATAGGCTCGTAAAAGTACTCAACGTGGTTGTCAAATCCGCCAGGGCACGCAGGAAACTTCCTGTTGTCAACGTGCCTGCACTCGTGGCTTATGATATCCCTTGTGCAGTTTTCCAAAGGCTTTGCAACATTGTGCTTCTCTACAAACTTCTTTGCATATTTTGACGGCTTGAAATTCGGATTGAACTTGTAATGAACCTGCTTTGTGTTCATATTAACGCAGGCATCAAAG
Organism: uncultured Methanosarcinales archaeon; assembly: GCA_964353335.1. Lineage (GTDB taxonomy): Archaea > Nanobdellota > Nanobdellia > Woesearchaeales > ARS49 > JAWAAW01. The sequence goes on from CAYGVI010000001.1 coordinate 90,922, forward strand.
CTTGACTCTTTCTGCCCAACCTTTTTCTCCTCAACCTCAATCCCCGAGTTCACCCCATGCTCAGCCATAACGCGCTGAGCAACCCCAAGAACCTCATCAGAAAGGCTCATTGCGCGCCTCCCTGACTTTTTTGCGCCGGACGTACCCCGCGAGCCCGACCAATGCCGCTGAAGTAGTTGTCGGCAACGACGTCCTTGTTGACGTTGTCGTAGTAGCCGACGCCAAGACCCACAGGCCGGACAATAGCCTTACCATCAATAGCATGTTTCCTGACAGTTTCAGTACTTAACAAATAGAGCCTCCCAGTAGTTCGCTTTTTGTTTCTGATAAGCTCTGCGTTAACACTTGCCATCTTTTGCCCAAAAACAGCAACAAAATAAGGAGTACGCTCATAATCACAAGGACTGCCAACAACACGTGCCTCAATGTTGCCAGTTGTAGGAACTTCAAGGAAACGCTTTGTATCCTTAGCCCGCACCAAAACACTTTCAAGCAAATTACCGCGAATTAAAAACTCCTTGCCTTCCTTATTATCATCATAACCCTCCATAGCATAACGAACAACAACATTCTTCACAGGGTCAGCAACATCATCAAAAGCAACAAAAACCCTGCCGTTCTCAACAACATAAAAAGCACCAGTACGAGTACGCTGAATACACCAAGACACATCATCACCAAACTTTTTACGAGCATAAACAGCCTCGCCAGCACTCTGCAAAATACCAAACTGCCCAGCAAAACGAACAGCATCAGGCTGATTCAACCCCTCATCAGAACTCGGTCCAAACTCAATATTATCCAAAACAACACCACTAAAAGGAACAACACTTCCTTTCCATGCATTACCGCGAGCCAAGTCTTCCAATCTTTTCTTCTCAGCCGCGGCTCTCTCAGCTTCCTTTCTCTTCTGCTCAGCTTCAGCTTTCTGCTCTTCAGCCAGCTGCCTAAGAGCGTCATCCTTGCTGAATCCTGCAAAACGGTCAGGCATCATCCTGAGAATTTCAGTCATTGCGCACCGCCCTCACTTTGCGCCGGACGTACCCCGCAAACCCGGCCGCTGTTGATGAGGACGTGGCCGTTACCAATGAGGTCGGACCTGTCGCCGAGGCTGCGGACCCACAAGGCCCGAGCAAATGCACGCTCTTTCGCATCAGTAATACTCACAGTAATCTGATCAATTTCTGCATCTTTGCAAAAAGAACAATATGGCTGCAATTGCTTGTAAAACAGGAAAATGCCCAGCTTGCTACTAAAAGGTCTTGAAGTGTAAATAGGAATTATCTCCTTTCTTTCCAATAACAAAACACCTGACTTAATTGCATCATCGAGATTTTTCTCTGCCAAATCCTGCAACTGCTCCAAAACCTTTTGTGAAAGATAAAACTCATTGCCGCTTCTGTGGCAGTCAGTTGCTTCTTTTGGATTCTGCAATATCGGATTATAACGTGTTTTAGCAACAATAATCTCCCCATTAGGCAAATAATTAAAATTCTCTCCAACATAGCAACCCATAGTACAAAGCTCACTCTTCTTCCAACCACCTTTTGCAGCAGCATCACTAACACGCGCAGCAGCCAATTCCTCAGAAAAGATTATACGCGCATTCGCATCCAACAATTGATCCATACACTTATCAAAAAAAGCACCAGTAACAGTAACAATCTCCGAACCAGAAACATTACTAACAGGCGCAGAAACATTCCCGCCTTCTGCATTACCGCGGGCCAGGTCTTCCAATCTTTTCTTCTCGGCTGCCGCTTTCTCAGCTTCCTGCCTCTTGCGTTCAGCCTCAATCCTGGCCAACTCCTTTTCAGCATCCTCTCTGCTAAAACCAGCAAAACTGTTAGGCATTATTCGGTGAATTTCAGTCATACAACACCACCCTGCGCAGAGTGGTACCTTTCTTCCATTTCTGCTTTTCTGCGCGCATCAGCCTGCTGCTGCCTTTTAGCTTCGTCTGCCTTTCTCACAACCTCATCAAGGTCAAAACCTGCAAATGTCCTATCATCCCGAGCAGATTCAGGCACAGCAGTACCCCTTTGCACACGACTCACACCAATTGCACTGTCGACGAACTCTGGACTGAGAGTGGTCAGATGGAGGTTGGTATTAATGTCGCCATAAAAGAAAACCCCTGTTTTAACTTGTTCCACAGGTCTGTCATTATACCTAAAAGCATAAACATCCTTGCCGGTAATCCACTTAAACACATCATTAACCTCTTTCATGGTGTCAGCTGTATCAAGCAAAGACCAAACATATTGGTATGCATCTGTTTTAGGGTCAGTTATGGGACCATTAGGCCCGCACAATTTTGACACACTGCGCTGTGGTGATTTCTCGTGATAGTGGGTAACCAGATCTTCCATAATCGCAGAATTCGCATCAGGTGCAAGCGTACTATTATACACCACACTTGACAGCGTACTAACACTTGTTTGAAAGATAGAATCAAGGCGTTGGCGCGCATTCTCAATACATGCGTGATATAATCCATCCTTGTTTTCATAAAGTGCTTTGCAAATGGCATAAACCAAAGGAGCATTGCAAGCGCGGAACTCATCAGGCGTTGCATTTGAAGCGTGTTCGATGTGCTCCTGCTGAGTTTTAGGCGCCAAAGGCGCCTTGCACAAATCATAAAGAAAGTTACTATGAAGACCGTTATTATTACCACAATAACGTATCCCGTCAATCCTGTAAAAATCAGTAAGCTCTTGAATTGTGAAGCCAGCAGTGCCAGGCAAAACAGTTTTACTGCCTTCTGCATTACCGCGAGCCAAGTCTTCCAATCTTTTCTTCTCAGCCGCGGTTTTCTCAGCTTCCTGCCTCTTGTGCTCAGCTGTTGCTTTCTCAGCCGCAATCCTCTCTGCCTCTAACTGCCTAAGAGCATCCTCTTCACTGAATCCGGCAAAAGTTTTAGGCGGCGTCATGGTGACGGCCTCAGGTTATGGACATAAACAGGCAGGGATTGGGCTTTGGATGATAGGTTTTCCGCTGCCTTTATGTAGCAGAATTTGCTGTCTGTTTCAATAATAACAGGACAAGTAACATTATTTCCAACCGAATGGTCTTTTCTGAGCAAAAACGGTTCTTTTCCAGTAAGCCATTCAAGAACACTGTAAACCTCCTGGACATTGCCTTTTTCGAAAACCGCTTCGCAAAAAGGCGCTGCATTGATAAGACCGCTTTTAAGCGAACCAGGAGCACCTTTGATGTCCGCATTATGCCTGAAGAATTCGCGCGCTGCAGCGTCGTGTTTTACCAAATCTTTACCTTTGCTCAGGCCCCATGCAATCGTTGAAAAATCTTTACCTTTGCTCAGGTCCCATGCAATCGTTGAAAGAGTCATTATCCTGCGGAGGTTCATGCTATCGACAAGTTCCTTGCGCGCGGTTTCAACAAGAGCACTAAATGAACGATGATTCCTGCCTTCATACAGCGTTTTCCAGATTGAATAATACACCGGAGCGCAGCCAACATAAAACGAGTAGGGTGCGTTTTTGCTAAAAGCATCCTTTGCGTGTTTTGTCCAGAAATTCTGGTCTTGTGCGCCCACTATCGAAGGCGACGTAGAAAAGTCTACCTTGTAATAATTATCCATAAAATTCACGCCGCTAATCCTGTAAGTCCAGCCAGCGTTAGGAACTAATTTCACAAGCCCAAAAATAGCAGGGTCAGCTGTCGGGCTTACAACAGGCGCTGGCGCAGGAGCCGGCACAGCTGGAACAGTAGGAATAGCAGGCACAACAGGAACTTCAGGAGTTTTCTTCTTTCTGCCTTTCTTTCCGGCAGCAGGAGGTGGTAAACCTGCCTGCCTCGCAGCTTCCCTGCGCGCATCCTCTTCACTGAATCCTGCAAAAGTTTTTGGCGTTGTCATTTTATCTCCGCTTTCAGTATGCTCACGCCTATTGCATAACCGTGCTTTGACGGCTTTGTATTCGCATTAAGCTGAGTGATTTTTGGATCATCCAGGAATAGACCGCGGATAGTCCCAATGCTGAAAATCCTCTCTCCGCCATACTTTAATTTTTCACAAGGATTCCACTTATTTGACTTTCCAGTCAGCCAGCAGTAGATTTTTCCAACTTGTTCAGGATCCTTTTCACCCAGAATGCATTCTCCGAGCGTGGCAGGGAAATAAAAATCATCTGCACTTCTCCCTAAATCGTTGTGGTCAACAAACGTACAGCCGTTTGACCTGTCGCGTTTGATTTTAGTCATGGTAATAATTCTGTGTTTGTTAATGATTGAGCCCAAATCATCTCGTGCAGACTCAATAAGGCTTGCTTTCTCAGGCTGGTCTTTATGCTGGTAAAGCGCCTTGAAAATTGTGTGGTAAAGCCTTGCGCTGACAGGATGCGGCACTTCAATTGTAGTTTCAGCGTACTGCTTCCAAGTCTTAAATGTCCTGCCGCCAAGAATTCTCTCAAGCAAATCAACAGGAATTGGTGAGTTATCCACCCGCAGACTTAAGAGTTTGTCATCAAATTCAACCCCATCCAGCAAGTAACCCTGACCTGCAGCAGAGCTTATTCTGAATCGGTCAGGCGTTCCAGCAGGCAAAGGATTCTGCACTGGTAAAACATCCGGCACAGGCACAACAACATTCCCGCCAGAAGCATTTCCGCGAGCCAAGTCTTCCAGTCTCTTACGTTCAGCCTCTGCTTTCTTCTCTTCAGCCTGCTGCCTTTCAGCATCCTCCTTGCTAAAACCTGCAAATTTGTCAGGCATTATCCTGAGAATTTCAGTCATTGTGAGTCTCCTTGCTTTGGCAGATTATAACGCACACCGCGGGCACGACCCCGCTTGTCGAATAAGTCATTCGCACAAATCTGAGCACTCTGAGACACGTTAGATACCTCCACGAGCCTGACAATGCCCCTATCATAATCATCATCCCAGGATTTAACAACCTGTTGCGGGACTAGCAAATTCATCATTCCAACAACACGATTACTGCGTCTTATAAGCTCTGCATTAACAGCAGCCATTTCTTTGCCAAGAACAGCAACAAAATAAGGGTCGTTTGCATACTGCTGAATGCCAACATCATCGTCAACACGCACACCTATCATGCCATTATTAGGGACTGATAAAAAACGCTTTGTGTCCTTTGCCCGCTCCAAAATACTTGCAAGCAGGCTTCTGGGGATACTGAAATTTATGCCCCTCTTATTATCATCATAACCCTCGTTAATATGACGAAGGACAACATTCTTTACAGGATCAGCAATGTCATCAAAAGCAACACACACCTTGTCATTCTCAATAACATAAAATGCGCCAGTTCGGGTGCGCTGAGCATCCCTGGATGCAGCATCACCCACAACCGTGCGCGCATAAACAGCCTCACCAGCACTCTGCAAAATACCAAACTGCTCAGCAAAACGAACAGCATCAGGCTGATTCAACCCCTCATCAGAACTCGGTCCAAACTCAATATTATCCAAAACAACACCACTAAAAGGAACAACACTCCCTTTCCCGGCATTATTGCGAGCCAACTCTTCCAATCTTTTCTTCTCAGCCGCGGCTCTCTCAGCTTCCTGCCTCAAACGCTCAGCCTCAATCCTAGCCAATTCCCTTTCAGCATCTTCTCTGCTAAATCCGGCAAAGCTGTTAGGCATTATCCTGAGAATTTCACTCATTGGGCGCCTCCTGCCTTGCGCACACCGCGGGATGCACCAAACAGTACGTGTGCATCAGAACTAAAGTCATTCCTGAGAACAGGGCTAAAGGTGCCCTCATCAGGCAGGCGTATCATTATTTTTTGTATTTCTTCAGGCAGATCCTGGAAATGCCTGCCATACACAAATTCAACAAATTTATCATCTACGTGAAGTAATGGCCAATATGTTTTTGTCGTGGCGTGAATTATGAATTCCTTTTTTTCAGCGTATTTGAAATTGATGCCGTCCCTAAAGTAAGACCGGTTTGCAAAGGTAATTCCTTCTGGGTCCAGGTACGCAATAAATACGTCTCCCCTTCTTTCAAAAGCAAAGCTGAGCCATTCTTGTCTTGAACCAATCATGTCCTGATAAACGCCCTTCGTGTCATTTGAAAGCCTGCCTTCAAGCCCGTCAATAAGCAATCCAAATGCTTCCTGAGGCCTTGCATGGCGCTCATATCCTGCCTTACGCAGGCGTTCAAGGCTTTCATTATACTTTACTGGTGTTTGGATTGATTGTGGTTCAAATTCAATGCCTTTATACAGCGTGCCTGCGCTGCCTTGCGGCTGTGGACTTGGAGGCGGCTGATTATTGCCTGTATTTGCCAGCCTCTCTGCTTCCCTGCGCGCATCCTCTTCACTAAATCCGGCAAAAGTCTTGGGAGGCGTCATTTCGCACCGCCCTGAGCTTGCGCCTTTCTGATTTCTTTAAGTGTTGGAACGACAAAATTCCATTCAGGCGAGGCTGGCTCGTATTTCCTCTCTGGAAGGAGGATTGCCATTGTCAAAGGACCTGGCTTGCTGCCGTTTACAACCTGCGCATCAAATTCTTTCTTAATATCTTCAACAATCTTTTCTGCTGCGATGTTTGCATTGCCAAAAATGCCCTCTGACATCAGGTAATTGTGGCTTATGCTTCCTGAATAAGGCAGTATTAGCCTTGCAGCGAGAAGCCCTGCGCCAACAGGGTCGTCAGGAGTCTTTGGGTTTTTGAGCTTTGCAACATACTGCAGGCCCATTGCTATTCCTTTTACTGCCTTGACAGCACGCTCTCCGACTGCTTTTATCCTTGAGCAGAATGTGTCTTTGCGCTCACAGCTCTTGTGAGTGCAAATACCAGGCCAGTTGTCTCCGAGATTGTCCTTGCTGTTGCCTGCTGCGGGGAATTTTGGGCAGTAATTAAGCGCGCGCTCAAGGTATCTTGCGATTATTGTCAGCTCAAGCGGAACTCCCTGTGCAAGAATCTCATTGTGCGCACTGATTACTTGGTTAGAAATATCCCTGATTGGAGCGTCAACAACCCTTGGATTGATATCAGTCCTGGCATCAATAACAGCCATGTCCTCATCCTTTGGCTTCCAATAGTCAAGATTGAGGAAAAGGTGCAAACGGTCTGCAAGAGCGTCGTCAATCTTGAAAGTGCCGACATAGCCGCCATTGCCAAGGTTTCCTGTGCCGATTCCTGCGTGGAAGCCCTTTCCGAGCTTGTAAGGCGTGCTTTTGTGGATTATTTCACCGTTCATCATTCCCAATAATTGGTTTTGGGTGATTTCAGGAGCCCTGTTAAGCTCGTCAATTCCGACAAAGTGCCAGTCAACTGCGCCAAGCAATTCCTCAAGCTCAGCCGTATTGACCGCCTGCTTTGAAAGAAGCTTTTGCAAATTAACAGCCTTGTAAATCTCATCAACACGCAAATCAGGCCTTCCTTCCTGCATAACTCCTTTTGCGCCGTACCTGTTGCGGTAAATGTCCCTCAGTATCTGGGATTTTCCCATTCCCTTTTTTCCAGCGAGGAAAACGTTCCTGCCCATTATCTGGGCTGCGTTAATAGCGTCAACAATAGTAAGGTCTGTTCCGCCAACTGCGCCAACAGAGTGTGAGTTAAGATACACTGGAAGTTGAAGATCCGCATAACTAATCGCTGTCATTTTTCCGCCTCCCTGAGAACTGTAATTTTAACTTCGGCAACAGTGCCGGGCTTAAGCTCGGCTTGAAGAACTTTAGGAATAACTATGACTGCCTGCTTGCCATGCTTTGAAATTTGCTTGGTGATAGTGTACGCCTGCATATTATACATACCCCACTTGTGAAGTATGTATGCAGGAGGTCTTTATAAAGCTTCGGAAAAGTAATGACTTTCCAGTAGTAACTAATTCCTTGCCTGCCATAAAGAAATAACACTTTGCCTGCTTAAATTACGTTGTCAGAGCGGCTGCCACGTCAGAGCTGTCCTGAGGCTGCAAGTGCAAGGCTTATCCTTTTCATTATCTGCGCTTTTGCCTTTTCGCTCGGCAACTGCTCGTATTCCTCAACTGACTCTGTTGCTGAAACAAGCAGTATTTTCAAGTCATCAACCTTGTTTCTCCTCATCGTTGTTTCCATTAATTCACCTCTGAATCTTCTGATATGTGCCCATAAGCGAGGCTTCTCCGAGAATATGGCCTTTCATCGCCTGCAATAATGACGCCTTGTTAGAGCCCGCAGCAAGGTCAAGCACGGCATCCAATGCGTAAATCTTGAAATAATACCTATGCACACCAGACGGCGGGCACGGTCCTCCGTAGCCTGTTTTTCCCCAGCTGTTCTTGCCAGGCACTCCTTCTGGCTCAGAATCAATTCGTTTAGTGGAAGCAGCAATGTTCCACACAACCCAATGGTCCCAAACACCAGCAGGGGCATCAGGGTCATCAACAACAAGAGCCAATGACTTTGCATTCAAAGGAACATCAGCAATCTCAAGAGGCGGAATCTTGCCAGCCCCATCACAAGTGTAATCAGAAGGCATCATCTGCTTGTCTGCAAATGAAGGGCTGGTAAGTTTCATCATTGTTTCACGGATTATTTCTGTGCCTGGTGAGGAACAGGAGTATAAAAGAATTGCCAGAATCAAGAATACAAATGTGTTCCGCATAAACCGGAAATAATCAGGCAGGATTATTAATGTTGCTGAAAAATCTGCGGCACAACCGGAAAATAACGTCTTGCATCCGGAAACTTTCCGGATTTGTCGTCGAAAAACATATAAATGGCAATTACTTTCTACCGATTATGCCACGAAAAATATCATTTTGGCAATGGGTGTTTTACATTTCATGGTCTGTGCTTGGGATATGGATACTGCTGAAGATTGCAGGCATCATAAAGACACCTTATTGGCTTGAGTTTGGCCTGCCTGCTGCAAGTGCATTTATTGCGATTTTGGGGCTTTACCAGAACCTGCTTGAGCAAATCACAAAGCTTTCAGTAGGATTCGCAACATTGACCGCCAGATTTGACCACTTGCACGACAATGTCAAATCCATAAACACAAAAACAGATGTTCTTGATGCAAAAGTGAACCATCTGGACCTTGATGTTGAGTTTATTAAGAAAAACAAGTGCTGATTCTACAACCCAAACGCGTCTGTGAATTCACGCAGCTGCCTGTAATTTGCCAAAAACTTCTCTCCCTGCTCTGTCAGAATGTAATACGTCTTGCCTTTCTTTTCTGTCTCGGCAACCAAAGCCTTGACCTTAAGCTCGTCAATGTACTGCTTCAGCCTGCCGTGCGACAGGTTGGACTTGTAAAGCAGGTGCGTCGGAAGGATAGCACCCCCTTTATCCTGGATAGCTTTAAGCATGTCATACACGATATCCATCTTTGTCCTTCTTTCAGTCATTTGTTCCTAAGCACCTTAATGAGCGCGACAATCAGAAGGGCAAACGCTGCAACGTGCAACAGGTGCCCGACGATGTAGAACTTCTGCCTTACAATATCGACGATGAAAGCCGCGTGTGTCAGAGTGAGCAAGACAAAAGAGCCGCATACAAGCAGCGCGCTCAATGATTTCTTCTCAAAGTAGTTCTTTATGAAATGGTACGCGATAAATGCGAGCAGGATAACAGATATTGCATGGAATGAAAGCCTGTAAGAAGCGGAAAGTGCGACAAGCACCAGCGAAACAAGCAGCAAAGCAACAAAAGGCGCGCGCTGATGAGTCTTCAGTGTAAGCGCGAAAAGTATCACAAGCGATGTCAGAATCGCTGCCATATACACACCATAGCCTGCAATAAGCCAGACCGGCTTGATTTCAACATCAAGGAAAACAAAAAGGTCTGTGACTGCCCTCAAAAGCGTGCCAAAGGCCATAAGCCCAAAGCCAATTGCAAAAGTCCTGTAGCGCTTGTCCTTTGTGAACCTGTATGCCTTGAAGCTGAACAAGGTCACAAGAATCATTGCAAGGCAGGCAAAGCCTTCCAAAAGGCTGTCAAGTCCGAAGAACCACTCAGGCCCCCGTACAGTAATTGCCAATCCCATGTGTTATTTGACCGTGACACGGTTTATAAAGCTTATGCATACTCTGTCCTGACATTCTCTTCATAATGTATTAATAAACGCCTGCCCAAGTAAAACACATGACTGACGGTAAAAACACTGGAGGTGATTTTAATGAAGTACACCCCCGAGAACGCCAGCAACGACCTGGCAGTTATCGATTGGCTCCTGAGCGCAGGGGCAATCAGCAGGGAGGACGCACGCTTCATGAAGCGGTACGTCGAGAGCCTTGCGTAAAGCTCATTGCTGTCAATAATAAAACATGTCGCCAATCTGCGGATTTGCGAACATGCTCGGAAATGTGCGCATTTCCGACACACCTCTTTGGCGGAGACTTACCACCTCCGCTTTATACTCCCTTAAACACCTCTTTTAGCGGAGACCACTCATCTCCGCTTTTATTTTCATCATAACCTCTCCGTGCAAACAGTGGTCCCAACCACTTAATTTCTAGGGGCGGCCCGCAAGGGCTGTTCCTTTATTTCAGAATCAGTCAAACCTTCCCTTAACCTGATATTCCTCGTTTGTGAGAAGGTCGTGCATCATATTTCTGTAAGCAGTTGTTATCGCGCTCTGCCTGGCAAACCACATGAACAGCCTGTAACCAAGGTATGCTCCGAGAAAAATGCCAAATGCAAGTGTGAAGTTCATCCAATCGCCTCAATTATCTTCTTTGTATGTGACAGGTCTTTAAAAATGTGTGTGGGCTTTGCAACTAAAAGTGTCTTCCTGTTGTGATTTCCTGTCAAAACTCCAATTGTTTTTGTTTTGTTAGCCCTGCCTGCGTCAATGTCGCGCGAACTGTCGCCGATTACCCAGACCTCTGACACTTTGCCTGCTTTCTTAACCGCTTTTTTGACAAGCTCTGATTTTGAAGAAGCATCCTCGCCAGTCATAATGATTTTGAAATACTTTCTAAGCCCTGATTCTGAAAGCATTGCATCGGCAATATGCTTCAAGCTGCCTGTAACAATCGCAAGCTTATACTTTTTAGCTAGCAAAGGAATCAACCTTGAAACCCCTGGCAGAATATGCTTCTTAACATTCCTTGACAGCTCAAAGAAGTGAAGCTCATAAACGCGCTCTGCCTCGCCGATATTCATGTCAATAACAGCATTCGAAACCCCTTCCCTAAGCGCGTACTCGCGGACAAGGTCAGGAACCCTTTTGCCGGTGTAATCAAGCTTCTTGTAGCACGCTTTTATCCCAAAAATATCCTTCATTGTGCGATGATATGCCTTGTCGTGGACTGCAAACAGGTCAACAAGAGTCTGGTCAAGGTCAAAGATAACAAGCTTCATGGCGAAAAGATTGGAAGAGTGGTATAAAAGCGTTTCCAAGAGAAAGTTATTTAAGCAAACCGAAGCCATCAAAATTATTCCGAGGTGGTATTCATGCCAGAAAACAAGGAACAAATCAACATCCAGATAATTGACGGCGAGCCTTTCTTCGCGCACGAGCTGACAACAAACTTTACTCCGACACAGTTCACCCTTGACTTCAAGTGCATAACTCCGCGCGTTGACCCGAGAAGCAAGAAAGCAAGCTTTTTGCTGAAGCACAACGTGATAATGATCGAGCCGTATCACGCGAAAATGATTCTCAGCGTGATGAACAATGTGATCAAGAAGTACGAAGAGGAATATGGCGTGATAAAAAAGCCAAAATCAGTTGAAGTTGCTGAAAAGAAGCAAAAGAAGGCAATGAGCGCCAAAAAAGCAGACACAGAAACCCCGAGCTATCTCGGGTAATTATTTTTTCCTCTTTTTGGTTGTTTTCTTTTCGGATTTTGTTTTCTTATCAGTTATTTTAGCCAGAGTAATCTGCGCGTACTGCCCGCACACATCCTCTTTTCTCGGCACAACCGCGTCTATTTCGCAGACCACAGCCAGTTCCTGGGTCATGCATGTTTCATAAAATTCTTTTACGCGGAAGCTAATCTCTTTTCTGGCAGGCTCCCAAGCGCCCTGATATGTTCCTGCAAGAGAGCCGTTTGATATGTTCCCCCTTACATTGTAATGGATATTCAAAAACACATCGCCAGGCACCTTCACAAGGAAGTCAAGCGCTACCTGCTGGCCCTCGCGCTTGGCTATGCCCTCAAGTGTCCTGTTTTTTTCAGGCGAATCTTTGTCAAGCATAGAGCCGGTAATCCTGCGCGCAGAACCGCAGGGCGAAAAAGCAACAACATCACCTGAAAGAGTTCCTTTTACACCATCCTGCCGGTAAAATCCTGTCAGCGAGTATGATTCTTCCATAACAAAGCATTACCTGCAGGTCTTTAAATTATTGTGCATACTGAAGAATACAATTTACCAGTCAAAGAACTCGACCAGCACCCAGTACAGGACGACTCCGAACAAAACTACAAGGAGTGTCACGAACCATCCGCTGACCTTTGTTTCGCCAGTGTCTGCTGTCACACTGCCTGTTATTCCCTTCATTGAGCTCCACAGGCGCTTGAAGAATCCATCCTTGACTTCTGCCTTGACTTCAACTTCCTGCTGGGTCGGCTCTACAACAGGCTCTGGCTGCACCACAGGCGCGACAGGCTGCTGCACAGGCTTCTTTGGAGTTGTGGCATTCCACGTCTGCAGTCCTGCAGGTATTGTAAGTGTGTTAAAGCCTGGGGCAAACTCATGTGTCGGCGAGAGTGTGAACTCTGCGCGTGAAACATAGTTCTTGCTGAATATGACTGAAAGGTCATAGTACTGGTCTGTGTTAAGGTTGTACTTGCGCGCTTCATTTACCTTGAGCTTGTTCTGTGTTCCTGTAACAGTGAAATTTGCATGGTCGCGCGCAATCTGGATGTTCTCAAGCGGGTAAATTACGCTGTTGTACTCGATAAGCAGGCTGTCAAGCCTTCCAAGTGTCATGACGCGTGTCTTGCCTTGTGTGAGGTTGTAGTAATACACTCTTCCAATTCCGCCACCGCCTCCACCGCCGCCGCCTCCGCCGCCACCGCCGCCTCCGCCGCCACCGCCTCCACCGCCTCCTGCGGCATTAACAGTGATGGTTCCAGACACCCTGTTGGACATTCCAAAGGAGTCTGTTGCTGTGAGGTTGAACGGATAGCTTCCGTCAGCTGCATATGTCTTTGAAACAGTTGAGTTTGTTGAGGTTGTGCCGTCGCTAAACTGCCACAGGAGGGTAAATGAGTCATTCAAAGGCCCTGGCACGTTCGGGTCAGAGCTTGTTGAAGTGAACGCAACGCTTCCGCCTGTGTTTATTGATGCTCCCGGTGACAATGTGTATGATGCAACAGGAGGCAGTTCCATGTACTCTGTAAGGTTTGTGTTGTTGTTTGACAGGTTGTAAGTCACATTGCCTGCGCAGATTGTAACATTTCCAGTGACCAGCAGGTTGTTGTTAATGTTCACATTCGAACCGTTTACGCAGTTCAGGTTGCTGTTGTTCACTGTTGCGTTTGTCAGGTTTGTGTTCCTAATCCTGCAGTCCATAAGAGTGCCGTTAAGTATGTTTGAGTTGTTCAGGACGCAGTCAAGCACAATTGAAACATCAACATTGCTCACATCAATTGTTGAGTCTGTTACATTTGAATAAGTGATATTGGAATCAATTGTGAAGCTGTTGTTGATATTGCTTCCGTTCAGGTTTGCAGGGTCAACAAAGCTGTTCACAAAGTAGCAGTCGCTTGCTATGATGTTCTTCACAGTTGAGTTTATCACGACGCAGTTTGACAGGATGCTGTTGTTAATCATTGAGTTGTTTCCCTGCACATTGTTCAGGTTGCTGTTGAAAATCCTGTCGTAGTAAAGCGTGCTGTCAACTATGCTTGTTGTTGGCGTGATGTTAACCCACCTTACAACGCTCCAGTCAATCCATGCTGCGTCTATGTTTGAGTTTTCGATTATGTTTGAGACATTGTATGTTATTTCCGCATTTGTGCCTGCAGTGTCATTCTCGCAGGCAACATAAACTGTGTGCAGTCCCAATGGCTCAAGCCCTGTGACCAGTCCATTGTGGAACAGGAGTGCGCCATTGAATGTGTTGGTCATTGCGCTGTAACCGATGTCTGTCAAAGCCCACCTGCACGGAACATTCAGGTTTGTGCTAAAGTTCATGTTGACATAGCTCGTGTTGAGGAATGTGCCGCTCGGAGGCTGGAAGTTGTACTTCTGTAAGTGGTCGCCGATGAATACAAAGTGTGTTTCGCTTGCCGCGCTGTAGTTTGCGCTGCCGCTGTAGTTGACCTCGATTGGGTAGATTCCCGGGTGGTCAAAGAACTGCAGGCTCTCAAGCGGAGCTGCACCTGATGCTACAAGGGTGCCGTTCACATAAAGCGAGATTGTTCCGGATGATGGCAATGAAAGCTGGCCTGTGATGTTTACCGTGCTGTTCTCAGGCACAGTCATGTCGCCGTCACTGCCGTTCAAAAGCAGGTTGACAATTGCAGGAGTTGGAATTACAGTGAGAATTGAAGTTACAGGCGCTGCTGCTGTGTAGTTCTGTGTTCCTGCTGCTGAGCAGGTGTAGTTGTAAACGCCGACAGCGAATGCTGCTGTTTCAGGGTTTGCAACAACAGTTCCGTTCCTTGCCAAAACAGGAGTGATCTGCGGTGTTGAAGCAGTGCAGGTTGCTGTTGTTGAAGTGCCGATTATTACATTTGTTGACGGAGTTACGCTGAGCGAAACTGTTGGAATTGCAGGAGTTACATTGTAGTCAAACACAGGCGACGCATTGACATTGTTCCTTGAGTCATTCGCAAACCACTTGTAAGTGTAGTTTCCTACTGCAAGCGGAGGAAGCGTTACTGTGAAAGTGTTTCCAGACCTTGACGGAGTCACATTTGTGCCGTTAAACTCGAGCACTGAATTGTTCACGCCAATATTGTCTGCCCAGGTGCTTGAGAACACATAATTCTGAGTAGGTGAATAAACAACAGGCGATGCAGGTGTGGCGCCATAGCTCACTGGCGTTGGCGGAATAGTGTCAATTACTGTGAGGAAGTGCGTTTCTGTTGAGACTGTGTAATTCTCATTGCCGTCATAATATGCAGTGAAATTATACACGCCAACATGGTCCACCCAGATATTGTTCACCTCAGAGTAATACCCTGTCGCAGTTGGGAAAAATGAATCACAGTCTGTCATAATTCCAGGACCGCTCGAACATACAGTCAAAAGCAATCCAGGGGGTGAAAAAGTAAAAGTGAAATTAACCAAGTCGCCTGTGCCAACAGTGATGTTTCCATCAACGCCGTTTATTAAGAAATTAACGCTTGAGTTTGACACTGTAACGTCAACAAAGCGGGTGATGGATGACTGCGTATAGTTCTGGTTTCCGCTGTAAACTGCTGTGAAGTTGTTAAGGCCTGCGTAAGACCTGTTAAAGTAAGTTGAAACATTCAAAGGTGAGCTGCTGTTTGCAAACAATATTCCGTTCCTGTAAAGGTTTATTGGCTGTCCGACAGGCAGTCCGAGGAAGCTGTAAATTTCAATCGGCACTCCTGTGAACAATGAAATGTTTCCTGCTGTGCCGTTCAGGTTCATATAGATGTCAGACGGAGCCCTTAAGACGCTGAAGTTCTGGGTCAGGCTCCTGTTCATGTTGCTGTAAATGTCCCAGAAGTTCCAGTAATAAGTGTAATTGCCGCCTCCGATGTTTCCAATGTTTCCGCAGAAGAGCGTGCCTGTGGTGTTTGTCAGGTTTGTGAAAGTGACTCCCTGGAATACCAGCGCAACGCTTCCAACACCGCTGATGTCTGTCAAATCAACGCAGAACTGGTAAGTTGCGTTCTCGTTGTACACTGACGGGTCAGTTGGCTCTGTGGTTGTCACAACGCGCGGAGCGTCAATGTCGGTTATTGTAAGGTTAAACAGACCTGAAACATCAAGCACAGGAACACCATTGTCTGTGACAGTGATATTCACAGTTGAGTTGCTGACAGCCAGAGGAGTGAAATTAATCAATCCGGTTGCAGGGTTGATAACAAACAATGGGCTGTCATCAGTGTAAGTAAGTACATCGCCTGTGTCAACTTCGCTCGCATTCACGTCATAAGTGCACAAGTGCTCTGTGTGACACAATATGTTCTGCAATGCAGGCATGAAGAACGGCGCGTCATTGACAGGGCTCACAAATACGCTTGTAGTAATATTAGAGCTGTTCAGGCTGTCTGATACAATAATAGTAAGCGGGAAAACGCCAGTATAGTTGTTTCTTGAGGAAATGTTCAGGATTGTTCCTGGCGATACAACAACAGTCACGTTTGGATTGCTTATGAACGAATACGTAAGAGCAGCTGGTCCGTCAATGTCAAAGAAGTAATTGCTCAGGTTGACAGAGTCATTGTAAGTGTCTTCAAGGAATGTGATTGAAGGGAAAGTTAAGTTGTTGAATGGCACGTCATTGACAGGCAGGACAGTTATGTTTACCAGCCTGTAATCAAACATTACGCCGTCAGTTATGCTGAGGTTCAGAACAGAAACACCTGATGCATTTGCCGCAGTAACATTGCAGTCAAGCTGGCGCTCTGCATCAATCAAGCAAAGCACAAGAGTTGCATTTGTCTGGTTCTCTATAGTATATACAAGGTTTTCAGGCAATGTCTGGTTGTCCCTCGCATAAGCAGTAAGGTTTGTCAGGTTGTTGTTGAATCCAGAGTCCTCAAGAACATTGAAGTTCAAAGGCAAACCGACCCACTTTGGAGGCGTGTTCGGGCCATTGAATGTTACATTGAAACTGTTTGTTGATACTGTGCTTCCGCCAAGGTCCTGAGTTGTTGCGTAATAAGAATGGTTTGCAGGATTTACATACGTGAATGTTTCTGCAGCAGAGCAAACAGGAGTGCCCAGGCAGTTTTCAGTGTGCATAAGCGCGCCGTCCTCGTAGATTTTTATCTCGACAATTCCTGCATTGTCAAGCACGTCAACAGCGACAGCAGTGAGAACCACTGTGCTTTCAACATTTGTGCTTGGGCTTGCAGTCAAGGAGAATGACGGCTCGACATCAATTGCAAAAGCGCCAGCTACCTGGAACAATGCCAATGCCAAAAGTATCATTAACAGCTTTTTCATTTTTTAAAACGGCCAATCCAGCCCGAATGTGACTGCAGGCGCCTTGCCGTGCTTTGCACCTTCAACTTCAACCTGGCCCCCTCCAACTCTTGCGCGGGCTCCCCCAGGCAGGATAGCCTCAAGTCCGCCGCCAATGTATGATTCCTGTCCGTTTGCATCACGGTGGAAGTATGGTGCGAGTGTGAAATACCTGTTCTTGTCCGCAGGGTCCTGCCAAACTGGGATTGAGAGTATAACATCTGCCATCCAGTCCCACTGCTGCCTGTCCTTGCCCAAATCCTCTGGCGCATAAGACTCATTCCTGCGCGCTCCGCCAAACAGCATAAGGCGCAGGTTGTTATCTGCAGACAGCCCCCTTCTGAAGTCATTCATCATCTGGGTTAGATAAACTTGTCGCTCCTCTGGGCCAAGGTGCTTGAGCAAATCAAGCTGTTCCCATGCGCGTGAATTGTAATAGTCCATTACCTGTGTGACCGCCGGACCCTTGCCAATAACCAGGCCAAGGCCTCCTGCCGGGTCTGTAAGGCGCCAGAGGCTTCCAAAGCCTGTTACTGACTGGCCTTCAACTTCGCCAAGGTCAACTGCACCGTTCAAATACCAGTGCAATGGGTCAAACTTGCAGTGCTTTTCAGAATCGTCAGTAAGCCTCTTTCCAACTCCTGCAGAGACGCCAAACTCATCCTTGCCCCCTTTCAGGCTTCCGTAAACAAGTCCTGAGTAAACATCCCATTTTCTCGGGTCTGAGTCGTCCATTGAAACTTCAGTGCGTTCGACACCGCCAATCACTCCTGCGCTGACATTGCCTTCCTTATAATCAAAGCCTGCCTGCATTCCGCGGGCGTTTATTTCTGACTTTATCGTATCATTGATTGTGTAAGCGTGGTCGCCTGCAGGGTCAGCAGTGTTGTCAACAGTCACATCAGTGTTCACGTCGACAGAAATATCCTCAAGATCCTGGTAAAGCGTGAGCTTTGGAGTGAACTTGCCGAGCTTTGCCTTTGCAGTAAATGCAGTGTATGTTTTCTCGTTCGTTTCATCAACATTTGTGTCTGTGGTGATTATGAATGGAGGGCTTACTGTCCTGTCACTGTCTGTAGGATGGTCGCGCTTTGCAGTGCTCGTGCTGTAAGTGACCCCTGCCTCAACAAAGAATATTTTTCCTGTGAGGTTTCCGCCAAACCCGCTCTCTGAAATCTTGTCATTGCCGTCAACTTCAGGCACGCGCACCTTGTTTGCGTGCCACTGCAGGAGCGCATCAAGGTGTGGTGTCTCTACTGTGACATATTCCTTGCGCTGCTGTGTTGACTGGTTGCTTGCGACAAAAGTATCATTAGTAACCCTGTAAATTCCTGGAACTGAAGGAGCTGGAGCTGCTGCCGGTGGCTGTGCAGGAGTTTGCTGTCCTGGCTGTGCTGCAGGTGCTGCAGGCGGTTGCGCAACCACATCAGGCTTCGGCACAATGCCCTCATAAGGACCAGCACTGTATTTTCTTAGCGCAGCATCATATCTGTCTGCATCATCCTTTGCCAATCCTGTCAGGAATCCTGCCTCGCGGGCTTCCTTCTCGTATTTGATGAACAGGTCACTGTCACCAATCAGGCTGAGTGTCTTTGCTGCAATTTCCCGCCCTGTTGCGCGGGTATTTGTCAGTTGTGTTGCATACTTGTTAGAGGACTTGTCTGTATCCTCAGCAATCCTGTAAAGCTTGTGCGCATCAATAACCGCATCAAGAGCGCTGACTGAGTACTTCTCCTTTATTCCTTGCTTGCTCAATTGTGTGTATGAAGAATACGAAGCCTGTGCCTGCTCAGCATAATCCTCCTGTGTCTGCATTCCAGCGCAGGCTGCGAGAGTCAATGTGGCGCCGGCAGCGAGATTCCTAATCCCTTTGCGCATTCTTTGGTAGAGAGTTGGCGCCTGGATTTCCGGCTTTGGAGCAGCAGGCTGTTCGACCAGCTTAAGCTGCGGCTTGTAAGAATTTATCCTGCCCTCGAGCTCGCGGATTGCAGGAAGATATTTTGAGTTTTTGCCGAGTGATTGTGTGCATATATCATTGCGAACTGCACTGTTCATCTCGTGCATTGCATTGATGACAACACGCTTGTTTTGCTCAGGCGCATCAGATGAAAAGTAATCATTGACCCACTGGTTCATTCCGTTAATTCGCTTGTCAAGGGAGAATTTTTCAGAGCCCGCAAGCTTTGAATAATACTTCAGCGCATCCCTGCTTTTGCCATCAAGCGCGTCAATCGCATAAGAAGTATAGATGTTTCTGACCTGTTTGCCAAGCGCCCCAGATTTATCGCTGTAACCCACTTTGACCCCTCTACCACCTCTTTCGAAGGCTCAGGTCTTTATAAAGTTTCGGGAAATGTTAGCACTTGTGAGGAACAACTATTTAGTCATCATTCCAAGCCGGCTCGCTCTCGCCGCCCTGTGAGGTGTCTTCGTCAACGCCCTCTTCCTCATCAACAACGCTGAACTCCTTCATTTCCTCTTCGTCAAAGAACTCATCCTTTTTCTTTGGAACTTCCTCTTCCAACAGCTCCTTCTCAGGTATCAGTGGAAGTATGTCCTGCATCTTCAGCTCCTTTGGCTGGACTGCCTTTTTCTCAATAGAACGCTTTGCGGTGTTCTTGTACACGGCCTGCTTTTTCACTTTGGGCTTTGCCTTACGTGCTGCCTTTTTCTTGGCCATAGGTTATCCCCTCAGTAGTTTGCGACCTTGCTTGGGCGCAGGCGCTCTGCGCCTTTGCCTTTGTGCCTCAGGCCGCGGATTTTTCTTCCGGCAGAGGTTTTGCCCCTGAATACCCTTCCGCGATGGACCGGATTTGCCATCCAGCTGATGCGCGAGTCTGCGCGAACCGCAGGGTGCGCGCGGTCCACAAGGATTACCTCATACCAGTAATGCTTGCTGTCATTTGCGACTTGGTAAGAGTTAAGAACTTCGCAATTAGGGAAGTGCTTGTTCGCCCTTTCTTCGGCGATAAGCCGGTAATTCTTGGCGAGGATCATTGTAGTGCGGAAGTGCTTTGAGTGCCTTCCTCCGTCAAAGTCAGGGCGCTTGTGCCCGCCTGCAGAGACGCGCTGGCGGACTATCAATATTCCCTGCTTTGCGCGGTAGCCCAATGAGCGTGCGCGGTCAAGCCTTGTTGGATACTGAAGCCTGAGTGTTGCAGGCTCCCTTCTCCACGCGATAAGGTGCTGCCTGAAAGCGTCACCCATACGCTCGCGCGGCTTCTTCCACATCTCGCCAATGTAGTTGTATAACCCCATAACGTCGGGGGAGCAGTGACGCCTTTAAAAAGCTTTTGATGGCAGGGGTAATGCCAAACGCAACTTTATATGCAGCCGCCCACAAGTCATCTTTTTCAGGGGAGATGCAAATTGAAAGAATTACAGGCGCCAACAAATGATGAGGAGATGGAAAAACTGAAAATCGCAGTAGAATTCATTCCGCAAGAAGAGCGCTTCTGGGACGACATGATGAATCGCCGCGATGCAATATGCGCAAAAAAAGATTACAATGCCAGGCTTGCTTTTTTTCAGAAAGAGTTAGCCGCAATGCCTGAAGAGTTTAGACAGCGCATTGCAATAAAAAGAAGGCTGGAGTATGCAATAGGCCACAGTTACGAGGGTCTTGGCACTTTTGCAACTGAAGGCAGAGACCCAAAGGAAAGGTATCCGCACTTTGAAAGGGCAGTTGTATGGTACCAGACATCTGATGAGACTGCTGGATTTATTACAGATTATGCACTAAGGCAGGCAGAATCCTGTTTCGGCGCTGCCCAGTTCAGGAGACAGTCAGGGCTTGATGATAGTGTAACCCAGTGGTTTGCAGAACGCGGCCACATACTAATATCAACGCTCTTTGGTCAAGAAGTTCCAGTGATGTTTGGCGGCATGCCTGACTATCTCAAGCAATTAGCCAGCGAGACAATCAAGAACGTTGTGAACATACACGTTGTTACAAAAGCAGACCTAAAAGCATACCTCATCAAACAGAATTAATACTTATTTTTGATGCCTTTTCTCCAATACTGCTGAAAGAAAACGTTTATATACCGTCTTGCACACTTTCCTCTCAAAAGGGGTGGCTGATGGACAAGCAAAGAAAGCAGCTCATTGATTTTGCCCAGACAGCCAAAGGGCTTGATGACTCTGGAAAGCTCAAGCTGATTCTGTTCGCCGCAGGCGTAAAGCCAGCGACTTTTATCGCGCTGAAAATCAGCTCAAAAAACCTTGATGAAAAAGAGCATTTTGAAAGGCACCTGAAGAACTGCAGGATTCCATTCCTCGCAGGCAGCGCCCGTGCATATGAGGAGATTGTCGCGATAAAAGGAAACACTGTCAAATGGAAGATAATGGGAAGCTGGTATGGCTATGACCTTTTTGACGGCGACAAAAGCTTCAGGGAATTCCAGCAGTACATCGCGCTGGTCAGGAAGCTCAGGCACGCGCAGTCAGACAGGATTTCAGGAAAGCTGTATGACTATCCAAAATGCTGCATTGAGCACTACATAAAAGAGCACGACCTCAAGTTCCTCAGGAAGAGCTACACGCACTATTCCTATTACAAGCACTTGTATGACGTTGAAAGGGCATTCCCGCTTGTGATGCACACGCCTTGCTCAAGCAAATGCGCAGCGAGCAGGAAAATGAATGCAAAATATGCTGCTGCGCTGAAGAAATACGCGCCAAGGTTCTGGAAGTCTTTCTCATCTGTGAAAAAATGGGGCGCTGACGTGGTTGTGGACACTGAATCAGAACTTCTTCAGGACCTGGTGTATAATATACGAAGCACAGCGCCCGTGTTCCCTGTGAAAGATGGGCATGAATACAGCCTCATCACCCTCAAGCCGCTTGACAGCCACTATTATATACTGAGCCACCTGTCAAGGAAGAGCATTGAGCGGGGCACAATACTGCCCGCAAAGATAACGAAAAGGTTCACTTATGCTGACGTGAAGCTCGGCAAGCCAAAGAAAGTCCTGAATAATTTGCATCATGAGCGGAAATTCATAGTTCCCTGATAATCATCACTTCTCTGTAATTACTCTTGCGAAGTTTTATAAATCCTGCAGAGGTATAAAAGACCAAGGTGGTTTTTGGATGAATTGTGTGGGACTTGCCTTAAACAAAATGCTAACAATAGAAGAACGCAATGATGCAATCATTCTCGCAGGAAGAAAGCGCGAGCCAGGCGCATGCGATGCGCTGGCAGGGATAATCAATGATGAAACAGACGAGCTTGACGCAAGAGTCCATGCAGCCAGGGCATTGTGCAGCCTTGACAAGCACGACGCATATCCTGTTTTTCTCGAAATTCTGGCAAGCCCCAACAAGGAAATAATTCTGGAGGCAATAGCAAGCGCATACCTGCTAAACGACACCAGAACCCTGTTTCCGCTCGTAAACCTTTACAACAAACTTGACCCTGCAAAAGAGCAGGACTCCCTCGCGGGCTATGAAATAATACGCGCTCTTGGCGCATCAGCAGACCCCCGCTCAACAATGTTCCTGGAAGAGCTTTGCAAATCAGAAAATGCAGATACTGCCCGCCTTTCAAAAGAGGCGCTTGCTGAGTGCAAGGGGGTTTCTGAAATGCTTTACACATTCAACGGGCCTGAAGCACAGCGCAAGAACGCTGCCGAAACAAAAGGCGGCAAAGTTATTTGGAGCAAACAGGACCTGAAAACCGCTCTTGCAACAATGAAGGACGAGCAGATAGGCGGCGCATGTTATGCAACTTATGTCGTCCTGCCCCACACCGGCGACAGGCCGTTCAGCAACGGCTGCTATCTTGTGCTTGCACCAAGGCGCAGCGAGCACGTATTCGCAGCAAAAGGGCAGGATATCCTTGCAGCAGGAGAAATCGGCATCAATCAGGAAACATTGGCAGTGGAATACATCGACAACCATTCAGGGGGATACCTGCCGGATGCGACCTCTTTCAAGTGGGTCAAGAATGCATTGGTGCAGGCAGAAATTAACTGCCCAAAAGGATTCTCAGCGCTCTATCCTGACGGCGGATATTTCACCGACGCATTCCTGAGCCAGCAGCCCCTTTACAAAAAATAATTCAGACAGCATAACGCTTTTTTACCAGAACAAGGGTGTTTCCGTCAAGTTTTCCCTGCAAGAACCTGCGGTAAAGCTCAAAAGTGCGGTGATGCCCGCCAAGAATCCTCACCCCTGAACCAGGATAAAGCGCGTTGTCACCCTGCTCAAAAACCCTGAAACCAGATATGGGGTCTGTGGGGTCGGGCTTGAGCAGTTCTTTAGTAAGCCTTGATTTCTGGTTCTCAAGCTGCCTTGGGTCAAAAGGATGCAGGTACTTTGTCTGCAAAGGATTCAGCTCCTTGACCATGACGTAAAAATAATCAGCCTGTGCAGGCAAAGGAAGGTCCTTGAGATACTTGTTTTTCGCAGCACCACTCCGGTGGGCGTGGACCTTTTCTTCAGCAATAGCAACCCATTCACCAAGCCCTGCAACAACCCTGTCAATTGCGTTATTGACCTCTTTTTTCGTGTTAACGCCTTTCTGCTTCTGAAGCCATTTTGCATATGAGGCGCTTCCTGAAAGCGCTTTTTGCAGCAGCTGAAGAAATTCCTTTAATCCCTTTACCTGCACCACCAGCTTCAGCATCCGCGGGTCACGCCCTTCCCTTAAAAGCAGAATGTCAAGATTTTTTATCAGGTCATTGACCCGTTTGCGCGTGTCAGCGTCATTCAAGTCCAGCTCTTTTTTCAGGTCAAGCTTGTCAAGCTCAAGATTTTCCTCAATCCCCCTGATCAGCTCAATCGTATCCTCAAGCAGGTAAAATGAATCATCCTTTGGCATCAGCATGGCTGCAGGCAGATTGTTATAAAAACATTTGCCTGCAAAACACCATAAAGATTTTTAAACCAGTTATCCTGCAATGCAGTATGGCGCTATTTTTCAAGGACCTTGCTGAAGTTTATGAACAGCTCGAAAAGACAAGTTCTGGAAATGAGCTTCGCAGGATTCTCGCCGGATTGTTCAAAAAGGTCTCAAAAA
Source organism: uncultured Methanosarcinales archaeon (assembly GCA_964353335.1). Lineage (GTDB taxonomy): Archaea > Nanobdellota > Nanobdellia > Woesearchaeales > ARS49 > JAWAAW01. Next base: position 114,990 of record CAYGVI010000001.1, read on the forward strand.
GCGAGATAGACAAGGTCGCATACCTTACTCTTGGAAGGATTGCAAGCGACTACGCAGACATCAACCTCGGCATGGCTGAGAAACTGGTTTTGAGGGCGGTTGCAGACGCTGCTGGAACATCACAGCCAGAAGCGCTTCATCTTTACAAAAAGCTCGGCGATATAGGGCTTGTTGCAGAAGAACTTGTCGGCAGGAAGAGAAAAGAGCTCAGTGTCACAGAAGTCTTTGGGACGCTGCACAAAATTGCAGAAGCATCTGGCACAGGAAGCCAGGAGGACAAGGTTTTGCTTCTTGCAGGGCTTCTCAGGAATGCATCAGCAAAGGAAGCGCGCTATCTTGCCCGCATTGTTCAGGGCAGTCTCCGCCTTGGAGTCGGAGACAAGACAGTGCTTGACGCATTGTGCATCACTTTCACAGGCTCAAAAGAGGCAAAGAAAGAGGTTGAGCACGCATTCATGATTTCGCCTGACGTTGCAATCATTGCCCGCACAATTGCAAACAAGGGGCTTGCAGGAATCAGGAAGATTGGCGTGACCCTTGGAGTTCCGATTCAGATGATGCTCTGCCAGCGCGTAAAAAGCCTGAATGCAATTCCTGGAAAAATGGGCGTTCCTTTTGCTGTTGAGCAGAAATACGACGGAGAAAGAATACAAGTCCACAAGAAAGGCAACAAGATAGTGCTTTATTCAAGAAGACTGGAGAACATAACATCGCAATTCCCTGACATTGTTGAGGCAGTGCGAAGAAACGTCAAGGCAAAAGAGTGCGTGATTGAAGGCGAATGCATGCCTGTTGACAAGAAAGGAAACCTTCTAGCGTTCCAGTTATTGATGCAAAGAAGGAGAAAGTATGATGTGGGGGAATATATCAAGAAAATTCCTGTTTGTTTGTTTGCATTTGAAATTCTTTACTGCAATGGGAAAACCCTGATTCACGAATCTTATCCCAAGCGTTATGCAATTCTGAAGAAAACAATCAGGCAGTCTGACAAAATCAGGCTTGCTTTGAGAATCATTTGCGACAATCCTGACTGCGCAGAGGAATTGTTTAACAAAACAGTGGAAAATGGCGGAGAGGGAATTGTTGTCAAGAGCCTGAAAGCAGATTCAAGCTATCAGGCAGGAGTGCGCGGATGGCACTGGGTAAAATGGAAGCCAGAATATGTCAAAGGATTAAGGGACACTTTTGATTTGGTTGTGGTCGGAGCATACCGAGGCAAGGGAAGAAGGGCAGGCGCGTATGGCGCTTTGCTTTGCGCAGCTTACAATGAATCTTCTGACCGCTTTGAAACACTCTGCAAGCTTGGCACAGGATTTTCTGACAAAGACCTTGCAGAGATGCCAAAGAAGTTACGCAAGCATGAAATTTTCCACAAGCCAGCGCTTTTGGAAATCAGCAAGGCAATGACTCCTGATGCATGGTTTGAGCCTGCTGTTGTCATCGAGGTCACTGGCGCTGAAATAACAAGGTCGCCAAACCACACCTGCGGGCTTGAAAAAGGCAGGGGGCTTGCATTGAGATTCCCAAGATTCCTGCGCTACAGAACTGAAAAAAACGCAGAGCAGGCAACAACAACAAAGGAAATTCTAAGGATGTCTAAGAAATAGCTACGAAACTTAATAAACACCTGTCAATAACTTTGTTTTATGGGTATGGATGACACGCCTCAACTCGAAGACCTTCTGAAAGAATACGTGGCTTTCGCTGACAAGCGCGCCCAGGAAAAGCTGGAAAAGGAAAGAGTAGAAGCTGAAAGACTTCGGCAGGAAAAAGAAGGAAAAATACGCACATACGAAACAGCAAAAGCTGAGCTTGCCACTGTGCTGGACGCAACAGCAAACGGAAGTTACAGCCAGCCGCTCACCAGGATACTGAAAGACATACCTACCAAAAGCATGGATATTGGAATAATAACCAGGGAACAGCAGTTAGCCCCAGCAACAAACACTACATATAACAAAAAGTATGGCATCAGACTCAATAACCAGACTGAAGGCAAAGGCCCAATCATATTTTACGCAGGCGAAAGCAGCTGCTGTACCAAGGACATGTGCATTTTGGAACTGCTTGAATATGTAACTGTCTGCGGTTCTGATCACCCGCCAAAACTATTACTGACAGCAGAACAGCACAAGAATAACTTGACAAATGCAGTTGCCGGAGCGCTTAAAGAGCTGAAGAAATCAGAAGGCGCGCAGTAATTCTCAGTTATAGAAGCATTTTTATACAGAAAACTGTTTTTGAGATTCAATGAACAAGAAGTATGTTTGGGGCGGAGGAGGGCTTGCAGTTGTCATCCTTCTCGCAGCAGTTTTCTGGACACTTTCAGCATCATCAATAACCGCGGCAATACTGTACATTGACAATGGCGTGGTTGAGGTTGATATCGGCAATGGCTGGACTGCAGGAGCTGATGAAATGGAGCTTGGCGAAGGTGCAAAAGTCCGCACAAAAGAAGGAAGCGCCTCTGTTGTGTTGAGGGAAGGGGAAGTGATGAGCCTTGAGCCAAACACAGAAGTTGAACTCTCAGAATTAAGCAAGAACAAAATCAGCATAAAGCAAATCGCAGGAGAGACCTGGAACAAAATCACGCGAATAAGCGGAGTAAGCTCTTATGAGGTTGAAACGCCGAACACTGTCGCAACAGTAAGGGGGACAGAATTCTTCCTGAAATCAGGCGATGAGGATGAAGTTGATGTTGAAGACGGCAGTGTCGAGTTTGGCTTCATAAAAACTCCGACAAAGAAGCTCATCGCAAAGGCAAAGCAGAGAATTCGCGCAAAAGGGGACAAGATGACAGAGGAAAACTTTGACATTGACCCAAGGGCGGCAAAGTTCAAGGAAAAATACATCAAGCACCTGGAGCAAATCAGGATGCGCGAAATCCAAAAGAACAAGGCATTGCTCGGTGTTGCAAAGAAAACATATGGGGTTGATGAAGCGCAGATGAAGCAGTACCTTGAAGACGCAGATTCTGGAAAGGCAGACATTGACGCTGACTACAAACAGGTGCCTGGCATTTTCAAGGGCAAAATTGAAAGGGCATACCAGATAACAAAGGCAATCAGGAAGGCAAAAGCACAGCCATGAAAAGACCAATCCTGCCGTTTATTCTGATAGCAATAATTGTTTCCGCAACAATAGGGCTGATGGCAGACAGGGGAATCCTTTCAGGCTGGCAGCACAGGTTTTCTGACGCGCTTTATGGCGGAGCAAGGCCGCTTGACAACATCGTGATTGTTGCTGTTGATGACAAAAGCCTGCAGGAAATCGGAAGGTGGCCGTGGAGCAGGCAGAATTATGTTGAACTGCTCAAAAAGCTGAATGGCACAAGGCTTGTTGGCTTTGACATTTCATTCTTTGAAGAAAGCAATTCAATTGATGACACTGCATTGGGAAGGGCAATGCGGGATGCAGGCAATGTAATAATCCCGCGCGAAGCTTCAAAATTCGGAAAGACAACAGAGTGGCTGCTGCCGATTCCCGCGCTTGAAGGAATTCCCACAGGCGCAATCAATATTTTCACAGATTCAGACGGAATTTCCCGCTCTGTCCCCTCAGGCATTGGCACAAATCCAAGCCTTTCTTTTGTCCTGGCGGAAAAATTCATTGGAAAAAATCCAGAGTTTGCAGGGCAAAGGATGCTTGTCAACTTTGCTGCAAAGCCATACAGCTTCAAAATGCTTTCTTTCACAGACGTAATCAATGACCGCATTCCCCCTGATGCATTCAAGGACAAAATAATCCTGGTTGGAGCAACAGCGCAGGATTTGCACGATGATTACCTTGTTCCGACATCCGAAGGAAAAAGAATGCCTGGCGTTGAAATCCACGCAAATGCGCTCCAGACAATACTCACGCACAAATTCATAGATTACCAGTCAATAAAAAGCATCTGGATTGCGCTTTTTGCGCTGTCATTGCTGACAGCCCTGCTTTTCTGGGGGCTTTCAGGAACAAAGGCGCTGACAGGCGCTGTCATCCTGTTTGTAGGATTGTTTGCCTCTGCGCTTGTGCTGTACAACCGCGGAATAATAGTCAATCTCATCCACCTGCCGCTGGCAATAATCATCACAGGGGTTGCGAGCGTCAGTTATATTGCGAAAAACGAGGCAAAGCACAAAAAGCACATTTTGTCTGTCTTCGGCAGGTATGTTTCAAAAGAAGTTGTTGACCATTTGCTGAAAAGCGAGAAATCACTTGAGCTTGGCGGGCATGAAAAGGAAATCAGCGTGCTCTTTGTTGACATCCGCGGGTTTACAGCGCTCTCTGAAAAACTGACGCCACAACAGGTTATTGGCATGCTGAACCATTATTTCAGCAAAATGACAGACATTGTCTTCAAGAACAGCGGAACACTTGACAAATTCATCGGCGACTGCATAATGGCAGTTTTTAATTCGCCTGAAAATGACCAGGACCACGCTTATCACGCAGTGAAAACCGCAATTGAAATGCAGGAAGCGTGCAGCAAGCAGGCAAAAGGCATGCCTGGCGCGAAAGCGACAGACCAGCCAGGTCGCAACCTGGCGCTGCCGCCTATAAAGATAGGAATAGGGGTAAACACAGGCAGGGCTGTTGTCGGCAACATGGGCTCAACACAGCGCCAGGAATTCACAGCATTGGGCGACACGGTCAACACCGCGTCAAGGCTTTGCGGCGAGGCAGAAGGCGGGCAGATAATAATCGGCGCAAAAACATTTGAGCACTGCAAGGATAGGATTATTGCCACGAAGCTTCCCCCATTGAAAGTCAAAGGAAAGGAAAAACCTTTAAGTGTGTACAGCGTAACAGGGCTGAAAACGAAGTGATTTGATTGGAAAAACCTGCACTGGGCATAATAGCAACACCGCGCGGAAGCCCGACTGAAAAGCATCTCTTGCCTGTTTTGAAGAAAAAGTTCAACCTTGTGATGTTTCCGCTTCAGGCAGACATTGAATACTCAACACTCAAGGAGCGGTCAAGGGGCTTGCAAATTGTGCTGAACACTGCAGGCGACATGCCGAACACATACGACTCGCTTGAGATGGCCAAGACATTTGAAGGGCTGGGCAAGCGCGTGATTGACTCGTCAAAATCATTCTATTACCGCGAAGACAAATGGCTGTTCTACCAGACCTGCGTAAAGCACAAGCTGCCAACGCCAATCACTTATTACATTCCAAGGGACATCAATGCATCGCGGAAAAAACTCAGGCAGATACTTGAGGAAGGGCCTGTTGTTTTCAAGGGCGTGTTCTCTGACACAGGAAAGGCAGTCAAGAGGGCGATGAATTACGAAGAGGCACTCCATGTCATTTCAACACTGCACAAAAAAACAGGGATAATGCCCCTTGTCGCCCAGAGGTATGTGCCCCACGGCAAGGTAAGCTACAGGGTGACTCTTGCAGGCGGAAAAATAATCCAGTCAATCACCAAATACGGCAAAAACTGGAAAGAAGGAAAGCTCTTCTGGAAAAACGAGAAGTACAGGACCTTCAGGCCTGACAAAAAGCTTGCAGCGATATGCACAAAGACCGCAAAATGCTTTGGGCTTGAATGGTGCGGCATAGACCTTATGAAAGACTCCTCGGACAGATGGCAGCTCATCGAAGTCAACAGCTGCCCAAGCATGGACTTTGTACTCAGCGATATGAAGCGCGCGAACACAGAGATTGCAAATTACCTTCTGCATCTGCACAACAAGCTGGTGAAGAAATGATTATTGACTGCCACACCCACCTTGATAACATAATGCACACAAGACAATTTGCTGAAAAACGCCTGCAGATACTGCTTGAAGTGATGAAAAAGAACAATGTTGACCGCGCGCTCGTTCTTGCAGAGGTGCCAATCCATCCCCATGAGAAAATAATGAGCAATGAGCAGCTGCTTAAGCTGATTGAGCCGTACAAGCAGCTTCATCTTGTCGGAAAAGTGCCATTGAAAGACTGCCAGAACAAGAAATACCTCAAAAACCTGCAGGGTCACATTGCTGCAAAAAGAATTGTCGGGATAAAGCTCTATCCGGGATATGAAAAATTCTACGCGCACGAAAAAAGATATGGCAAGGTATTTGATTTATGCGAGAAGTTTGACATTCCGGTCATGATTCACGCAGGCGATGTCATGGAGCGCGGCTATCTGAAATATGCAACACCGCTGCACATTGACGAGCTCGCAACTGACCGCCCTGAGCTCAAGATAATCATCTGCCACATGGGAAACCCCTGGCAGCTTGACACTGCGGCGGTGGCTTTCAAGAACGAGAATGTTTATGCTGACACTGCAGGGCTGTTTTACAGGCACATTGGCAAGGGCGAGAGAAAATTCCTGCACCGCAAGATAGAGGAATTTATCCAATGGAATGCAAAAGGTGAAAAGCTCATCTTTGGCAGCGACTGGCCAATCACAGACGTCAAAGACACAGTACACCTGATTAATGAGCTGTGCCTCTCAAAAAAAGAAAAGCATTTGATATTCTGCAAAAATGCAATGAAACTGTTTGGGATAAAGTAATGCGGCAGACAGCAAAAAGGCAAATCTCGTCACAAAGTGGTGATTACCCTAAAAAGAAATCATTAAATATCACCCTGACTGGCTGAAAAAAGACAAAAAGATTGTCGTAAGGGGGATAAAAATGACAACATACGAAGATGCAGGCGTTCATAACGATTTGAAAAGGGATGCGTCGAAAATTCTTTACGAAGCTGCAAAAAAGACTTGGGAAAACCGCAAAGGAAAGCTTGGCGAGATTATCACGCCAACTGATAGCTTCTCAGGACTGAGGGGGATGCGCGTGGGCGGGCTTCCGCTGACAACAATCTGCAACCTCGGGTTTGACGGAGTCGGAACAAAAATGGAAATAGGCGAGCGCATTGACAAGCACAACACAATCGCTTATGACCTGTTCGCCATGGTTGTTGATGATGCAGTTGTGCGCGGAGCCGAGCCTGTGCTTATCGGCTCAATACTTGACGTCAACTCACTCAAGGCGCCTGATGGGACTGCATACATGAAACAGCTTGACCAACTCGCTGACGGATATGTCAAAGCTGCAAAAGCCGCGAATGTCGCGGTTGTAAACGGCGAAATCGCAGAGCTTGGCGCGCGTGTCAGCGGTTATGGCGCTTTCAATTACAACTGGGGCGCAGGAATACTGTGGTTTGCCGACGAAGACAGGGCAATCACAGGCGCAAAAATAATGCCGTTGCAAAAAATTGTCGCGCTCCGCGAATACGGACCGAGGTCAAATGGGCTTTCGCTGATGCGCAAAGTCCTGGCAAACACTTATGGACCAGAATGGCACAAGACTCCTGAAGGGAGGGAATTGGCAGAACAGGTTCTAAGGCCTTCCACAATTTACAGCGCAGCAGTATGCGATATGTTTGGAGGAGCGCTTGGAGAGCCAAAAGTCGAGATTACAGGCATAGCCCACATAACAGGCGGCGGAATCCCTGAAAAGCTCGGCAGGGCACTTGAGCCGTCAAAAACAGGCGCAACACTTTACAATTTGTGGGAACCGCCTTCAATAATGCAAAAGATACAGTACATAGGGCAGGTTTCTGACAGGGATGCTTACAAAACATGGAATATGGGCAATGGAATGCTGATAATAACTCCAGAACCTGACAAAGTAATTGCAATCGCGGAAAAGCACGGCCTGGAAGCAAAGTATGCAGGCGAAATAACCCCTGCAGATGGAAAGATCAATATCCATACAAGGGAAGGCAAATGGCTGAAATTCCCTGAAGAAAAAGCAGCATAATTATGCACCGGACAGGCAGCGGCCGACTGATGTCGCCCAGCCTGCTGCCGCTAACTGCGTTATGCGGCAGACAGGATTCGAACCTGCGTAGGCACTAAGCCACTGGCTCCTGAAGCCAGCCCGTTTGGCCACTCCGGCACTGCCGCAAAAGTACTTCATTATAATCTGCTTAACACGTCTTTAAAAAACTATCCAAATAACGGGCGCGTACCGCGCCAGAAACAAAACGATTCCTCAAGATTTCCTTTGCTTGCTCTTTTTGCCTTTCTCAAAATACCTTGCGGCTTTGTCTGTTGCAAAAGAAATCAGAATGCCAAGGACAGCGCCTGCAAGTATGTCGCTCCAGTAATGCGCACCGAGGTAAATGCGCGAAACTGCTATCAGCACTGCAAATATTGCCGCAATCCAGCCAAGCACTTTCCTGTGCAAAATCACTGATGTTGCCAGCGAGAACGCGGTTGATGCGTGCTTGCTTGGGAAACTGTAAATGTCAGCAGGTGTGCTCAAAAACCACGAGGAACCAATCACGTTCGGCCTGGGGCGGGCAATAACCATCTTCAGCACATCTGTGATAAAAAATGTTAGAATGACAGCAATCAAGCCGCGAAATATTATTTTTTTGTCGCGGGTGAGCAAAACGCAGGCTATTGGCACAATCACTCCCCAGTTTGAGAGCCAGTGCATTGCAGAATCAAGCATCATTTCACTTCTCCCTTGAAAGAGCCATGCGCAAAATCAGGGCTGCCCACAAAATAACAATCATCAGGAACATTCCAGTGAGCTGCGAGCCCACAAGCTCAACATCAGAAACAACGCTTCCTGTCGGTGATGCAAGTTTTTTTGCATCATTGTAGAGCCCGAGATAGCCCTTGAGCAAAAGGTCTGTCTGGGCTGCGAGCAGTTCTCCCTTGTATCCGCGCTGATTGCGCTCATTGAACAGTTTTGTTGCAGTCGCGCTCAGCTGGCCAGGTGTTTCTGCAGCCAGCAGCTGGACAACCGCGTCCTGGTCGACGCTTATTGTAACATCAGGGCTTTTTGAGCTTCCCTCCTTAACAACCACTTTGTTGTCCTGCACAACTGCGTCAAATGTCTTTCCAATGTCAGTTATTATGATTTCAAGCTCAGGCAGGGCTCCTGAAAAGGGATTTGCGTGAAGCTTGTACGCACCGAGCGCTGTCAGGACATATGCGATGTGCGTTGAATCAATCTGTGACATTGAAACAGCAGGTTGTTGCTGCGGCGCCTGCTGAACAGCCTCTGGCGCTTGCTGGACAGGCTCTGCAACAGGTTCTTCTGCAGGGCTTGTTTCAGAAGTAATGACCTCTTGCTGAGGATAAACAAAAGCTTCTGTCTGGCTGGCAAGCTCTGGAGTTCCTGACTGCATTCCGCCTGCCTGCTGTGTAACCTGCTCTGTGAGAAGTACTGGCTTTTCTATTTCAGGCGTTTGAACAAATGAAGGTGAAATCACGAAAAAATAAACAATAAGTCCAAGAACAATGAAAGCCGCAAGCCCTACGAGCGCAAGCGCCAGTCTGGACCTTTCGATGTGGCTCTTTGCCGCATCTGCAAGCGCGGTTTGAATATCCTCATCTTCCCATCCCTCTTCTCTCAAACGCTCTGCGACATCTGCGTGTGAATACCCCTTGTGGAGGTTGTCCTGAATATACTTCACCAGCTTTTTATCCATACGCCAAAGATTGCTGTTTGAGTATTAAAACCTAACCAATGATGCCGCCAATCTGCGGATTTGCGGACACCTCGGAAATGAAACATTTCCGACGCAAGTTTAATATAATAGAAAAGCAGCGGCAGGAAACATGGATTTGCTTGGCATAATACACGCGCTTCCCCAACAGATTCGCGAGGGAGTGCAGCTTGGAAAAGACGTCAAGGTTACAGGCGAGTTCTCAAACATTGTTGTCACAGGGATGGGCGGCTCTGGGATTCCAGGAGATTTGCTCAAGGCAGTCCTGCACAACTGCAAGCTGCCAATAATCGTCAACAAGGACTACTCAGTTCCGGGATTTGTCAGTAAGAACACGCTCGTATTTGTAATATCATACTCAGGAAACACAGAGGAGACATTGTCAGCTTTCAAGGAATGCCAGAAAAAAAGGGCAACAATAGTCGTGCTCACAGCAGGCGGAAAGCTCAGGGATTTGGCAAGGCAGAGCAATATTCCAATAATAGTCATTCCATCCGGATTGCCGCCAAGAAGCGCTGTTGCCTACCTTTTGTTCCCGATGCTCTTGGTGCTGCACAATGCAGGAATCACCAAGCTTGATGTCGCTGAAATCAAGGCAACGATTGAAGCTCTCAAGAACCCTGAATTTGACTCAAAAGCAAAAGAGCTCGCAGGGCATTTGCAGGGAAAGATTCCAATCATTTACTCAGGACCACAGCACGAGGCAGTTGCTTTGCGCTGGAAGCAGGAATTCAATGAGAACAGCAAGTCGCACGCATTCTACAATGTGTTTTCAGAGCTAGACCACAATGAAATCACCGCATACCAGAACGCAAAAGACACATTCCACGTCATTCTGCTGCGCGATGAGCGAGAGCACGCGCAGAACAGGAAGCGCATGGACCACCTGAAGCAGCTGGTCAAGGACAGGAAAATACCAATAACAGAAATAATGCTGAAAGGAATGCTTCCGCTCGTAAAGATTTTCACAGCGCTCTACATGGGCGACTTAACTTCTTACTACCTTGCGGAAAAATACAACGTTGACCCGATAGACACGCACATAATAGAAGATTTGAAGAAAAAACTCTGATCACTTCTTCATATACAGAGTTCTTGTCGGGAAGGGGATATCTATGCCTGCGAGCTGCAAATTCTCGTAAACACGCTGTATTACTTCGCTTCTCATGTCTCCCCTGTTCCTGTAGTCCTCTATGAAGAATTTGAGCTGGAAATTAAGAGCAGACTCGCCAAGCTCCTTAAAGTGGACAAGCGGCGCAGGCTCTGACATAACTCCAGGGACGCCTTTCAAAGAGCCAAGCAAAATCTTCCTCACCTTGTTCGCATCGCTGCCATAAGCGACATTAACATCAATCACGATTCGCAAATGCGGCGTGGGAAGCGAGAAGTTTGTTATCTTCGCATTGGCAAGCGCGCTGTTTGGCATCACAATCAGCTGGGCGTCATCAGTAAGTATCTTCGTGCTGCGCAGGCCGACGTGGATTATTTCCCCTGTTTCCCCGCTGTCAAGGTGGATTGTGTCGCCGACATTGAAAGTGTCGTCAATAATCAATGCAAGCCCGCCAAGAATGTTTGCCATTGTGCCCTGCAGGGCAAGGCCGATAGCCAAACCCGCGATTCCAAGGCCGGCAATTAATGCTGTGACGTGAATGCCCCAGTTTGTAAGTATGAGCGCAAAAGCAAGTATGAGTATGGCGAGCTTGAAAAAGCCCTGAAACAAGGACAGGAAATTGTCATCTGAGCGAGTTGGAGTCTTGCGGACAATGTGCACAAGCCATTTCTTTATCAGGGTTGTTGAAATGCTGATAACCCAGTATGCAGAAACTGCAATAATCAGCGTCTTTAAAAAACCGTAAACCCATTTTTGCTGGACTCCGAGCCAAATCAGCCCGATGTAAACGCCTGCAAGAAGAAATGCTGCTGCAAGCAGGATTCTCAGCTCTGCAATAACCGCGGCTGTTGTTTCAAGCTTTTTCCTTTCGGCAAGAGTCTCAAGAATGTTGATGATAATAATAGAGGCAACAGCAAGTATTATTCCTCCAATAATCCAGAAAGCAGCCATAACTGCCGGATGAGTAATCACTGTCATTAGTTGCATGGCTGTAATAAAAAATCGCTGCTTTTAAACCTGCGGTTCAGTGCTTTGCCCTTGGCTCCTTTGTTGAACCGCCTGTGCAGGTGCACTGGTCAAAGCCATGGCCGCAGACAGGGCATTCCCTCTCGAAAGCAACATTGCACGCAGGGCAGGTTCCTGTATTCTCGCTTGTCCTGCCGCAGTTGTGGCACTTGAACTTTGCAATCTTAAGCGCACTTGATATTGCCAATCTTTGCCGCCAGCTCGTCTATCTTCTGGTGCAAAGTCTTGATTGCCTCTTCAGGAAGGCTGTATTCCTGCGCAAAAACCGCAATCCAGTTCTTCAAATCACGGACCGCATTTTCAGCGTCCCGGACATTTGGCGCGTCTGCCATCATGACCACCTCATTTGTTTTCAACAGTGATTATCGCGCATTTGCACGGAACCTTGTAGCTCGCGCGCTTCAATGCCTTTCGCGCGACAGCGAGGTTTTCCTTGCTAGTGTGGATTGTGAACAATGCCTTGCCTGTGTGAACCTGTGCGGCAATGCCGATGGTTTTTCCGAATGAGTGCGCCATTCCTGTGCTTAAACGGTCTGCTCCTGCGCCTGAAGCGAGCGGGTTCTCCCTCAAAATATGGTGCGGGTAAATCCTCGTCATAAAGCGGAAGCCTGTTTTTCCAAGAGTCTTCTCGAGGAGCCTGTTGCATGTCTGCCTTGCGCTCTCAATCGCATTGTCGCGTATCTGCAAATCAGACTTTGAGACAAGGTCAAGAGTGTAAGGGAACTTCTTTGCAACGTCGCCCACGTCAAAGCGGACAACCTTGCAAACCGGCCTTGAACGGACATAAGAGAGGCTCTTGTACTTGGAGAACCTTGTGTAAGGCCTTTCAAGCGCCCTATACGCCACGAACTTGCGAAGCCTTGTCATAACCCAAAAAAGTCCGCCCGTCCTATTTAAAGCTTGCTGTCCCACTATGAGAGACCGCATTTTTCCAATATATTTATATACACAAATAGTATACTGGCTTTTTTAGTATGATACCTTCGGCAGTGAAAACAACAAGGCTGATTTTTGCAAGTGTCCTTCTATTAATAGCAATCTGCTCAGCAAGCGCACTGATTGGAGCATATGTTAATACTGCTTCAGGCGGTGAAGCAATTCCTGCAGACACAACAGGCGGGGCATACACTCCACTCACAGGTCCTGAAATCGTTGAAACAGCACCAGGGCAGATAGGCACTGGAACAATAATTCTCGCTTTCCCTGCTGGCTTTGAAATCAACATGAGCGCAACTGTCGCGGTGATAGTCAAAAACCTCACAACAAACAATGCAAATAACATAAACAGCGTACCTGGCGGGAGCACAGCGCTTCCTGCGGTGTTAGTTGACAGCAGCCACATTTTATTCAATGTAACCTCTGCGTCCAATGGGGGTTCAATGAACAGCCTGTTATTCGTTAACATCAGCGTACGCCCGACTGCAGGAACCCCCCTGCGATATGGAAACATCACAAAGAGCGGAAACTCAATCATTGCAGGTGTTGCAAATGGCTACTCAATGGGAACGCTTGTTGAAGTGCCGGGCACAGTCACAAATATAACAGTCTCACCAGATGCCGCAACAATCGACCAGGGCGACAGCGTTGATTACACCACAGAAGGCTTTGATGCGTATGGCAACTCAGCAGGTGTTGTGACATCATCAACCCTGTTTGGAATTGACCTTGCTGCAAATGGGAGCTTTTCAGCAAACACTTACACTTCGCAGAATGCAGGAGTCTGGACCGTAACAGGAACACACAGCGCAGTAATAGATACAGCAACACTCACAGTGCGCGACATAACCCCTCCAGTAATCACAATTCTCGGCTCAAGCAATGTAACAGTAGAAGTGCACAATCAGTATGATGATGAAGGCGCAACCGCGCTTGACGATACAGACGGAAACCTGACTGGTGCAATAATAACAGTCAACACAGTAAACCAGGAGGTGCTTGGAACATACACAGTAACATACCGCGTCAATGACTCCGCAGGAAACATAGGAGTGGCAGTCCGCACAGTAAACGTGGTTGATACAACCCTGCCGGTAATTACAATTCTTGGCGAAAACCCGGTCGCCATACACTACGGCAACACATACATTGACGATGGCGCAACAGCAAATGACAACTATGACGGCAACCTTACAGGCGCGCTGGTAACTGTAATCAATGTGAACACGCACGTGCTCGGAAACCAGACAGTCACTTATAATGTGACAGACTCATCAGGAAATACTGCGCATGCAACGCGCATAGTTATGGTAATAGATAAAGAAATTCCCATAATCAATTTGACCGGCACAAGCCCAGTTGATGTGCCATTCAACACCACCTATGTTGATGCAGGCGCAACAGCAGAGGACAATGCAGACGGAAACATAACAGCAAGCATCATAACTGAAAGCGATGTCAACACCAGCAAAGTCGGAACATACAATGTCACATACCGCGTCAGCGACTCGTCAGGAAATGTGGCAGTTGCAGTCACACGAACAGTGAATGTTGTGGATATTACGCCGCCAGTACTCACAATTCTTGGTGACAACCCTGCAACAGTTGAAAGGACAAACTCATATGCGGATGCAGGTGCAACAGCCAATGACAACTATGACGGCGAAATAACTGGCGCAATAAGAATATTCAACCCGGTTAATCCATTCATTGTCGGAAATTACACAGTCACTTATGATGTCAATGACTCTTCAGGAAACAGCGCACATGCAGAAAGGACTGTAAATGTTGTTGACACAACACCGCCAGAGCTTAACTCTGCAGAAACACAGGACGCAGACAGCGACGGAATGATTGATTCAATTGTGCTCACATTCAATGAGAACATAGGCGATGACTTCCTTAATGCGGGAACCTCTGACAACTGGGATGTTGATGGATATGACAATGAGCAGATCGGCACAGGCTCAGATGCAAATGACACTATTCTTGTGCTCACATTTGATGAAAGCAACACCAGCGACACAGGAGCAGAGCCAAGCATATCATACACCCAAGGTGGAAGCCCAACAAGCACACATGACCTTGCAGGAAATGAGCTTGTAACAATGTCAACAACTGCAAATGACGGCGCAAAGCCGATACTGACGCTTAACGGCGCCAACCCAATGACAATCACAACAGGCAGCACATTCACAGACCCTGGCGCAAACGCGACAGAGCAAGGCCTGATTACAACGACAGGAACAGTAAATACAGGCGCTGCAGGCACATACTACATAATTTACCAAATGACTGACGATGCAGGCAATGACGCTGCAAATGTTACAAGGACAGTCAATGTCGTTAACCCCGTAGTCACAGGAGGTGGCGGGGGCGGCGGTGGAGGAAGCGGAGGAGGCAGACCAACACCCCCAACACCAACCCCATCTGGAGGTCAGCCGTTCACATTCCCATCATTGCCCTTAGTTACAGGAAATTCAGAAATGCAACAGCAAAACCCTGAGCCTGAAACAGGCAACATCCAGCCTTCAGGGGAAACAGCGCCAGAAGAAACAGGGGATCTGCCAATAATACAGCCCCAGGCAACAGGAATCTTCAACCTCAACACAAGAATGAAGTGGTTTGGAGTGGGAATCCTGCTCTTATTGCTCCTGGCGCTTGGAACTTACGCCTTCCGCAGGATGAGAAAAAATTCCAAGCCGCAGTTCTACCCATAAAATGGTGCTTGAACAGCTTCTGGACAGGAAAATTGTCATCAGGCATTTCTCTTTTGTCTTTTTCCTGAGCGCAGCATATGTCTTTATCGCGTATGCATCAATGCAGTTATTCTTTCCAAACCAGAGCCTTGCGACAGTGCTTTTGCTGACAATACTGCTTGTTCCCAGCCTGCATCATTTGATTGTCATGGAAGAAAAGATTGAAAGGACAGGAAGCTCACATTTCTGGAGACGGCACCACACGCTGTTTAAGTGCTATACAGGCGCGTTTCTCGGACTGCTCGCAGGATTTATCATTATTGGAATGGTCAACCAGGCTACGCTTGAATACCAGACAAACCAGCTTTTGCAAAGCCATTTGAGACCAGAGGTAATTCAGAATTTCAGCTTAAACCCGTACACGCCCTCAATAGCCAATGCATTTGCGCTTGCATCTCACAACCTCTCTTATCTTATCATAGGATTCATACTTTCCCTGTTTTACGGCGCAGGAGCCACATTCATAATCGCGTACAATGCCTCTGTTTTCGCAGCTTTTGTGGTCCAGATTTTCCATCGCTGGGCAGGGGCGTGGCAGCTAACGGCAGTATCACTTCTGCACCTGCTTCCTGAAAGCGCAGGCTACATACTCGCAGCAATCGCAGGAGCAGCATTGTCGCGCGGAATAATCCACGAAAAGCTAAAGGGAAATGAGCTTCACAATGTCGCCCAGAACTGCTTCTTCCTATTGATAGCAGGCATATTGTTCATAATACTCGCGGCATTCATAGAAACATTCGCAACAGCTCCGATATTCCACTCAATTCTTGCGTGATTAAAGCAAAGCCCCGCCGTCTATTATTACGTTTGAGCCTGTCATGAACGCGTTTTCAGCGACTGCAACAACCATTTGCGCGATTTCTTCCGGCTTGCCGCGCCTGCCAAGTATTGTTTCACCCTCTGCCATTGGCTTTCCCTTCTGCATCCTTGTTAGCGTCGGGCCAGGGCTGACGCAGTTAACCCGCACATCAGGAGCAAGAGACTTTGCAGCAGCCTTTGTGAAATTGACCAATGCTGCTTTTGAGGCGCCATAAGCAATGTTTCCTTCCCGCGGGGTTTGCGCCCTGACCGAGCAGATGTTCACCACGCTGCCTTTTGACTTTTTCAAATAGGGTGCAAGCATCTGAATGAGATTAAATGGCGCAATAACATTGACATTGAAAGTGTCAATCCAGTCTTTGTCTTCTGCCTTGAAAATGTCCTTCTGAATATTGATGCCTGCATTGTTCACAAGCACGTCAAGCCCGCCCATTTTCTTAACCATGCCAAGCAATGCCTGAAGCGTTGCTTTCTTGGTTATGTCGCCCTCAACCATTACGCACTTTCCCTTGGAGGAGCAGACCATTTTTTCAGCCTCGCTCTGCAGTTCATAATAGTGGATTATTACAGAATATCCCTTTTCAGAGAATGCCTGGACTATTGCTGCGCCTATGCCTGTGTTTCCGCCTGTAACTAGAACAACCTTTGCCATAATCAAACAAACAATAATGGTTGAATAAAAATGTTTCTACTTCTTATCATACTTGCGCATGTCAAAATCAAAACAGCTGTGAGAAACAAGCCCTGAATAAAGCTGCCTTGCGATTGTTTCTGCAATTTCATCCTCGCCCTCAACAATAATATTGACTTTCAGCGAAGCAGCAATACACAGCGTCTCAAGCGAGCGTGTGCAATCAGATTCATCAAAATTCCAATCCTCCTTGGCTGACTTCAAGGTCATTTTCCGGTTATATTGCGCATAAAGCTTTTGGCATGCATTAACAAACATACAAACGCACCGCAAAGGCGTCTGCCAGCAGACATCCGCAGAAACATAAGTGCTTCCTTCCTTTTTCTGCAGTTCAGGAACGTCACTCATTCTGCGCTTCCCCTGCCGAAAAAGCCATCAAGGACTTTTCTCAGGCGGTCAGCGTCAAACTGGCGCTGAGACTGGCTGTTGTTTTCCACAATAGCGTCAATGCTGCGCTGGGTTGCAAACCTGACTTTTTCATCAGCGCAGGCTGCAGTGTAAGCTATAATCGGCATTTTCGGATGCGTTTGCCTGACCTGCCTGAGTATTTCAAGGCTGCGGTCATATGTGTTTGTAAGTAGATTGTGCGGAACACACGTGATTAGCGCATCAATCTTTTTGTATTCAGGAGGGGTTGCGAGCATGTCTGGCAGGTCTTCAATGTTTTCGCCGATGAAAGATAGAACTTCATAATTATCCCCAAGCCCGTACGATACTGAGGGGTTATGAAACATTTCCCTTGACAAATAAAGCACTCTTGTCTTGTCCATGGCAACACATCAAGCAAGAAACAGATATAACGCTTTGTTGTAGTGTCAGGGACTACTCGCGCTTTATTTGGACAGAAATTCTTGTTGCAGTGTCTTTCTTGCACTCCATTGTAACCATTGCGTCAAGGTCAAAATGCGCCTGTGCGTTGACAATGTTAATCCTTTGCGACAGCCCATCAACAGGGTGCTTGATTCTGAACTTGCCGCCCAAGGGAATTAACTGCGCCTGTATAGACACCGTCTTTGAGTTTTCCACCTTCATCACATTAAGCAGGCCGATTATCTCGCCCTTGTAATTTGGAAGGCGCTCTTCTACAAAATAAACAGGCGGCTTGCCAAGATGATTGTAATAAACAAAGTACGGGCACTCGCTCACTATTGACACTTGAGAGGGGCCTGCCCCCTTAAACCAGTAATTCAGCTGCAAATCAAGCGGCTGCTCTTTCCACGGACTCACCCACGACGGCATGCTGAATGGTTAAGTTTTGGTATTTAAATAGATTACAAGGAAAAGTTTATAAACGGATTAAGTTATCACCGTCTTCATACAAAAGAGGTGCATTATGCGTAGGAACAAAAAGGGCGCATTGGAGCTTTCAATCACTGCAATCGTCGTTCTTATCATCGCAATCACGCTTCTCGGGCTTGCAATCTTCTTCATCAAGAACATGTTCAAGGGCGGAACAGAGCTTATCGGCGGTGAGTTCGCCAAAATCAAGGACCAGCTCAGGAAAAACATGGAGGAATCAGGAGACCTGGTCGTCATGGACAAGGGCACAGAGCTCGAGGTCAAGCGCGGCTCGCCATTCCCATTCCACATAGGAGTGCGCAATAATGCACCACAAACAAGATGTTTCAGGATTTCAATGGAGTGCGTAAAGGCATTCAATAAGGACACATGCATTAATGACCAGCCCAACGTCCAGGTGGGTGGAAGGGACATGGACAACAACAGGCCTGCATCAGGCGATAACTGGTTCCCGAGCCTGTTGAGCGAGTTTGAGGTTCCAGGTGGAGACATTTCTGTCTCGCCAGCCACAATGCAGATTGCAAACGCAGACCCTGACACATACCTGATGAAGCTGTATGTTTACCAGGGAGAAACTAACTGCGAGGAAGGAGCAGACTGCTGCAGTATGACAAGCGTATGGAGTAAACAGACAAAATCATTCCACATACTATTGACCTAAAATGGCAAAGATAAAACGAAGGCTGACACACACAGAGGAATTTGACATAATGAGGATGGTACTTGACAAGTTCCTCTGGCTGGGCACAGCATTCATCGGCTGGGGCTTGTACACGAGCATTACTGACACATTCCAGAATGGAGCATGGTTCATAGGCGCAGGAGCTGTGATAATGCTCATATTTGCGTGGATAATAATCTCGGAGTTCGAGCAACTAAGATGAAACAAAACCTTGGAACACTGGACAGAGTACTCAGGTTTATCCTTGCATTCTGGCTGCTTGGGCCTCTTGCACCAAGATTCTGGCACTGCGAATGGGCAAACATGCTGATTGTGCTTCTGGGCATAATCGCGCTTGCTGAGAGCTTCATCGGCTACTGCCCGTGCATGCACTGGCTCGGCATAAACGGCAAGGATTAAACAAAGAGAAGTTCTGTATTTAAGTAATATTTATATACAAATACCTGCCAGGTTAACACAAAATGAGGTGCAGACACCTAGTAATAATAGCAGTTATTGCTTTGCTTCTGATACTTGCAGGCTGTGGAAAGGCAGAATGCAAAAAAGACGAACAGTGCGTAAAGGCATACTACACTGCAAAATGCGTTGATAAGAAGTGCCAGTACACTCCAATCCCAGGAGAGTGCGGCAATGGACTTTGCGAGGCAAAAGTAGGGGAAAACACGTGCTCCTGCACTGATGACTGCGGAGACTGCTCTGGAAAGCTTGGCAAATACCTTGAGCAGACCTGCAATACCAACAAAACCGCGTGCATACAGGATATTCCAGCGACAGCGCAGAAGCCAATAACGCAGACCAAAGAGCTTTCTACAGGCGGCAGCAAGATTGAGGCAACAACAACATTCAACCAGCCGTTCAACACCAAAAAAGACCAGTTCATGCTCGAGTTCGGAATCAATTCCCTTGCATCAGGAATGAGCGACATAAAGATTGCCCGCCTTGAGCTTACAGCAATGACTCCTGACAAGCGCACAATACAGCTCGCAGACAAGGCAGTGAACAGAAACCTTTTCGAGGGAAGCACTGCAAAGGAAAGGCTGATAATTGATTTCCCAACAGCAGACCGCGACGGCGAGCTTACCAACCTCAACCTCAAGGTGTACCTTGACTATGTCCAGAAATCAGGCTCGTCATCCACGCCAAAGAGCGCAACACTTGCAAACTCATACCAGTCCCTGAAATTCGCATGGGCAAAGCCGAACGCGTCATCAGGCTGCCCTGTGTGCGAAAAGATTGCGGGAATGAAAGAGGAATGCGGGCTCCAGACAAGTTTCTTCTGCAACTACAAGCCAATCCCAGGAGCCTGCGGAAACGGCATATGCGACGGTTCTGAAACAAAATGCACGTGCCCTGCTGACTGCGGTCCGTGCACAGGAGGAGGCACATACCTGGCAAGAAGCTGTGTTGCAAACAGCTGTGTCGCCCAGCTTAAGCAAGGAATTACAGTCCAGCCACAGGCATTGTTTGACCCCAGGTCAATGGGCGTGTTTGAGCTTCAGAACACTTACAAGTACAATTCGCCATTCAATGTAAAAACAGACAAGTTCACAATTGACTTCAAGCTCCAGCAGAAGCAGGACACAATCGGCTCAGTGAAGCTAACAGACCTGAAGCTGCTTGACGGCTCGCAGGAAGTCGCGTCTGCAGTAATTGGCAAGGAGCTCGCAAACAAGGGCGATGTGCAGAGTGTTGAATTCACAATACCCGCAGGCGGGGCAGAAGAGCAGGAGCGCAGCCTTAACTTGCAGGTGTGGTATGAGTACACGCAGAACGATGAAGCAAAGAGCGGCGACTTCTCAAAACCACTCGGCAAGGTTGTTATTTTGAACCCGGATGTGTAAAATGATGAACAAGAAGGGGCTTGAGCTGCCGATAAACATGATTGTCCTTCTCATAATCAGCATAATAATTTTCATCGGCGGCATAGCGCTGGTCTGGAAAATGTTCGGCGGAGCAGGCGAAATACAGTCAGGGATTGACCTGCAGACAAAATCCCAGATAGAGGCAATGCTGAGGGACAGCAATGAGATTGTCGCGATACCAATAAACAAAAAGACCGCAGACCTGGGCAAGGACTCAACATTCGGGCTTGGAATAAGAAACATCAACACTGATGAGCGCGGATTTAGCGTCGTGATAGGGTTCTCTGGCATTTATGACCGCGCAGGCAAGCAGATTGACATCGGGTCAAAGGACTATATAGAGTCAAAGTGGCTTGGTTCGTTCAAAACACAGGAGCAGATTTACATAAAGCCGAAAAAATACGAGACCATCCAGCTTCGCGTCCGCGCAGGAACACAGGTGGATGACGGGGTATCGACACCACGCGGGGCGACTGCAGTGTTCAATGTCTGCGTGTTTGACGCACAGCCGTCAGAATGCGTGCTTCAGGCGCCAGTGTATGACAAGATACACCAGATAATGCTTGAAGTCAGATAAGATTATTGCAGTGCTGCTGCAAAATCCTTAAGGACCTGTTCAGGATTCTTTGCAAGGGTCACACCTGATGCCACAAGGATTCCCTTTACGCCAAGCTGGACTGCTTTACGGACATCCTCTTTTGTCTTTACACCTGCACCGCAAAGAATCGGAATGTTTTTTATTGCCTTTGTTGTTGCTGTGACAACTTCTGGCTTTGCCTTGCTAACAGAGATATTGCCTCCGATTAGTTCAGGAGGCTCAATCGCGATAAAGTCCGGCTTAAGTTCTGCAATCTTTTTCGCTTCCTCTGGAGTTGCAGCGCAGACAAGGGTGAGCAATCCTGCTTTTTTCGCGCGCTCAACTGATTTTTTCAAAACCGGGAAGGTGAGTTTCTTTTCAGAATGGTTCAGCAGTGTTCCGACTGCCCCTGCGTCCTTTACAGACTCAGGAAGTACATCGCCTGTGTGCGGTCCAGGCTCGTCTGCATCAATGTGCTGTGCAAAAACAGGGATGCCTACAGCCATTTTCACGTGATAAATGTCAGCAGTCTCAACAGCGACAGCGATTGTTGTCTTCATCAGCTTTGCGACACGCTCGCAAATGCCTGCCATACGGACAGCGCCCTCGCCAACGCAGTTCTCATACGCCTTGCAGTTGACAACAATAACCGGAAGCTTTAGCATGCCCTGCCTCCCGCAGTATGTGTTTTTAATCTTTTCCCTTGCAAAAGCTTTTTATAGTCCCTTGGCGACCTCTGAAACATGCACACACTTGCATACATCCTGTTATCAGTCGTTGTTGTCAGCATTATCTCGCTTATCGGAATATTCGCAATCGCACTTAACCCAAAGCGCCTGCACAGATTGCTTTTGATTATGGTCAGCTTTGCAGCAGGCGCGATGCTCGCGGCAGCATTCCTTGATTTGCTTCCTGAGGCTTTGGAAAACGGAGTTGACGGCGTGTTCTGGTATGTGCTTTTGGGAATTGTAATCTTTTTTGTGATTGAGGAATTCCTCTGCTGGTACCACTGCCACAATGTGGAGTGCGAGCGGCACACCCACTTGAAGGCAGGCAAAACAGTAGGGCATCACCACCATCACAGGATGCCGGTTGTTTATCTCAACCTGTTTGGCGACGCAGCGCACAACTTCATGGATGGCGCGATAATCGCGACAAGCTATATTGTCAGCGTTCCGCTCGGACTGATAACCACGCTCGCAGTCATAGCCCACGAAATCCCGCAGGAAATAGGGGATTTCGGAGTGCTTGTTTACGGCGGATTCACGCGCGCAGAAGCGCTCGGATACAACATGCTTTCAGCGCTGGCCGCAGTGGCAGGGGCTATCATTGCTTACTTCTTTTCAGCAGGAATACAAAACATATCCCAGACATTTATCCCGATAGCAGCAGGCGGTTTCATCTACATGGCAACAGTTGACCTGCTTCCTGAACTGCACAAGACAAAAAAGCTTTCGTCAGCCTCGCTCCAGATGCTTTTCTTCTTCCTCGGCATAGCAGTAATCTGGGCAGTGGGCAAATTCATTGAGCATTAAATCAAAGAAAAGTTCTCAATTGCTGGACAAGAATATCTTCTGACTGGTTGCCGACCAAGCGCCCTTCTTCCTTGCCGTCCTTGTAGATGACAAGGCAGGGAATGCTCATTATGCTGTTTTCCGAGGCAATGTCCTGGTTTTCGTCAATATTGCACTTGACAAATTTTATTTTGTCTGTGAACTGCTTTGAAACACTTTCAAAAGTCGGAGCCATTGCCTTGCACGGACCGCACCACTCTGCCCAAAAATCCACAACTACAGGAATCTTGCTTTCCAGAACTTCTTTCCTGAAATTATCGCTGTTGGCCTCTAGCACTTCTTTCAACCCCCTGATGGTGCGTCTCTATCTGTCCTTCAGGCGCCCTTGGCCTTGCTGACCTTGCAATAAGGAATTTTTTCGGGTTCTCGTCAAGGTCAACGAATGAGTTTGCAGCTTCCTTTAATTTTCCTGACGCGCTCTTGCCGAACGCAATGACTTCAACACGGCAGCCCATTGCGCGCTGAAGGTGCTCGACAAGCGGGATGAAATCCCCGTCGCCTGAAATAAGCACGAGCGTGTCAAGCCTTGGAGCCATTTCAATCATGTCCATTGCTATGCCGATGTCCCAGTCGCCTTTCTTTGAGCCGTCAACAAAAATCTGGATGTCCTTTGCCTTTATTTCATAGCCCATGTTCTCAAGCACCTTGAAGAATTCCTCCCTTCCAACGTCCTCTGTGCGGATAACATAAGCGATTGCCCTGATAAGCGTCCTTCCCTGCACTGCCTCATTGAGCAATGCCTTGAAGTTGACCTTTGAATTGTACATGTACCTTCCTGAATAATACATGTTCTGCACGTCGACGAAAACGCCGATCCTTTGCGCCTTTGGAGTGTTTTTTGCCAAGATTACACCTTTTTTATTGGTTGTTTAAAGCCGCAATTCGTGCAGACGAGCTCAGATGACGCCTCAACGAATTGCAGAGCCGGCTTCCTGCATCTGGGGCAAATCATCGCGCCCGCAGGCTGCCTTTCCGGCAGTTTGCCGTTCATAACTTCAACTCTTGACGATGAGTATAAAAACTTTACTTCACAAAAGGTTTATATAGAAGGTTGCCAAGAAAGTATGCAAAGGTGATTACAATTACCGAGGAAAAGATAGAGCTTGTCCAGAAGTTTGTTGACGCGTACCACTCCACGCAGGACTGCATTGACAGCAGCGATGTTGAGGGTGCGACAGCAAAGTACAAGGACCTTCTTGACGTTTACAAAAAAATGGCTTCCTCGAACATAGACCCGATGCACAAGGAGCTCGCGTATGACCAGCTCGTCAAGGTTTACAATGGAATACAAAACCCTGTGCAGAGCAGCAGCATGCACGCGACAACGCACATCATCGCAGCCGCTGTCCTGCTCGTGCTTTTCAGCTTCATGGTGTTTTTCAAGCCCGCGGTTTTCGGCGCTGTGACAGCAGATGTCAATCAGCAAACTGTGGTGCAGGATTTGAACCTTGCTTTTGTCGAGTCAGGCTCAAGGATAATCCACCTTGATGATCTGCCAAAGTCACTGACAATTTCAGGAAAAGTCGACGGAAACGGGTTTGCAAGGGTTTACGCAGCCACGCAAGGCAGCAGGTTCCTTCTCTTTGACAATGACCTTGTGAAGATAAACAGCGACGGAACATTCACAGCGGCATGTGTCCACAGCTGCAGCAAGGCTCTTGGCACAAAGGACATAACAATTGACGTCGAGCTCAGCAATGCGGCACTCACGATTTACTCTCTTGAATACGAGAAGTAAGTTCATTCTTAATAGATAAAGTCTTACAATGCAGGATTTCTCAGAAAGAACATGATAAGCCCGATAGAAAACATCAGGACAAAAAGCATTGCGGGCATTAACAGCCAGATGTGGGCTGCTGTCGCGATGTGTTCTGGCAGCGAGGGTGATGGAAGCCCGTTCAGTGCCTCTTTTCTAAGGACGTCAAGCGCCTCCTCAACATTCTTCGCAGAGTGGCCATAGCGGACAAGCTGGAGCTTAAGTTCGTGGATGTCATAGCCAAGCTCAAGGTGCTCGCGAAGGTATTCAACCAAATCCCCGACAACCATAAAACAACACTCCAGACAGGCATATATAAATATTTATCGTCATTCTTGGAAGGTAACATTTATCGTCTATATAATATAGTTAAATTTATATACCCAACTGCGGTTTTTTCGTGCATAGAATAGTACTGCATTAAAAAAGGGTTGGCTATGGCAAAAAAGGGGCAAATAACTATTTTCATAATCATTGGGCTACTTCTCCTGGTCGGCATAGGCATATACCTTTATGTCACTTCGCAGGCGGCAATAGCACCGCTTGAGGCGCAGGAGGCAGTTGTTTCAAAAATTCCAACAGAGATGCAGCCATTGCGCAACTATGTTCAGGACTGCCTCAAAATAACCGCGAAAGAAGCGCTTAAGAAGCTTGGCGAGCGCGGGGGATACATTGAGCCAAGGCAGGGCTACAACCCAATAGAGCCGACAGAAGGTCGCGCTGTGCAGTTTGCCCCTGATTCAGAACTGAAAATCCCGTACTGGTGGCACCTCAGTTCAAAGAACAACTGCGTAGGCAACTGCGAGTTCAGCAGCGAGAGGCCTTCGCTTGAAAATATTAAAACTCAGATGGACCGCTACATAAAAGACAAGCTTCCAAACTGCCTTGGCGAATTTGCAAATTTCAAGGAACAGCAATACAACATTGTGCCCACAGGGGAGATTGAGCCTGACACCCAGATGACTTCAGCAACAGTGATTGTAATGCTGACATACCCTCTTGAGATTACCCGCGGAGAGGAAAGGTTTGAGATAAAGGACTATGTGACAGAGCTTCCTGTAAGCTTCTATGAAATCTATTCCCTGGCGACAAACATAACAAACATCGAGGCGCAGTACAGCTTCCTTGAGCAAATGACAAGGACCCTTATTGACACATTCTCCAGGCTTAGTGAAAACGCCCTGCCGCCTGTCTCAGACATGGAATTCGGCTTTGGCAGGGGCAAAATGTGGACCAAGTTTGATGTCGAACGAAAGATAAGCGAGATTCTAACCAGCTATGTCCCCCTGCTCAAGGTGACTTACACAAAGAATTACCGCTACCTTCCTGCGCCAAATGGCAAGGACAAGAAGTTCTATGAAGTCCTTTACAACCGCGGATTCACAGTGCCTGTCCTTGAACAGCACAAATCACTTGAGGCAAGGTTTGTCTACCTGCCGTGGTGGAAGCCATACACTGACCTCAACTGCAATGGCCAGATATGCCAGGCAGAGGGAATATCCAACACGTGGGGATTCCTGTTCGGAGTCAGGAGGTATAACTTCGCATATGATGTCAGCTATCCTGTGCTTGTGGAAATAAAGCAGCCAGGGGCATTTGGCGGCGAAGGATATTCATTCAGGTATTTCCTTGAGGCAAACATGAGGAACAACATGCCTCTTGCAGCGCTTGAGCCAACATTAACTGTCCCGTCGATTATGGAGCAGAGCACACTGCTGTGCACGCCCCAGCAGCGCACAAGCGGAAACATCACTGTAAATGTCACAACAAGCGCAGGGGCGCCCGTTGACGGCGCTGAAATACTCTACAGGTGCGGAAAGGAAGTCTGCGACATGGGCGCCACAGTGCAGGGCCAGCTGTTGACAAAGTTCCCGCGCTGCCTTGGAGGATTTGTGACCGCAACCCACAGGGATTACTCAAACGCAATACAGCAGATGGACATAACTGACGAGAGCGACCAATCAACCAGCCTTGTGATGGGAGTCGGCTATCCTGTTGATTTCTCTGTAAAGAAATGGATGCTAAGAAGATACGGCATAAACTGGGAGATGGACACCACCCAGGTCTGGAACCAGGGCAAGTATGAAAACACAATAATAATGCTTGAAAAGAAGAAAGTAAATGAATGGGAGGAGCCTGTAAACGTGCTGGGAACAGTCTGCGGCGCGCCCTCGCAAAAGGCAAAAATACCCTGCGGAGACCCGCCGTCTGACGAATCAAAGAACGTGACGCTGTTTGCAGGCGATTACACTGTCACAATTTACAGCTTCCTTTACCCGCAGCCAAAGAACCTGACAATACCCAAGCAAAGGCGCTGCTACAAAACTAATGATCATAGAAAGTGCTATTGGGTGCCGACACAACCTATTCAGTTCGGCAAGGACAAGCCGCTCATATCTGGCTATGCACAGTATGACTGGACAATCACAGAGGAACAGCTTAAGAACACGCGCAATATTGAGTTTACATACATCAACTTCGCGCTTGACAAGCTTCTGCCAGAATCCCACAGAGTGGTGGAAGACCTTGAACAGATAAGCACAATGTTCAGCGTGTCAGAGCAATACGAGGACATTTTGAAGCCGGTGCTCACATGAAACTGCTTGAATTCGCAGCATGGTCAATGATTTGGCTTGTTGTAATGCTGCCTGTCTGCTTTGCAGAACAGATGACAGTCCAGAAATTCTCAGGAGTTGACAACGTGAACGGGTTTGCAAGGGAGAATGACGAGCTGACAGTACAGGTGCTCGCGCAGATGATTGGCAATCCCACCCCTGATGTTGCAAAACAAAGGGTGCGCGTGTTTTACGGCGACACTTATTACTTCATGGACAGCTGCACTGCACAGTCCCAGGCAATGCAGCAGTGCACTTACAAGACAAAAGACCTGATTTTCGCAGGAACAGACCATTACGCGATAAAGCTCTTTGACGCAGAGAACAAGGAAATTGAAACCGCGTACAAAAACCTCACTGTTGACTTTATCGCGCCAAAGATACTGGTGTTCACCATCAGCCCGAACATGAGCATGGCGCCAAAGCCGACAACTGTCACGTACAAAGTTGAAGACTATGGGAGCGAAACAGGAAAACTGACAGAATGCTCAGGAATAAAGTTCATCAATATCACAGCAAACCTGACAACTGTCGGGCTGATAGCAGGAAACCTGAGCGCCTGCGCAAAGAACGGCACTTTCACATTCACGCCGCCATCGCCGCCAGGAGGGAATGGAAAAGTCAGGATATGCGCTGTTGCAACAGATTACCTTAACCACAAGAGCGCGCCGGTGTGTAAAGATATCTTCATGGACTCGCGCAAGCCAACCCCTGAAGCGCTTGAGCTGCGCGACACAGACGGCTATCTGATTACGCACGCTCGCACAAACCAGCAGGTAACTGCAGATGTTTTCGTCAAGATTGCTGACAGCGACGTGAATGGCGCAACAGTTTACGCTGACCTGACAAAGCTAAACCCCACGCTTGGAAGAAAGCTCCGCGAGGGGCAGAACGGCGAATGGTTCTTCTGGAGAAATGTCGCGATTACAACGCCCGCAACGTGTCAGGTGACAGTCAACGCAAGCGACCTGATGGGCAGCAAGGACTCCAAGACGCTGCAGTGCTCAATCAGCATTGATGACACTGCCCCTGAGCCAACAGCAATGGGAACACAGTTTGTTGACGACAAAGGAAAGGCACTGCTCGGAGTCAATGGCACGATTTTCGCAGAGTTCAAGGAAGCAGGAGCAGGAATGAGCAAGGGTTTGGCATTCCTTGACCTTCGCTCGCTTGGGCTTGGAGCAGAGACAAAGGCGCAAAAGTGCGAAAAGACAGGAACTGAAACCTGGAAGTGCTTCTGGCCTGTGCGCCCGACATCCAGCAGCGGCAATTATTCGGTAAAAATAATGCCCACAACGCGCGACAACCTCAACAACCAGGTCACAAAGACAATGCAGTTGAACCTGACATTTGACAAGACCGCGCCAGAGGGAGTTCGGATTGTTGAAATCGCAGCATTCAGGGCAGAGCAGCGCGTAAAGACAAATTTCACCTCGCTTGGCGAGACTCTTGAGTTTGTGGTTGAGGGAGCAGGCTTCAGCAAGGCTGTCGCAGATTTCCGCGACATTGGAGGGGACAAGGAAACACCTGCTGAAAGGTGCCTTGGCAACACCACAAAGAGATGCACATTCTCATACACAAACGAGGTCTCAGGGCCTCAGCCGACAAACATCACGTTTACATTCAGCGATTTGGCAGGCAACTCGGTTGCGATAACCACCTCTGAGCTCTTTATCCTCGGCATAGGCAATGAAACAGAGCCAAACTACTGGACTCTCTCAACAGAATGCTCGCCAACAATGCTTGACAGGAGCACTTTGTCTGTGTATGAGCACCCTGTTTACTGCCGCATAAAGCTGGCATCAACAAATGACAAGGCGTCCCTTGTGACAATGCAGGCTCCTGGCATTGACG
Source organism: uncultured Methanosarcinales archaeon (assembly GCA_964353335.1). GTDB lineage: Archaea > Nanobdellota > Nanobdellia > Woesearchaeales > ARS49 > JAWAAW01. Next base: position 144,003 of record CAYGVI010000001.1, read on the forward strand.
AGTGCTCAGGGCAGACAGATTACATAAGCACAATGAGCATTGAGAACAATTACGCAGGCAGCATAGAGCCGTACATGGTGATGACGCTTGCTCCGACTGATTATACAATCAACGAGCTTAATTTCAGCTGCCCTGTCTCAATTCTCACGCGCGTGGGCAACTTTATCCCCCAGAACTTTGAGCACGACAATGTGACTGTCACCCTGCAGTTCTACAACCTCCCTGTTGGCGAACTTTACAACAACATGGATGATAATATTGATGAGGTCAAGGAAAGCATCTCAGGTGTCTGGAAAGTAATCGGCGAGCTGCAGAAATTCATGGGCTATGCTGAGAAAATCTGCCAGATACTGAACATACTGATGAACATAATTTCGTTGCTGACAATGATTTCAATGGTGATTGGAGTAACCGGATACATTCTAAAGGCAATCCCATTCACAACATCAATTGGAGAAAGCCTGTTACAGACGTCCCAAAACCTGTGCACCACATCAGAGAAGGTGCGCACAGTGGTCAACAAGGATGACGGAATACTCTCATACGTGCAGAAGTTCTGCGACTTCATAACCTGCCAGAGGGGATTGTTTGACGTGCTCAGCATGGCAGGCGTGGAAGGCATAGAAGGCAAAGAAGGGGTTCAAGCAGGGTATAATGACTTAATTTCCAACTATCCTGGAATGGGTTCCACGATGGGAGCAGTTGGCGGTGCAGGAACAGGAGCGCAGGACCCAAACACTTATTTGAATGTCAAGGACAGCCTTATTTTCAGCATCATGATTCCGCCACTGTGCATTCCGGGAATAATTTACAATCTTGACAAGTGGAGGCAGATACAGTGCCAGTATGGCAACTGTTTGTTGACAGATGTGCGCGAAAACGGATTGCCTGCGAGCTACTGCAGGGACCAAAAGCACTACCTTGAATGCCGCTTTGTCCTTGGCGAGATTTTCAATCTCATTCCATTCGCGCCGCTTGTCAACTACTACCTGAATATGCTGCAAAACATACTCTCTGACCCGCTCGCAATTGTCGGAGCAATAGCTGCGTTGCTGTGCAAGCCATCCTGCGAAGCAGGAAAAGGACCTGGCTATGTCATCTGCGCAGGGCTTGCAATTGCATCCCAGCTCGGCAAGACAATACAGGACATAAAGAACATCAAGAGCGCCTCAGACTTCGGCTCAGTAAACCAAAACGCCTGCAATGACTTCAAAGACGCAGTTGATGATTATGAGAGTGAACAGAATGCGTAAACTCGCGATACTTTTGGTCATCCTGCTTTTGATTAGCGCGAGCGCGGTGATTGGGGCGCCAATCGACTCGCAGTATGTGTATTTTTTCATCGATGAAAACAACAACCCACGCAGCTACTACCAACCACCAGGAGCGCAAGGCAGAGACTTAACAGAGACTGAAATTATTGCATTGCCACAAGCAAAATTAACAGAACGCACAAACGTGATCTCTGGAAATGCAGAAGGAACCTTGCCACCAGTACTCCCGCCCGCACAACTTTCACAAGAAGCGCTAGGAGAAACAGCACAAGAAACATATCAAGAAAGAGAACCAGGACTCCCCGGCACCGCCCCCACAGAAGGAGCAACCGGACCAGCAGAAACTGCACCAGGCGCCGAAGGTCAAGGAGCAGAACAAGGATTGGGCGCAACAGAGGAGGAAATATCCATGCAACAAATGGAAAAAGGACCTGCGGGAGGAACACCCCCAGCACAGCAAGCACCAACAGCGCCCGGAGGCCAAACTGTACTTGGCAGAACGGGCGGCGCAACAGTAAGTATGGACAGCAACGGGCAAGTGAACTATTACCGCGATGACGGAACACAAATAATCGGGGCAGATTTGGAAAAGTACAAGAGCGATAACTTTGAGGAACTTAATGGTGCCAATTATGAACAGAAGGCAAAAGATGAGATGGTAAAACAGGGCACTTTCCTGACAAACTTCGTCCAATACTACCGTGTTTATTCAGGATTGCAGGGATATTCGTCATTGATATTTGACAAGGAATTCCTTGCGAACTGGAGGAATCGGGTCAATGATATTTTCTGCAACAAGGTTCTTGGATATTTGCCGCTTTCGCGCGATTGCTGGACTTCAACAGTTTGCGGCGTTTACACCGAAATAACCCCGCCGCAGGATGGAGTGCTTTTCACTGCGCCCGTAGGTGGTTTGCCAGCGGTTTCAGCGCACATTGAAGGAGAGCGCTCCTTGCCGATTGTGACTCCGAGCCAGACATCATGGGTTTACAAAGTCACGTTCTCTGTCACAAACCCGCTCGATGAAACACTAAAAATCAATGTTTACTTCAGTTCAGCAGAAAAAAAGGCAGCCTGGTGGCCAGCAGACCAGGAGATTGGCGAAGGAAACACTTTTGCAGCAGTTGGAGCTTCTGCGCTGATGAAGCTGTCCGCAACTGATTATACAGAGGTCTGCCTCTCATTCAGCCCAAGCCTTGAATCCTTTGGCGGCAGGAGGACAGGAAGCATATGCAATGGAATACCCCAGTATGCAGGGGGAGCGACAGCGCCGTACTCTGTCGCAACAGGAGATGAAACTGCAGCAGGCCAGCCAGGAGCAGCAACACCTTCAACAGCACCAGGGGCAAACATATGAAACAGCTGATAACAATACCGCGGATAATCGGACTAATTTTAATAATCGCAGGAATACTGATTTACAAAAAAACAGGATTTGCGCAGATAGCATTGCTCGCAATTATCGGATTAATCCTTTTGCTCGCGCCAAAGGAACATTCGAAAAAGCAATTCAGGAATTTGCTGGAATCATTCAAGCTGAAAACAGAATTTGCCTGGGTGATGTTCTACGATGCAGTGTTCTGCGTTGCAATCGCGCTGTTAGGATACGCATTGTACCGCGTGCTTATGGCTGTTGTGCAGCCCCTGAGCCAAATCCCTGTAGCAGCAGGAGCAAAGCTGGGCGCTGACAACCTTGAGATGTACAACAACATACTTGGCGCGTTTTTCACAAAGGCAATAATCGTATTAATTGCATTCTGGCTGCTGATACTCGTCGCATACACAATCTCAAGAGGGTTCATCTGGCTCACTTTGCTCAACAAACCTGTGCACCTGCCGTTCTTTGCAAGATTCAGCCTGCTCAACCTTGTCTGGTGCACTGCGTGGCTTGTGCTCGGAATGTTTTTCGTGGTATCCATGAGCACAAAGCCTGCTGCTTATGTGTTCATCGCGATGATGTTGCTTTACACCCATCTCACAGCAGCACTGCATTATTCTTACACAAAGAACCGCGCGTTCGGAAAGGCAATGGCAGAGGCATTCAGCACAGGCATAGGCAAGTTCAAGGCGTTTGTGATTCCATACTGCTATGTTTTTATTGTCTATGTGCTGTTAAGCCAGGTATTGCTCATAGTTTCAGGAAACCTGATGCTTGCAGCTGCATTCATAATCTTTTTCGCATTCATGGCATGGTATAGAACGTATATGAGAAATATATTGAGGCGCATATCATGAAAAAAGGGCAGATAACACTGTTCATAATAATAGGGCTGATACTGCTTGTCAGCGTTGGAATAGTTGTTTACCTAACCACTGAAAGGGCTGTCAAGCCGCTTGAGGAGGAAGTGATTGTCCCTGAGGACGTCAAGCCTGTGTATGACTATGTCCAGAGCTGTGTCAATAGCCTTGCAATGGAAGGAATCGGGCTGTTGGGCTTGCAGGGAGGATTCATACAACTGCCCGGAATAATCGAGCGCACTCCAACTGCTTACATTCCGATAGACTCTGAAAATTACTTCAAGGTGCCTTTGTGGTATTACGAAGGCGAGGACAGGACTCCAAGCCTTGGCTTTATGGAAAGGGAAATCACAAGGCACATCAACTCAGGATTAAAGGACTGCGCAGGAAGCTTTGAGCCTTTCAAGGACAGGATGAGCATAACCGAGGAAGGCAATGTCAGCACAACAACAATGATAGCAGATGACAGTGTGATTTTGAGAATCTCCTGGCCATTGGCGCTCTCCTTTGGCGGCACAGAAGGAACAAAGCGAATCAAGGACTTTGTATTCAGGATGCCTGTGCGCCTGAAGCAGATGTGGGAGCTTGCCAATGCAACAATGGCAAAGGAAAACGAGTTCACATACTTTGAAAACGCCACGATTGATTTGATGGCTGCAGACAGCGAAAACATCCCGCTGGACGGATTGACAATTGAGTGCGGAACAAAGCACTGGCGCATCACAGACGTGCAGAGCAGGCTTGAACAGCTGTTATACTATAACATTCCGACAACAAGAATCAAGAACACGAACTTTTTCCCGTTCACAGCAAGCCAAAGCACATACGAAACTTTGCACAAGGATTATTTGCGCATGACAAAAGAGCTTGAGCAAGGACAGGAAATAACACCGCCAAAGACAGAGGCTCCTGATGACGCATACCAGTACTTCAAGTTCTTCTATGACGTTGGCGCCAAGCCGACTGACCTGAAGGTGGGCTTTGAATACCAGCCTGCGTGGGGAATGCAGATAAATGCCCAGCCAAGCGACGGCCCGCAATTGAAATCAAACGCAGGAAAGGGTGTTGGCAAGTTCCTGCGCTTCCTGTGCATAAACCAGTGGCACTTCACCTATGACATAATCTATTACGTCAAGGTGTCAGTAAGGGATGACACTGCGTTCAATGGGCAGGGCTATGTTTTCCAGTTCGCGTTCCCTGTGCTAATCAACCATAACATGCCTGAAAGAGTTGCATTTGGGCTGAGAAGGTTCCAGACAATGGACTTTGGAGCGCCTGACTTCTGCACAACATTCGGCGACAAGCCAGCTGACATCAGGGCGCTCGGGGTTGTGGAAGGGACAGGCATAATGATGGAAATGCCTGATGTCCAGATAACATACAAGTGCTTTGACCAGGAATGCGAGCTCGGAAGCACAATTGCAGAAGAAGGAGTGTACACGCTCGCAACATACCTGCCAAGGGGATGCACAAACCCATTCATAACCGCGAAAAAAGAAGGATACCTTGAAACAACAATGCAGATGCTCACTGACAGGATTGACATACCGATGAAAAAACTGCAGGACATGCAGCTCAAATACATTGTCCACCCATACCACGGCGAAACAGACACATGGGGAACGCCAAGGCCGCTGACAGAGAATGAACGCGTCTCAGTGCAGGTAAGCCTTGTCAACAGGACATTTGACCAGTTTGTCGGCTTCCCCACAACAAATGAGTCATTCCAGATCGTGCAGGACACGTCTTATTATGACATTGACGCAATGCTGTTCCTGCGCGACAACCAGGTGGGCGGATACAATGTCCAGACATACAAGATACCTTATGACACAATCGCAGGAAAGACAACAGCGGTTATCCCGCTTGTGCAATACCTGCCATTGTCAATCACAGATGACCAAAAGCTCAAGATGATGTCATACGTAATGGAGGGAGAATATCGCGAAACACTTCAGCCGGAATTTGAATAAGTTCCTGTCCATCACCCTGGCAATGCTCATGGTGATGCTTCCGATAGCGACAGCCAACATGTTCACAGGCTGGGCTGTTGAAGGCTCAGCGCCAATGGGCACGCTTGACATTGAAGCAAGCCTGCCTGCATTTTCCCGCAGTGGAACAATAACAATAGAGGGAAGGACAAAGCCAGCGGCAAGTGTCCAGGTTTTCGTCAATGAAGTAAGGACAAGGGTTGGTCCTGCAGGCTCAGATGGAAAGTTCAAATTCACAAGCATCGGGCTTACACAGGGAGAAAACACAGTCAAGCTGCAGGCATTTGAAGGCAACACAGGAGGGACAGCAAAAGAATTCAAAGTCCTTTATGACTCAATCCCGCCAAGTGTGAAGCTCGCGACTGAACTACCTGCGGCAACAAGGGAAAGCAGCATCACAGTCTCAGGGGATGTCAATGAAAAAGTCACGATAAAATACAGGGTTGTCCAGAAGACAGACACAACACCGCCTGACATCCTGACAGGGCTCAAGGCAAACAAGATTGCCGAGAACTCAATTGAGCTTGTGTGGGAGCCCAGCACTGCAACAGATTTGAAAGAATACCTTGTCAAGCGCAATGGAAGGCGTATTGCAACATCATCACTGCCCAGCTATAATGACATCAACCTGCAATCCGGGGTCACGTACAGCTACGGCATTGCGCCAGTTGACACAAGCTGCAATATTGGGACATCTGCAGACCTCGCAGTTGCCACAAAGAAAGGAGGGACAAATGCTTCATCAGCTGCTCCGCCAGAAATCAATATGAGCTGTGAGACGCCTTATCAGACAACAACAGCAGGAAGCCCATTCTCAATCACCCTGCCTCTTGCGCAGGGGCTGAATGATGTTGAACTCATCTTTGAGGACGCGGCAGGAAACCAGGAAATAATAAAGCAGACAGTAAAGATGGACAATGCAGGGCCAAAGTTCCTCGAAACAAACCTTGACAAGCTCAGCCCGTCATACATCCCTGACATCACAATCAAGGGCAAGCTTGATGAGCAGGCAACAGTGTTTGTTTACATCAATGACGAGGCAAAGCCTGCAGAGTACGAGGTTACAGAAGCTGACGGCTCATTCTCAATAAAGACCGCGCTAAGGGCAACAATCAGGATAAAGAGAGGGGCGACAAGAACAAGTATTGAGGCTGGAGAGGGCTGGGCAAACAAGATAAGGCTTGAAGCAGTTGACCTCGCAGGCAACAAGGCAAGCTTTGGGCCGACTGACATTGACTTCCTGCTTTGCGGCTCAGGAACATACTGGGAGGCAAATGTGGGAGAGGCAATGCCAAGCATACTTCTGCCGCGCCTGATGATACAGGGAGTCCAGCAGATAGGAATACCGTTCACACTCAATTACATCGGCAGAGAGCCCACAACCGCGCCTCCAATTGTCACAGTGCGCCCAATACTGCTCGCGCCAGGAGCTGAGAAAGAGTTTGACCACAACTGGGTGCAGGTAAGCAATTACGCAGGAAAAAAGACCACAAAGAATTACACAGGATATGTCCAGATACAGTTTGAAAACGTTGACCCACTGCCTGAAACGCCAGAAGCAGGGCCTAATGAGAAAGAAAGGGCATTGTCAAAACACCGCATAGGAGAATGCCTTGTGCCAGGTGTTGGATGTGCCAAGATTTTCCTCCAGATGGAAATTACATTCCAGCAAAGCATTGTTATTGCACCCACTGACCCGAGCAGGCCAATTGTCACGCCAAAGATTGAGAAGCGCGTGCAAAAAGTGTGCATGCCTGTTGAAGTCGCAATAGACATGACAATTCCCACAGACATAATTCCAAAAGGGCTGCTGAAGACTGCGGTGAAATTGATTGGCAGGGTAATCAGCTACATTGACAAGGTGCTCAAGCCGCTGACAACAATCAGCGAATACGTGCTTTACGGCTGCCTTGCAAGCACAGTCTGGATGTATTTCCAATTCTTCACAGAGCAGATGGCCTGCGAAGGAAGCCAAGCACTGTCTGCTGTCACAGGCGGAAGCTGGAGCAAGGCAGTTGCAGACGCAGGGATTTGCAAGGAATTTTACAGCGGCAACAATGACCAGGACAAGCAGAAAAAGTGCTATGCCTGCCAGAGCAAGATGGAATCAAGGAAGAAATTTGAAATGGACGTGATGCACGGTCTCTGCGACCGCATTGGCTGTCCAAGCGCGCCAACACTTACATATTACATCAAGCAGCAGATTGGCAAGGCGGAACCGCTTGAGATTGAGCCCAGTTTGATAACCAGCAATCCTGAGCTTGCAAAATGGCAGGTTGGCGGAGCAGGCGGAACACAGGGCGGAGGGCTGATTTACTCAGGAAACGACTGCGCATTCACAGCTCCAGACTTTAATTTCATAACGCCGACGTATAGTGGTGGGACAGCAACAGCAACAATACTGACCCCTCAAATTCCACCGGGCGTAAACGCTGCAGAAGCTGAAACACTTCGCCAATCAGGAAGGGTCTCTTACAACAGGATGGGCATACAGGAGATATACACCATCGCAAAAGGAAAAGATGCCCCTAAGACATTCCCCAATGGGCCAAAGCCAGATGACTGCAAGAAAATGCTCCACCCTGCGCATCCGAACTGCTGCGGCATCCAGTACCAGAAGGACTGGAGCTCTGCGTGCGGTCCTGGAACAGCAATGGGCGGAAGCCTTGACACATTTGACGAATTAAAGCAAAGCACATGCCTATCAGCACAGCAGGCAAACGCTGATACAAAAGACCTTGGCTGCAATGTGCTGTGGAATTCTGTCGCAGGCTTCTGTGAAAACAATGCAGGAGAGCCGACACCGCAGGTTGTCAGGCTTGAGGCAAACTGGGAAGGTCCAAAGCCGGCAAGGCCTGGCGCTGACAACAATGATGTGTTCCTTTTCGCAATCCCATCAGGACTGGCACCTACATCGCCAACAGGCGCAGCAGGAAAGCAATACAAAGTATATTCGGGATATGCTGCAAAGACACCACAGTTTGAGAAGATGACAGTGACAGAGGCAGGAGTCAACAAGGACCAGCAATTAAGGCTGTCACAAGGGCTTACCGCGGTTCTGGAAACAGATGTCTCACACTGCTTTGGACAAACAGCTGCAACAGGCGCTTCAAAAACAAAGACGCCTGAGAAATCAACAGAAGACACCAATGTCGAATGCCTGCACACTGCCCTGTGCCTCGGAAAAACAAAATCAGGCTACGAAATTGACCCCTGCCAGAAAGACGGCAACATAAGGGCAGCATATAACTCAGTGAATGAAATTGTGGGAGTGTCTGAACAGCAATACATTGTCAGGCCCACTTCAGGGCTTTTGAGAAGCATTGAATGCGTCTGCCTGCCTGCAATCGTTGGATACCTGCAAATGTGGCGCTCAGTACTGGGCGCGTTTTACGGATGCTTCCAAAGGATATTGCTGACAGGCGAAGGAAGCGAGGGCTTCTGCGCAGCAAAGCTTTCAGGAACAATCTGCGACCTGCTATTTGAGGCAATCTCATGCATCACCCAGAAGTTCAACTCGCCAGGAGTGGGCGGCCGCGTGGACGCAGGAGGAGGCTTTGGAAATGTCCTTGGATCGCTCACAGGCGCAGGAACTGCAGTAAGCAGGAGCGTAACTGAGCGCTATGGCTCAGCAGGACCATTCCAGTCCCTGTTCAGCGAGAGAAAGCTTGTCCACGCAATCTGCATCTGGGCATTCACAGGAACATGGGACCTTAACATGCAGGGATTGTTCCAGCAGCAGGTCCAGGAACTGCCGCTTGACACAGAAGGGGCATTGACAACCTGCGAGCGCACATTCATCAGCTATGACCCGACAACAAGCCCGCCAGGAATGACCACATTTGCATACAGGATTGCAGGCGGATTGATTGCTGGCGCAGACGTAAGATACAGGCTCACGCTCAAATGCAGCGCTGGATTCAGCTGCGACCCAAGGACAAACCCAGACGGCAAGTGCGACTGCCAGGCAAAGACACAGGAACTGCCTGTCAGCACGCCAGAGCTTGGCAACGGCATGGCAAAGAAGTATGATTTGGTCAACTTTGACTCGCCATTTGTCGTAAGCCCGCAGACAGCTTATGAATCAGCAGGCTACCGCTATGACACTGCTGTGCTTTCATGGGACTGGACAGACTCAACAACAAGGCAGTCGCGCACAGGACAGGTGGACTGCTCAATCCGCGAGACACTGGGCGGACAGGCGCCTGCATTCTGCGCGCTTGACGCGTTCAGCGGAAAGTTCAGGTGCATGTTTGGCGAGCAGGAAAACGGAATCAGGATACGGACCGCAAATCCAGTCTATCCTGAAAAGCAGGATGTTTTCGCACTCAAAGACCCTCTCAAGTTCAGCCTTGAGCTCCAGCAGGCATACCCTGAAGACAGGAGGTCGCAGAACATTGGAAAGAAGTTCCTCACATACCAGATAAAGGACGCAGCAGGCAATGTTGTTGACGGGCTGCTCACAGATGAAAGGCAGATGCCATTGCAGACATCAAACGAAGACACGAGCCAGAAATACACACTCAGCACTAACGGAGTTTTCAGGTTTACAGTGCCTAATGGAGAGACTGACTTCTCTCCGCTTGCCAAATTCAAGGTCAACGAGGACACTATAAAGAGGCATTCAGCAACAGGGCCTTCAAGGACAGGAATCCAGCAAAGGACCTGGGGAGTTGACACCTTGAAGTCGTATGTCACAACAATTAACCTGATGGAAGGCGGAGCACTATCGCAAGGCACATACAAGTTCCTCATCAACTTCCCCAATTACGGTGCAAACCCTGCAGAATCAAACTATGAGATTTGGCAGATAAACCCTGCAGCCACAAACCCTGAGCCAAACGCAAGAGATGGCTGGCTTAGCTTTAAAGTCGGCAGCACCCCGATATACTCAGGCAAGCAGACAACTGGCCAGCTGAAAAACACAGCACCATTCACATTCAAGTCAGGAAGGAATGATGTCTCAGGAGTAATTGAGTTTGACAGGATGGTGTTCCAGGTTCAGGCACTGCAGGTGCTTGTGACTTACGCGCCGCTGAAAGCCGCTTCAGCAGCAACGCCAGCATGCCCCAAGGACCCAATTACCTGGACTGCGCTATTCACAATCTATGACGCAGACAGGCAGGGCAATCCCACAAACCAAGTCAGCACAGACCCTGAAAATGGGAAGCAGCAGCAAATAGACGTGAACTTCAAGGTGCAGTGCGCAAATGCAGATCAGGTAAAGAAAGAAAGGACCTGCGCAGAACTGAACGGCGAATGCAAGGAGAAGCAGAGCGACTGCAAGGAAGGAACTGTTACAGGCTCATCTGACTGCCCAAGCACCTGCTGCAAGAAGCCAGTTGTTATCAGCGCAAAAGATACTACTTTGCTCCCATCACTGGCTTACTTCCTCGACACACAGGTTAAAGCGGTTGACAGGTATTATGCAGGGCTTACTGAAATATCTGCATCAGAAGCGGCAGACAGGACAAAGCTGCCAGCACGTATCAGCGGCTACATCATCCAGATGGACGCTCTCAAGACAGGCAATGACGCTGCAATAGCAGAATTCAGCCGCCAGATAGGAATGCTTTCAGAACCTGCAAACAAAGCAATGTTCACAGACGCGCAAGCAGCAATGCAGGCAGTCAGCAACTATGTCGGCGGAGCAAAGCAAACAATGATTGACATGAACAAAAGCAGTTCATTTGACGTCGACGTTGCAAATGAAAAGATACAAACTGTCAAGACAAATCTCGCAGATGCAAAGAGCATGTACACTGCAACAATAGAGCACGTGAACAGCATTGCGCAAACAATGTCCGCTGCTGAAGAAGCAAAGACTGTTGCGACATCAATTTGCACAGAGGTACAGACAGCAGCAAGCGCAAGCAAAGAAGTCAGCATTCCTGAATACATGTATTTGCAATTCAAAGATGCAGGATACGACAGCGCAGAGAAAATAAAGACATTCTGCAAACTTCCATCAGATGTAGCGCTTACCGTCCATGGCGAAACAACAACGACAACTGCACAGTCTGCAAGCACTTCTGGCGGAACAACCGCAGCAACTCTGCCTCAAATAACATATGAAACTGCGCCTGCACCAATAACAGTCAAGTCAAAGCCAGAGGGGCAGGTTGTATACGTAAAGCTGGCTGACCAGTGGAATTTCCTTCCTAATATTGGCGATAATCCAATAACATTTGAACCAGGAACCCAGATAAAATTCAACAAGGTGACTGGAACAACAGAAACATCCTCTGGATTCTGGATGCCCCAGGCATATGCTGAACCAGGACAAACCACTTTGATTCCTTTGTCAGCATCCATGGGCGTGTCTGACGATAATATGATTAGCAAATTCCTAAATGCGCAATGGGCATTCGTATGACCGTCTCAACAATAACCAAATCATGGAATGCGTTTGTTTCGCACAAATGGCTTATGGTGATTGCTGTTGTTATTGACATTGTGTTCCTTATTTCTGTAAACCAGATGAATTATGCGCTGTTGAACAGGGCAAATGAGTATTCGCAGACACTGACGACAATGCTTGGCGAACAGGCGCAGGCTCTTGCTGATGCAAACACCCTTGAGCCGCCTGCTGTGCTGCAGTCAGATGAGTTTACAGCTGCTTACCACCAACTTTTGAAGTTCATTGGGTTTTTCTTTGCAGGAATACTGCTTTCGTGGATTGTCTGCAAGGGCAGTGTGTGGTTTTTGGCGCACAAAAGCGCTAAAGAAAAGCCTGTTGATGCAAAACTGTTCGCGACTAAGTTCATTGGAATGACACTGTTCTGGTTTGGAGGCTTTTTGATTCTCACAATCGTCGCGATGAACATAATTGATTATGCGCTAATGGGCGCTTTGCCGCTTTTCAGCACAAAAACAGCAAATATTCTCGTCGCAATCATTTTCTGGGTGTATTCATACTTTGTTTTCATCTCTTACGCGCTTGTGCCGCACAATGTTTTCAAACAAACATTCACGCTTGGAATAACCCAATGGAAAGAAATGCTTCCTGCGCACGTGCTTGGGACAATTGTGCTCGCATTATCAATCACAATCCCATTTTTGCTAGTCAGGATAAGCGTTTACCTCATTCCTGTATTCGCGCTGCTTGTTGCGCTCCCTGCAATTGCGTGGACGCGCACCCTCTGGATAACCGCTGTGCACAAGGTGATGAGCCATGAACAAAATTGAAATATTCATTTTGGGAATTGTAAGCATAGTTGCATTGGTGCTTATGCTATTCATAGGCTACCGCTCAATAACAGGCGCGTATATCGGCACATATGAGCCGTACAACATGGGCTTGACATTCAAGACAGCGCCCACAAATTATCCTTCGCTGTCATCAATCCAGATAAACCAGATGGATTATTACCCTGAAAATCTCCCTCCAAGAGCCGCGCTTGCCCCTGAGCTTATCGGATTCCAGGTTGACCGCATTGCAGTTCCTGAGATGAATTTCTACAATTTCATAGCGCTGAAAAAGAGCAGGATACACACATTCTCAGGCATAGCCGGCTATTATGAGCAGGACCCGACAAAGTATGTCGGCGCATACCTTTGCACTTATGCGTACAAAGTCCCTGAAGCGCCCCTGAGCTGCGAACAGGTGCCGCTTTCATACACAAACAACAAAATAAGCTTTGCCCGCGGCTACGCCCCTCATTATTACATCGCAGGGCAGGCAGAAGGAACTGACTTTGGCGCAGTGTTTGTGCTTGCCAACCCTGATTATGGAATACTTGCCGCAAGCCCTGTCGCATACCTCAGATGGACCAGTGACTGAATTCCGGCTAATCCGGAAATTTTTCTTTTTTTACTGCTTTTTCTGAAAATTCTTCCAGCCAAACCGGAAATTCCTGTGACTTCGCCGGAAAATCTTCTGTTTTTTCAGCAAAACTGCCTTTAATTCCATTCACTTTACGCTCTGAATCCCTTGGAATACAAGAGGACTGCCCCCTTGCTCCTTCGGGGGCTCTGGGGGCAATAAAAAATGAACAAAACACTAACAACAATCGTTAAAGAGCTGTCAGAGCGCGTCCTGCCAATGGCTCCTGCGATTGACAAGGCAAGGATAATCTACGACTGGATGATTAAAAACATTGAATATGACTACGAACAGCAGAAATTAATGCATGAAAAGCAGATTTACAAAACATATCCTGCTGAGGAAGTGCTTGAGCGCGGAAAAGGCGTATGCTCTGACATGGCTGTGCTTTATGTGGAACTGGCAAGGGAAATGGGGCTAAAGGCAAATTATGCGCTTGTGGAGGTTGACTGCTTTGGCAAAGATGTATGCCATGCCTGCGCTGTCGTTGACCTTCAGACAAAGCAGCTGCAGGTTGACCCTGCATACAAGCAGTTTGACGTCAGGCACCAAAAATACACAATCAAGGAGCCGTGCTTAAAGAACATGCCCCACTTAAAGCGCCATTTGCTGCGAAGAAAATGGGGGATTTTACGCTATGCAGCAGCAGGGATTGCGATGACTTACGGCATCTGCTCGTATTTCTCAAGCGCAACAGGCACTTCAGCGCCAAGGCACGATGGCATAACCCTGCTTGAGCTGGACACTGGCGCAAGGTTTGTCAGCCAGAACGGTGTTTTCAGGTTTAATTATGACAAAGAAACAGGGCAGGCAATGAAAGAATATGTTTTCTTCTGCGAGGCAAAGGAAGGGGCTCTGCCTGACCAGAAAATCCTTGACAGGTATTTGCTTGCTGACAAGGACAACAATGGCACAATCTCACCGCAGGAAGCACAGGCAGCGCTTTCTGCTGCAAAAGAAGCATATTCAAAGAAGAAAAACTAATCCTTAAGCCCTTCTGCGAGCAATTTGGAAAGCTCGTCTGTAGAATTGTCAGTTTTTTCCTGCGCAGCATCTTCAACAGGCGCAGTTTCAGGCACTGGTGTTATTTTTTCCTGCGCTACATCCTCAGCAGCTGCAATTTCAGGCACTGGTGTTATGTTTTCCTGCGAAGTGGTGTTCTGTTCCGGAAAAACAAGCTCTTCATATGTCGCGTTAAATGATAATGTATTGTCAGCAGGCAAAATAACATTGCCAACAGGCTCGCTGCTTTCTTCCCTTGTTACAGAAGTCCATGCCCAGAACATTCCGCCAACCACAACAAACAGCACAACCCAAAAAATCCAGCTGTGCGAGAAAAAAGTCTCCCAGACGCTTGTCCTCTGGCGCAAAACAGGAAAATCCTTGGTGATAATCTCATTTACGTCCTCTTCAACAGGGTCAGGAACCCTTGGCTCTGCAGGAGCTTCTTCAGGCTCGTCATCAGGAACTTTTTCAGGCGGTTCTTCTTCGAATTCCTGCTTTTCAGAATCAGATTGTGTTTCAGGCTCTGCAGATTTCTCAGCAGGCGCCTCTGTTTGCGCTTCAACAGGCTTTTCTTCCTGCTGAGGCTGCTTTTCTTCCGGTTCTGTCGGTTGTTCAGGATGTTTTTCTTCCTGCTTTTCCGGCGGTGATTCAGAAACTTCCTCTTTTGGCTTTATTTTTGGGGTGCAATTGCAGGGCAGAGGCTGTTTTTCCTCTTCTTTTTCCTTTTCAATCTCCTTTCCTATGTCCAAACTCTGGCCGTAACGATCCCCCACCATACACGCCACCAATATGTCCGTCTATTTAAAGAAACCGCAACTTTTTTAAGAAACCTCCGCATCAAATTCACATATGCGTGTTTTGGTGACAGGAGGGGCGGGATTTATAGGAAGCCATCTTATCAGAAAGCTCCGCGAGCAAAAGCATGATGTTGATGCGATTGACAACCATTCCACCTGCCCTGCTGTTTCAAAAAGGCGCGAAAAGGAGATTGAGCAGGACCGCGAAGTTGAAGTCTGGAAGATGGATATAAAGGCAACTTACGGCGTCCTCGATGCGCTTGAAAAGAGGAACAGGGCAAAGAAAACAATAAAAGAGGGCGAGCCTGCGGTTAACGCAATAGTCCACCTTGCTGCGCCGATTTCTGTTGAAGAATCAATGCGCGACCCTGGCAAATACGCAGATGAAATTTACAAGGGGACAATAAGCGTCATTGATGCTGCAAAGGCAAAAGGTGTGAAGAGGGTTATTCTTGCATCAACAGCCGCGGTGTACGGCAATCCTGAAAAGATGCCAATAAGCGAATACATAAAGACAGGGCCGCTTTCGCCATACGCAATAAGCAAGCGCGCTGCAGAAAACTATGCGCACATGGCTGCGAAAAATGACGGGCTTGAAACTGTCATCCTGAGGTTCTTCAATGTTTACGGCCCTGACCAGGACCCCACATCATCTTACAGCGGGGTAATCTCTAAGTTCATGGTGCAGGCAAAGGAGAAGAAACCGTTTGTCATTTTTGGCGACGGAAACCAGACAAGGGACTTTGTTTATGTAGGCGATGTCTGCGACGGAATAATCGCAGCGCTTTTGGCAAAAGTCGAGCCAGGGCGTGTAATGAACATCGGTTCCGCAAGTGAAACTTCAGTACTCACGCTGGCACAGAAAATCGCGAAAATCTCAGGCGAACCATATGAGATTGAGAAAAAAGAGGCAAGAAAGGGTGAAATCCTGCGCTCTGTTGCTTCGATTGAGTGGGCAAAGAAGCATATCGGCTATGAGCCAAAGGTTTTTCTTGATGAAGGGCTGAAGATGACTTGGGAATATTTCAATGCACATCACAAGCCCAACTGATGCAAAAGCCTTAAAAGCCCTCCTTCCAGCCACTCTAATATGCGCATCGCAATAGGAAAGGTTGACACACCTGATGAGTTTCTTGAAACCGCGTTCCACAAAGCGCGGCAGTCAGCAGGGCGCTCAAGGGGCACTTTGAAAGGAAAAGGGCTTACGCGCCTGATTAAGTCGCGCGCCCTTGAAATGACAAAGATTGTTGTTTCCTCTGACATACTTATTTCAAAGCTTAAGGCGATAGTTGACGGCTTTCCAAGCCTTGACCAGCTCGCGCCGTTCTACAGGGAGCTGGTCAACTGCACAATGGACCCTGACGCATACAAAAAATCACTCGGAGCAGTTGACTGGGCGGCAGGGCAGATAAAGAAAATTGCGAAATTGTCGCGCGACAAGATAAAGGCATCCAGGGACCTTGGCAATGTCACCAGCACACGCGCGGCATTTTACGGCAGGGCTGCGTCCGTGCTTAAGCAGGTAAAAAAAGAGCTTGCATACCTTGAGGAATGCCGCAGGACAATCAGGGAATTCCCGTCGATAAAAACAGACATGCCGACAGTTGTCATCGCAGGCTACCCCAATGTAGGCAAAAGCACTCTCCTGAAGGCTTTGACAGGCGCAAATCCCAAAATCGCGCCATACCCGTTCACTACAAAGCAGCTTATGTTCGGCTATGCTGACAAGATTCAGTTCATTGACACGCCAGGGCTCCTTGACAAGCCGTTCGCAAAGAGAAACCCTGTTGAAAAGCAGGCAATACTTGCGCTAAAGCACCTTGCAACCCTGATTGTGTTTGTGATTGACCCGACAGAATTCTGCGGCTACCCGCTCAATTCGCAGATTGAGCTCCTTCACCAGGTTCAGGCGCTGTTCAAAATGCCCATGCTCGTTGTAATGACAAAGCTTGACCTCGCAAAGCCAGAACAGGTTTCTGCAGCGCAAAAAGAGGCAGGACAGGAAACAGCAGATGTTGACACCACAAAGCGGCAAAGCGTTGAAAAGCTCCTTGCAACTATCGGAAAAACCTTACGCGGGATCCAAAAATCTTCCTGAAATGCGACATCAGCGCGTACTCACGCTCCATCTTTCCCGCGATTGATATCAGGACAAAGCCAAGCAGTATGTAAACCGCGATAAACAACCAGACTTTTGGCAGGACATCATTCAGGTAGGACTCAACAAGCGGCTCAACCTTTCCAAAGCCAACAACAAGTTTTGCAATAAAGCCAAGCACTGTTTGCGGGTCCACGATCATGAAAACAAGGGCGCCAATGCCCGGAAGCAAAGTCATCCAACCCAATGACGCCAGCGTGTGCGCAAGATTCCTGTGGTAAACAAGCAGGACAAAAGCGCTGAGGAACAGAAGCCCAAGCGCAGTCCAGGGCAGGTACTGGAGGCTGGCTGGAATCTCCGCAGGGCGCGTTGTCAAAAGCATTGCGCCAAAAGGAATCAGCGTTGTAAGCGACGCAAAATACAGCAGCTTTGCAATCCATCCGATGATAAACCCTGTAAAACTGAACCTCCGATATGGCAGCATATCCTGTGCAGAGACCAAAAGGTATAAATAACCTTCTTTCTGCATTAGAGGTGAAAAAAGATGGTGATAGTAACAATAGCCTGGTTTTTAGGAGCTTGCATACTCCTCATTATTGCAGGTGCTGTCCTTCTAAGGAGCCTTTCAAGGCTTGCAGCATTCCTCAGGATTAACGAGTTCATTGCAGCATTTATTTTGATGGCTTTCTGCACTTCCCTGCCTGAATTGTTCATCGGGATAAACTCCGCTCTGGCAGGAAAGCCAGCCCTTTCGCTTGGAAATGTTATCGGCTCCAATATAATAGAGCTGACCCTTGTTGCAGGCATAGCAATAGTGCTCGCAAGGGGAATAAGGATGGAGCGCAGGTTTATGCGAAAGGAAGTGTACGGAATGGTGCTGCTCGCGGCATTGCCCATGCTTCTTATGTTCCTTGGAAAGGAGCTTTCAAGGCTTGACGGGCTTATCCTCCTTGGCGCGTTCGCAATATACTTTTACGAAATGATTACTTCAAAGCACGCAAATTTCCACCAGCACGTGCGGGAAAGGGACTCGCACTGGATTGCGCTCGGCACATTCCTCCTTTTCCTTGCCAGCGCAACAGCACTGTATTTCAGCGCAAAATGGGTTGTCTCATACGGCTCAGAGCTTGCAGGAGCGCTTGGGCTTCCGCCATTGCTGATTGGATTGTTCTTTGTCTCGCTTGGAACAACACTTCCTGACCTCACATTCAGCGCAAGGGCTGTGCTCTCAAAGCACTCGACGCTCGCAATAGGCGACCTTGTCGGAGCCGTTGTTGTCAATTCAACAGTTGTGCTTGGAGTAGCTGCGCTGATATGCCCGATTACAAACTCATTCGCGCTGTTCATAACAAGCGCGGCTTTCCTCATTGCGATAACCTTCCTATTTGCCACGTTTACAGCAAGCGGAGACAGGCTGACCTGGAGGGAAGGAATGTCATTGATTATGTTCTACGTTGTTTTCGTGCTTGTCGAACTAAGCCTTCAGAACTATTTCGGTTAGCGCAAGTATTTTATATTACTGATTTCGCTGACGATGTTATGAGGGTGGTGGCAGATTTACACATTCACAGCAGATTCTCAAGAGCCTGCTCAAAACAGACAGACATTCCCAACCTTGAGAAATATGCAAAGCTGAAAGGGCTTGGTCTTCTTGGAACAGGAGACTTCCAGCACCCTAAATGGGGCCCTGAAATAAAACAGGAACTTACAGAAATTTCAGGAACAGGAGTTTACCAGACAAAAACAGGATTTCCATTTATTCACCAGACAGAAATATCGCTGGTTTACACAGACGCAGGCAAAGGAAGGCGCGTTCACCACGTTGTTTTGGCGCCGTCAAGAGAAGTTGTTGACCAAATAACAGAGGCGCTTTCAAAAAAAGGGCGCATTGACTATGACGGAAGACCCATATTCAACATTTCCTCTGCTGACTTTGTTTCTATGCTGCGCGCAATTTCAGAAGACATTGAGGTTATTCCTGCGCACGCGTGGACTCCGTGGTTTGGCGTGTTCGGCGACAAAAGCGGATATGACTCGCTCAAGGACTGCTTCCACGACCAGACAAAGCACGTGCACGCAATTGAGACAGGAATCAGCAGCGACCCTGCGATGAACAGAAGGCTTTCACAGCTGGACAGCATCAACATCATCTCATCTTCAGACATGCACTCATTCTGGCCCTGGAGGATTGGCAGGGAAGCAACAGTCTTTGATGTCAAGGAGCTAACTTACAATAATATTCTAAAGGCAATAAGGACAGGAGAAGGGCTTGCCGGCACAATAGAATTTTTCCCGGAAGAAGGCAAGTATCATTATGACGGCCACAGATTGTGCGGTGTCGTGATGAGCCCTGCAGAGGCAAACAAAGTGAACAAAATATGCCCTGTGTGCAAAAAGGAACTGACAATCGGAGTCGCGCACCGCGTTGAAGAGCTCGCAGACCGCGCAGAAGGTGAAAAAGTGCCAAACCTCAAGCCGTTCCACAGGATTATTCCGCTTTCAGAGCTTATTTCAGCTGCAATCGGCAGCCCTGTTGCATCAAAATACACATTCAAGGCATACTATGACATTGTTGGAAAGTTTGGAAACGAATTCACAGTCCTGCTTGACGCAACAGAAGAAGAACTGGCAAAGGCAGCAGATGCAAAAATTGTCGAGTTCATAATGCGCAACAGAAAACAGGAAATAAAATGGCATCCTGGCTATGACGGAGAATACGGCCACCCGATATTTGACGAGAACGCGCCAATTCCAAAGCCGAAAATAAAGCCAGCGCCAATCCAGGATACGCCAGCAAAGCCAATACAGCGCGGATTAGGCGATTTCTGAAGTAATATAAAGACCGCTCTGTTCGCTACAGCCAGGGGGGAGTGAAGTGAATACCAAAAAAATAGATTACCCATACATTCCAGAAGGCAGGACAATTGAATATGTGCCTGCAAGCAATTTCTATATCAGGGTAGCAATGGAATTCGCAAGGCTTGAGTCACTTGATAAAGTCCACCCGACAGGAAGCGTTGTTGTGAGGGATGACAAAATAATCGGCTTTGGGGCAAACGGGACAGACTATCACGATAAAAACGGCTGTGAGCGCAAGCGCCTTAAAAGCCTGACAGGGCAGGACTATGAAAAATGCGAAGGCTGCCACCCAAAGAACCACAGCGAGCCAAGGGCAATTAATGACGCAAGGTCAGGCGGCAACAGCCCAGAAAATGCAGACCTTTACCTCTGGGGCCACTGGTGGTGCTGCAAGTGGTGCTGGGACTCAATATTAGATGGAAAAATCAGGCAGGTCTATCTTCTTGAAAACAGTGAAGTTTTGTTTGACAGGGAGCGCGAAGGCAACATAATCGGCAGGCAGTTCAAGAATTAACCGCCCTTCTCAACCATTTCGTGCACTGCGAGGTTGAAATCCCTTGTTATGTCACAGCAGAACTCGCGGCATATTGGGTCTTCTGAGGGATTGCGCCTGATTGCGAATTCAAATGCCTGGTCTGCCTGCGCAGCAAGGCTTTCAGACCTCCTGCCCAATGGTTTTCCTTTTTCCCTGAAATAAATATCACAAGGCCAATAATGCTCAGGACCATAAACGCGCTCATCCATACAAATATAGCACCTTGTTCCGGCATACTTTTTGTCCTTCAAGCCGCGCATTGTTGCAAAATGCCCAAGGCGGTAATTGAAAAAGTTGTATTTTTCCCTCAAGGCGCCGCTTTTCTCGGCAAGGCGCTGTATTTTTGCCTTTTGCTCATCAGTCATTGAGTGCATCAACCTTGTTGTTGGAATCAGCTTGAAATCATCAGGGCGAAGACCTGAAACAAAATTCGCAATATCCTCCACGCGTGAAATATTATTGTCGCACACAACAACATTGATTGTCAGATAAACATCTTTTCCAGCATCACGCATCCCCACAAGCCCGCCGACTGTTTCAACAATCTGCTCAAAAGTGTTTTTTCTCCCAGTCATCTGGTCGCATTCTGACTGATTGTCAGTGTTAAGAGTCACATAAAAGAATTTTGCGCCGTTCTCAACCAGTTTCTTGTACAATTCAGGGCTTCCTGTGCCATTTGTTGACAAAGAACTGGTCATTCCCCTCTCCTGCGCTGTCGCGACAATCTCCTCAAGCCCGTCAAATATTGTCACCTCGCCGCCTGTCAGGTGGAGGTATTTGCACTTGAAATCAGCAAGCCTTTCAACAACCTTTTTTGCCTCATCAATGCCAAAATCACGCTGGGTGTACTGCGCCCTTTTGCAGTAAAGGCAGTTGAAATTGCACCTCTCGGTCAGGAAAAGAACACCCCTGCCGGTAACGTCATAAGCAGGCACTTTTCCCAAAAAGCATTTTGCAAGCTTTTCTGCGCGGGCATTGTTTATGCTGTAAGCGTGCAGTGCCTCAATGTTTTGCATTCTGCACCTCAAGGTAATTCTTCAGCACAGAATATTCCCTGTCAAGGTCCTGCTTGTCAGGAACGTGCACAAATGAGGCAAAAGCAACATCGCTCTGGCCGTAATAATGAATCCTGTAAAACTTTATTGGACCGAGAACGTGCCTGAGAGGAATCTTGAAGTCATGCGGATTTGACAGGTCAACGGTCTCCTTGTCAAGGATTAGGCATTTTGTCCTGTGGCTCATTTTCATGTCCTCAAACGCGAGCCAGAAATAATTCTGCGGAATCTCAGTTCCCTGCCTTGGCTTAAACCTGTAAATGCTTGCAGCAAGCAGGACATAGTCAGAAATATCGTGCTCTTGTGCAATTTTGATGCCGTTAAATTTGATAAAATGCTTTATCTGCTCCTCAAGCGGCATCCCGCTGGGCTTTATCAGAACAAAAGGATTGCCTTCTTTTGGGCAGATGTCAGGCTTGATGCTGTTCCTGACAAGGTCGTCATACTTGCTCAGGTTCATGTCAGGAAGCCAGATGTCCTCAGGAAAATAGCTGTCAAAGAACTCCTTAAATGTCAGGTTGTTCCATCTCCAGGCAAGCCTTTTGAGGATTTTCCCCATATCAGATAACATGGTTCTATGCTTATAAAGCTGGCGTTGTCTGGACTGCTGCAACACACGCGTATAAACCCAGAATACATCCCTGTCTTTCATGAAACTTGAAAACATGTGCAGGAACTTTTTGCATTCTGCAATAATCGCAGGAGCTGCCACGCTTGCAGGCTGTGCGGGATACTACAAGCAGGGCGAGGAAGCGCACAAGGAGGGATTTTACGTTGAGAGCGAGCTTCGCGGCGGAATGGAATACATGCAATACCGCGCAAAGCTCGGCAACAAAATACAAACAACACCTGTGCACCCTGACGACTGGTTCCTATCAGGCGAGACAAAAGCAGAAGTTAAAAGAGGATGGGACATTCCAGTAAGGGGCGGCGCAGGGGCGTCAGTTGGAATACCTGAGCTAAGAGTGGGGGCAGGGCTTGACGCGAGAATAAACCCATTGCACGCGTCAAAAGAAAGAGAGGGAATTTTTCAGGGTGAACAGCAAAGCTCTGACAAAAGAGCCCCGCAGGACGGCTCATTTGTGTATTCTGATTTAAGACCAACATGGTTCACAATAATTCCAACAATCATAGCCGAGGCAAACCTCGGAGACCTGAGAATAAGGGCAGAGGCAGGAATGCCATACGGCGGCTTTGACTTTGAATCAGGCCACGACAGGTATTCTGAACTGAACGCAGTACAGAGATATTCCTGGAAGGGATTCGGCAAAAGAGGGACAATCGGAGTGGATTTCCCCATCACAGAAGGGCTGCGCGTCGGAGTAATGGGCGGAGTTGAAAAGTACAATGTTGAGCTCGGCGGTGAAAAGGGAAAAATTGACGTAATACTGGGCGCTGTGCAGCTCGGGCTTGACTTTTGAGCGCATATGACTTTTTTGTCCCATTAACTTTATATTCTGTATTCACGTATTACACTGCAGTGTGACTTTTATGTCATACATAGGAGGTAATAAAATGGCAAAGAAAACTGAAAGTTCACCAGAACAGGTCGGCTTCCACAAGGGAGCGCTGACAACTCTCGCAAAAGAGAGGCAGGAGCTCGGAAGGCTTCTCGCAATAGTTGAGCAGTTGATGCAGATGCACGTCAAGGCATTGAAAGAGCTTGGCGTTGACCTCGAGGCAGAAGCCAAGAAGGCATCAGCAAAGAAACCATTGGAGGAAAAGATAAAGTGAGCTACTGCGGTTCCTCGTGCGGATATGGAAGCTCTGGCGCAAGCAGCTACGGCCAGAGCGCTGCTTCTTACGGAGGCAGCTACTCAGGAGCCCAGCAGTCATATTTCCCAAAAGAGCAAATGTATGCGCACTCCTCAATTGACAGCATCGTGAGCCACGAATCAGTTGAGAAGCAATCAAGAGCACTGCCGCAGTATGTTCCAAGCTCTGCAAAAGGAGCTTACCTGAGCATGCACACGCCAGGAAATTATTTTGTCGCAGACACTTTCCTCAAGGCAGGAAGCACTGCAAGGTTTGTCGGCGATGCTGCAGAAATACAGGAATACATACAGGATGCTTTCAGGGCGACAACAGGCGAGGAGCTGCCAAAGGACATCATTGTGCAAGTCCTTAATGACAGGGAATTCAGGAAGGCGCACGAATCAACAAGCGGCTCATGGAGCGAGGGAATACAGGGATTCAGCCTGAACTCAAACGGAAGGGGCGCAAGCCAGGTTTTCGCAAGGGCAGACCAGCTTGACAAACTGATGCTCACAATCGGCCACGAAATCGGCCACGTGCTTACAAAAACACTGAAGAACGCCCACGACGAGGAGGCAAAGGCATTTGCGTTCTCACTCGCGTGGATGGAAACAATAAGGGAGAGGAACATCGCAGGAATAGGCAGCCACATACTGCCAAACCCAGCGAACAACGGACTGCACGACACAGCATTTGATTTCGTGCAGAAAATAATGAGGTATGGCGAAAGCGCGTGGGAGGCATTCAAGCAGCTCGCGGGCGGCGCAATTACAATCACACAGCAGGCAGAATTAGTGGAGGTATAAATGGCAAAATCAACAAAGAAAGAAGACAAGAAAGCACCAAAACAGGAAGAGCAGCCGCAGGACGCAAGCCTGCCGCCTGAAGTCCGCGAAAAACTCGCGCAGCTGAAGGCAAAGCTCGAGAAGTTCCAAAAATCAACAGTTGAAAAGTTTGACAAATACATCGTCGGAATCGCACTGATGCCTCCGCCAAAGGCGCCTCCTGCAGAACTGCCTCCGGAAATCCTTGCAGAAGAGCAGAAGCGCTTTGCGCAAATCAAGGACAAGCACCATGTTCTCATTTTGATTGATGACACAGAGCCGTCAAAAATGTCAAAGCAGGAGCTCAAGGACAAGCTCACAGCAATAATGGACAACACTGCAAAGGACATTGACCCGTCAATAGTCCCGCAGACACTGCTCCTGACTGAATTGTGGCAGAACTGCTATGACGCAAAGTATGACTGGCTGCAGTTGATTGCAATGTCAGCACCAGTCTATGACACAGGAATGCTCGGCGCGATAAAGATTGCAGAAATCCACAAGACCATGGTCCTGAAAAAGTTTGAGAAATACATTGTCGCGTACGTGCTCGCAGGAAGCATTGTCACAGGAAGGGCAACAAAGGAAAGCGACATTGACGTCTTCATAGTCATAGACGACACAGACGTCAAGAAAATGACACGCGCAGAACTCAAGGACAAGCTCCGCGCGATAATCATAAACATGGGAATGGACGCCGGCGACATAACCGGAATCAAGAACAAGATAAACATCCAAACCTACATTTTGACAGACTTCTGGGACGCGATAAGGGAGGCGAACCCTGTTATGTTCACCTTCCTCCGCGACGGAGTGCCGTTCTTTGACCGCGGAATCTTCATGCCATGGAAGCAATTGCTCAAGATGGGAAAAATCAAGCCGTCGCCTGAAGCGATTGACATGTATATGAGCACAGGGGAGCAGGGGCTTGACCGCATCAAGTTCAAGTTCAAGGACATTGCAACAGAGGATTTCTTCTGGAGCATTTTGACTCCAACACAGGCAGCGCTTATGCTCTACGGAGTCCCGCCGCCTGCGCCAAAGGAAACCTGCGAAGTCCTCAGGGAGATTTTTGTGAAAAAAGAAAGGCTCCTTGAAGATGAATATGTCAAAATGCTTGAGAATGTCATCCAGACAAGGAAAGACATTGAGCACGGCGTAAAGAAGGAAGTCACAGGAAAAGAGCTTGACAAGCTGCTTGACGACTCTGAGAAGTACATGAAGCGCCTGAAAAAGCTTTTCGGACAGATTGAGAAGAACAAGGAGGAAGAGACAATAGTCCACATCTACGAGACCCTCACGACGGTAATCCGCGACGTGCTAAGGTCAGAGGGAGAGGAAAAGGTGGAGGAGGCAGAGCTTATCAGCACTTTTGAGGACAAGCTCATCTCAACAGGCAAGGTTCCTGCAAAATTCCTCAGGCTGTTTAATGATTTCATAGCCGCAAAGAAGGCGTATGACGCAGGCAAGCTGACCAAGACTGACATTGAGCAGGCGCGCAAGAGCGCTTCTGAGCTTGTCAAGTTTATGGTTGAGTATTTGCAGCGCAAGCGCGGACGCGAGCTTGAGCAGACAAAAGTCAGGGTCAAGATAGGTGAAAAGTTCGGAGAAGTCACCCTGCTTGGCAGCATAGCATTTGTTGTCAGGAACCTTGACGCGCCTGAAAAGGTCATTGAGAAGGCTGCGATAAACCGCGACGGCTCTCTTGGCCCGCTTGAGCCAAGCTCCTGGGAGGAATACGAGAAGTCAATGGCAAAGATAGCCATACCGCCAAAGGTATTCATCAGGGAGCCTGTATTCGAGTCCCTAAAGAAAATCTTCGGCAGGGATGTTGAAGTGCTGATAACGCAGTAAAAAAGCTGCGACTATCACCAAGAATCAGCGTCAGGCTTAATTTGATTTTCTTAAGCCCTTGGCATGGCCGTTGTGTAGTTCAGCGGCCTTGCAGCCCATGGCAACATCGTAATTACCGGCGTTGAAGCAATGCACTTGCTGCGCAAGCAGAAGATTTTCTGGCGTGTATTGCCCAAAAACTTCCTGGTGCAGTCGTTGTTAGTCACGCACTCTGGCTTTGCCTGCGATGTGCAGATGCACTTGCTGCCGAGGCAGCGGGAAAACAGCCCTGCGGTGCATCTTGTCTTTGTCGTACAGTCAGAGTCCAGCCTGCAGTCAATGATAATCCTGCCTGATGCAGGCCTGCAGAACTCGCACTTGCCTGCATCGCAGTCAGGCGCGTAGTTGCGGACATACCCCTGCGGGCACGCTACCGGCGTTTTTTGCATAAGCTGGTAACAGTCTGTGCGTGTTTTGCACTGGCTTGTAGAGCCTGTTGCGCTAACTGCAAAAACAGCAGGTACTGCCAGCAATAACAATATTGCCAATACCACTCCCTTTTTCATAAAGCAAAAGAATGATGGGTAGTATAAATGCTTTTCCACAAAAGTTAATTTAATATACCTGTTCCCCTGCTGTGGGCATATGAGTGACTCAGAAAGGCTTCACGCGTGGAGCCACCTTGTTCTTTTCCTGATGCTTTTCATGGTGACGCTCGCTGTCCTGCGGTTCAGCACTCCGACAGGGCTTGCGATAGGCAACCAGAGCATAACCGCGCAGGGAGTCGGGGACTTGAAGCCGTTCCTCACAGCAGTCGGGCTGCTGATGGGCCTGCTTGTTGCAGTGATTTTTGTCATTGCGCACGATTTCAACAGTACGCCAGTGCAGCCGCAGAAAGCACAGCAAGCGCCTGCCCAAGAGCACAGGAGCCTTGCGGAAATCAACCGCGAGCTGGCAAAGCTGCGCAGGATACTGAGATAAAACGCATTATTTTTAAACTGCCTTCTTGTATCTGTTAATGCCCGGGTAGCGAAGTGGCCAAACGCGCTGGACTTAAGATGTCCGCCGCCCTCACAACAAAAAACAGGGCGGTTCGCTGGAGAAATCCAGTCCCGTAGGGGTTCGCCGGTTCGACTCCGGCCCCGGGCACTAATTTTAAAAAGAGCATCCAATAAGCAGTGCGTATGGGCAAGAACGATTACACGCATCCGAGCGTTACACCTGAAGAAGAGCAGCCAAGCGGCTTGGTGCGGACAATCAAAGAGCACCGCCTTGGATTGTGGGGCACGGTTGGTGTAATCGCAGTGGGAATTACAGGCTTTCTTCTCTCAAGCAACAACACATACGACGGCGCCCCTTCGCAGGACCGAAGGCAGCCAGGAGAAATAAGGCACAGCGAGCCAGAAACAGTATCCCAGAATGTTCCACACATTGATTTTAATCTTTACCGCTCGCCTAAAAATGATTGGGCTGGGATGAAAATCACAATTGACAGAACGCTTATGGAAGACTGGGCGAGATACGCACCTGTTACGATTACTATTCCTGAATTGAGGTATTCTGCGTCATTCCCTGTTGAAAACGGCGAGAAGAGCGCAGAAACACCATTTCCGCAACCTGCGCCGTCATCTGGCACTTATCATTACATCATATTTGGCAGAGACCCTGCCACCGGCAATGCAAAAGAGCTTTACAGGCATGTCCTTGCACCTCAAAAATAAACAACAATCTTTAAATAATGTCCATATCGTCTTTCTTTCAATGCCTCCGTAGCATAGTAGCTATTGCGCAGCCTTGGTATGCAATCGCAGCAAAAAGGCTGAGGTCGCGGGTGCAACTCCCGTCGGAGGCTTGCGAGCGTTAAGCGAGCAAGGCGACGACGGACCAGCCAACGAGCATCAGCGAAGTTGGCGCTGCCCGTCGGAGGCTTTGCATCTTTTCGGGCTACAGAAGGTTTTTATATTAAACAAAATGTGAAACCCCAGAGCACCCGAAAAAATAGAAGCCTCGTCGGAGGCTTATTAGAGGAGGTAAAACATGCCAACTGACAGAAGGACAATGGACAAGTTAAAGCGAGGATACCGTGATGATCTTGCTGAACTTGAGGAAAAGTGCAAGGCAGGCAATGCAACAAAGCAGGAATACGAACAGCTGACCAAGCTCAGAAGAAGAATGAAGTGATTCTTGCGAAGCATTTAAATACACAAAAACCGCCGCAATGCGTATGATCCGAGGAAAAAGAGGAGGTGCTGAGCTTGCGCTTTTTGTTGCGGTTGCGCTTGTAGCTCTCGGCGGAATGATTTTTGTTTCTGTAAGCGGCGGAGCCACAGGAATGTTGCCCAGGCCGTATATCTACGACCCTGAAACAACCCTGCAAGGAACTCTTGACGACCCATTTCACGGGCTCACATCCGAAATGACTATCACCCAGCATGGCGATTACGAAGACTGCAGATGGGAGTGCCTGGCAAATGAACGGGTAAAGGCATTCAACCTGTCAAGCGCGCGGCCTGAAACAATAGAGTGCATGGACAGCTGCGGATTCAAGTACGGCCAGCCGCCCTGGGGCTATGCAGAAAAATACACCGGCAAGCGCCATTATCTTGATTAGTAAGGCAAAAAATGAAAAAGGCATTTCTTTTGTTTGCATTATTGCTTCTTGCTAGCTGCGCAACAGTGCAGCCAAAACAGCCACTGCCTGTTTCGCAGTGCAAATGGCCTGAAATACCCTCTGACGGCGGATGCTGCAGGGATTTGAATGCGAACGGAGCCTGCGACACTATTGACCTGTCAGTGGAGATACAGGCGCAGGAGCAGAAAGAATACGAGCAAGCCGCGCTGAAATCGCAGGTAACAGCCAACAAGTCAGGAAGATACAAGCCGACAATAGTCAATGCGCTTTATGCCAGTGCAAGCAATCTGACAAGCTACAGGTTCTATTACAAGGGCGATGAGGTGGTAGTTGCAAATGGAAGCGTCATGCGAAAGCTCATGGCAAATTATCCCATTGGCGACCAGACAGTAAACGGGCGCAGGATGAAAGTTTTCGTGAACACAATCTGGCTGGACATGTTAAACAAAAAGGCATTTGCACAATGCATTCCGCCTGAAAAACTCGTTAAAGAGGAGCAAGGCACCCCCTGTGATGACATCATTGGTGTGGATTTTGATGTTTCATTTGACACTTTTGCGTTCAAGATGCCGATAAAATGGATTGAGGAATTCCTTTACAGGACGCCTGCGGAAATACTGCCCGGCAGCCACATAGCCAAGCGCACAGCGGTAATTTACAGCTTCACTGACCTGCAGAACTCAAACCGCAAGACCACAATCTGGGCTGACGAGCAGACAGGAATGCCATTGCGCGTTGAGGTAACTGAGGGCAAGATAGTGATGGAAAAAGCAGACTACCTTGATTTCTTCCAAATCTAACCACAATATTTTTATCCTCTGATTGATATTTCCCGCCTATGGAAGAAAAAAGGGGATTTTTCAGCCATTTGTGGCACAAGAAGTACAAGTACAGCGCGTTTTTGGAGCCGCTGCTTGCGCTTCCATTCGCTTATGCAATACTAAGAGTCCTTGAGGGGCAGTTCAACACCCTCACATTCATCATAATCTTCGTGCTGCTGCTGATTTACCTGCCCACACTTGTTGTTTTTGTCGAAAGCAAGAGGTACTCATGAGATTTGCGCTTTTGCTTCTGGCAATTCTTGTGCTGGTGCCTTCAGCGCTCGCACAATGCGAGGCGG
This sequence comes from uncultured Methanosarcinales archaeon, assembly GCA_964353335.1. Classification (GTDB taxonomy): domain Archaea; phylum Nanobdellota; class Nanobdellia; order Woesearchaeales; family ARS49; genus JAWAAW01. The sequence goes on from CAYGVI010000001.1 coordinate 173,844, forward strand.
CATTTGACATGATGCAGGTAAACAAGGACATAATGCTGTGCAACAAGGCATACGATGTCCAAAGCGGGATAACAATAAAGACAGACAATGTTACGCTTGACTGCAATGGCGCGCTAATCATCGGCAAAGCGATGCAGGACGGGCAGGGAATACTCATTGACCACGCAGACGGCGTCACTGTCAAGAACTGCAACCTCCTGAACTATGATGTCGGAGTTTACGTAAAGGAAGGAAACCGCAACACAATCGTGCAGAATGCCCTTCTGAAAAACAGGATTGGGGTCAGGATGCTTCAGTCGTTTGAAAACCGCTTTGAAAACAATGCAGACAAGAGCCTTCTGAAGCCGGTCAGCGCACTCTCATCAAAATTCAACTCATTTTGGCTTATCAACAAGGACCTTGACAAGGATTTCTGCGACGTAAACCTGTGCAACAGCGCAGGTCCGATGAATCCCTGCGAGAACGATGACTTTTACTGCTCGCCAAGCTGCAATTACAAGAATGACAATGACTGCCCTGCACCGCCTGAAGAGCCTGCTGTTGAGCAGAAAGCACCAGAGGCAGTACCGGAAACGCCTGCGCCTGAAATACTAAACCTCACAACCAAGCCAAAGCCTGCCAGCAGCAAGCCGATAATGTCAACAGGGGCATTCTCAAAATCATTCATGGGCCAGCTCCCTGACAAGGCAAGGTTCTGGACAATGGTGCTTTTGTGCACAATCTGCTACATAATGGGCTTTTTGCTCTTCCAGCACCACCACTACGAGCACGGCTAGTTCTCGAAACTATTATATAGTAGGTACAAGAGAAAACGACACAAAAAGTAGTGGTGAGCATGTCGTCACGGGTTTTTGCAGTTCTTATTGTATTATGCCTGCTTTTGCCCTCTGTTTTCGCTGCCAGCAGGACATGCACGCGCGAGATTGACCCGCCAAGGATTGACCAGTCCATGCTTCTCTGCGCAGAAAACTATTACCCGCACAATTACCCGAACGGAATCAACATTACCGCGGATAATATTGTGGTTGACTGCGGAACAAGCGTTTTCCACGGCAAGTTTCAGAACGCGGGCTTTGTAATAATTGACAGGACTAATGTCACAATGCAAAACTGCCAGGTTGCAAACTATGACATCGGAATGCTCATCAAGAACTCAAAGCAGATTACAATCCTGAACTCAAACCTCATCCGCAACAATATCGGGCTCAAAATCTCAAACTCCACAGGGGTTGTTGTTGAAAACAGCTATGACATCAGCATAAAAAATCCCATTCAACTGATAAAAGCAGAAGGCAACTCTTTCCATTACCTCAACAAGAACCTGAAAGGCGACGGCTGCAGGCTCAACCAGTGCAACACTCCAACAGGGCTCGCAATAAGAGAATTCAACGCCCAAAAGACATCTGCTGCAACCAATTCCCTTGCAAAGAAACTGGGTTCTGCAATCAAGAACTGGATTTACCCGGGCAAGTCTGTGTTCTCCTAGAAAAAATCAGCACTTCCTTATGTTCTCAGCAACAATTGCCTGCTTGGAGCAGACAACCTGCTTGCCTGCGATAAGTGTCTTTGGAGTGAACTTTATCTGGCTGATTGCGCCAATGTCTCCAACTGAGAATGCGACAGGGCTTGCGCTTCCGCGCGGCAATGGCGTGTCAAGGATGCTCTCATCAACATATACACCGTTTTCACCGAGCAAGCGCGCATGGATATCCTGGACATCTGCGTCAGGGCCGTTGTCAATAAGCCCCTTGACTGTGGTTTCTGCAAGGCACATCTGTTCAACGCCGCTTATCTTTATGATTGACAGCTGGACAAGGTCGCAGCTTGTGACTGTCTCCTGGACGCCCTGGACGAACTCTGCCTTTGCTTCAATGTATTCCTCGCCCCAGCTCATCACTGCAACGCCCATTCCGACAGAGAGGACAATAAGAAGAACTGTCGCAATAAGCGGCGATATTGCCCTTTTATCAGACATGAAACTCATTTCTTTGCCTCTTTTTACAAGTTTTTAGCAAGACTCATTTATAAATATAGCGGAAGATGGGGTAAAGAATATAAACCACGCAAAACTCCGAGGGCATATGGCAGACGAGGAGAATCTTTCACCAGAGCAGGCTGAGGCAATGTCAAAGCAGCAGTGCATATTCTGCCACATCGCCTCCGGAAGGGTTGCATCCAAGAAAATCTACGAGGATGAAAAGGTTGTCTGCGTGCTTGACATCAACCCCTCAAACCCAGGCCACGTCCTTATTGTCCCAAAAGAGCATTACGTGATAATGCCCCAGATTCCTGAAGATGTGCTTCAGCATATCGGAATGGTTGCAAAAGGGGTTTCGCACGCCCAGCTGAGGGCTTTGAAGGCTCAGGGCACAAACCTTTTCGTTGCAAATGGGGTGACTGCGGGCCAAAGGGCACAGCATTTCATGATGCACGTAATCCCGCGGATGGAAGGGGACCAGATTGGGTTCGCGATTCCTGAAAGGTCAATGAGTGAGGCTGAAGCAAAGAAAGCCCAGCAGATTCTCAAGAAGGCGCTTGCAAAAGCTCTCGGGCTGAAGGTTGAGAACGAGCCTGAAACAGAAGAGGAATCACAATCTCCAAAAGAGGAAGAGCCGGAGAAGAAAACAGAGCCAAAGGCGGAAAAGAAATCTGAAAAGGCTGAAGCAAACAAGCCATCTGAGAAAAAAGGCAAACCTGCAGTGCCAAAGAAGGCAAACCTTGACGACATAGCAAAGCTGCTGGCAGGCGGATAAAATGGGCTGCGAAATCTGCGAACTTATCAAGGCGAAAAAAGGATTGCTCTACGAGGACGAGCAGATTGCAATATTCCTCGCGCCAAAGCCAGCTGTCGCAGGCCACATAATCCTCGCGCCGAAAATACACGCCGCGATTCTTGAGCAGGTCCCTGACTTCATAATCGGAAAGCTCTTTGACAAGGCAAACAAGGTCTCGATTGCAGTCTTTGAAACACTTGGCGCAGAGGGCACAAACATTATTGCGAACAATGGCGTGGCAGCAGGGCAGAGTGTCAACCACTTTTTGCTCAATGTGATGCCAAGGCGCGAAAATGACGGCTTGAACTTTACCTGGCAGGCAAAGCAGTTATCAGAGGAGGAAATGAGCACAATCGAGCTCAAGCTCAGGGAAGAGTCAAAGAGCATCGGAATCTTTGAGAAAGAAAAGGAAAAGCCAAAGGAAGTCAAGAAGGCAGAAGAAATCAAGGACGAAGGAGAAAACTACCTCCTCAAGCAGCTTGAAAGGCTGCCGTGAAAGTTATTCAGAACTCTCCTCTTTCCTTTGCTGCTTCCCTAGCCTTATATTCCCGATATTCCTTGATTTTCTGGAGTGTTTCATCCAGAATTATGAACTTCTTTTCTGTAATCTTTTTGCGGATTTCTGAGTGCCAGTCCGGGTCAAATCGCCCCAATGAATCAACAATGCGGGCATCGTAAGGCATTGGCTTCTCAAAAGAAGTATCAGCAGAAAGCCCCAACCCATGCATATACGCGGCTATAGCGTCCTTGGTGCGGTCAACAAGCTCAGGATACTGCTCAGCAAATGCATTGCGTATACTCTTTGGGCAGTATTTCGTAAAGGAAACAGCATAAGAAAGCCAAAATACGCTGTTCACATCAAGTTTGCCATCATCTACAAATTCATCCTTGAACTGGGACCAGTTATCAATTGTTTTTATCCTGTCTGAATAGGAGTTAAAGCCGCAGTTGTAAAGCGGGTGGTTGGCAAGTATGTCACCGACCAGCCAGGGCTCATTGATGTAAGAGACATTCTCTTGCGAAACATGATACTCCTGATTGTTAAGGAAATTAAGGCAGTTACGCAGGGCTTGCTCCCTTAATTTGCGTTCAAGGCAGGGATAGACAGAGCCGATTGCATCAAGCATTGGCGCAGTGACGCTTGGATGGGGCCCTCCGCACATAATCCCTCTGAAAATTCCATCGCCCAATCCTAGAACCTTTTCAATGTAATCCGAAAGCTGTTCAACAGCTTTCTTAGGATTTGTTTTTACAAGCTCGCGGAAAACATCAGTGCCATGCTCCTGCACATGAGAATGCATCAGATTAATGTGATTGATTATTTTCTGAGCATCCAATCCTTCTCCCATAATCAGGTTATGCGCCAGCTCAATTTAAAGCTTCAGATAAACCACGCAAGCGGGCTTCCAAGCCAGAGCGCGAGCAGGAATGCAATCAGGAATGATGGGACAAACGGCACTCCCTCTCTGACAAGAATTTCCTTGACATGAAGTTTTTTCAGCTGCAGGATTTGCTCTTTTTTTATTCCAAGGTCTTTGGGTCCGCAAATGTATTTTCCCTTGATTTTCACTATTTTCGCAATCCAGTCTCCCTCTGTGAGCTTTCCAACAGGCAAAAGCTTGTACATGCAGCAGTTTTCAACTGCCTTCACACCGATTGCAGTGTAGAACAACACAGGGACAAGCAATCCGAGTATCATAAGCAGGACGCGAAGAAGCTCATCATTGGTGGCGATTGCAAATGCAAATCCCAAAACAAGAATGCCGAGCATTGGAAGACGCACCCAGCTCAATGGCGTCTCAATCGCTGCAAACCTTGAAATAAATGCCCGCCAGTTTTTCACAGCAAGGGCAAGGCTCCACACAAGCCCGTAGCCTGCGCCTGCAAGCACAACCCACAGGAGGAATGCGATGCCTATGCTGTTGCGCGAAAACTCAAGCCCCAACAGCGCCCCCATTGCCATCAAAAGCTTGCTGTCCCCTCCGCCCCACTGGCCGCTGTAATACATAATTATTGATAGCGCGAAAAACACCACAAAGCCCAACAATCCCCAGCCAAGTGCGCTCCAGTCGTGCTCAATGAAGCCGTACAAAGCCCTTATTCCAATACCCGCAACAATTCCAGACAGGTTAACCCAGTCAGGAACCTCGCGGGTGCGGATGTCAGAATATGTTCCTGCAATTAACAGCAAAAGCGCAAATGTTGCAAGCACAACCTCAAGCATGATTCCCTTTTCGTTCAGAACATATATAAATACTTGCCCATTGAAAACCAGTTGTGAATTCGACGGTAGATAAAGGCATCGGGATTTCACTCAGTCCGCAGCCTTTGCCAACTCACGTCGCCATAAGCCTTTTCTCAAAAGAGCAGGTTTCGCCAGAGGTTACCCTGCGGAACATTATGGAGCTTATGACTCTTGCTGTCAACCTCAGGATTCCAATGATAACCCTGCATTTTACTTCAAGCCACACAGAAAACGAGGTTGACACAATCGCGACCTTGTTCACCGCGCTTATGCATGAGACATTCCTTGACAACAACCAGGTGAAGATTTCTGTTCTCGGCAAGTGGTATGAGCTTCCCGAACGCGCTTTGGAGCCGATAAAGCATGTCATCACCGCGACAAGCGAGTATGACCGCTGCTTTGTGAATTTCTGCCTCAGGTATGACGGGCAGGATGACATTGTTGACGGTGCAAAGCTTCTCGCAAAGCACGTGCAGCTGGGCAAGCTCGCGCCTGAGCAGATAACAAAAGAGTCGCTGAAAGAAGTCATGCTCACATCAATGCTCCTTCCTCCAAGCCTAATTATATACCCGCATCCTGCAAGGACAACCGGAAGCGTCCTGCTGTGGGACTCAGCATCAGCGCTTGTGCACTTCTCTGACTTTGCCTGGAAGGACTTTGGGAAGGAAGCTTTTTTAAACAGCCTGTCTTTTTTCCAGCACAATGGTTAAGATAGCATTTGCGAAAGGGGCGCGCACTGTTGAGGTGCTTGAGGATGTTTATTCAAAAGAGGAAGCGCAAGCCATAGCCGAGCAGAACAGGACAAAGGCATTCGGCGTAATCACAGGAATAATGAAGATGTTTGACAAGATCAAGAAACAGATTGTCCTCTCAGGATACCAGAAAAGATACGAGCCATTCTGGCAAGTGGTGGGTGAAGGAATCCAGGAATACAAGCGCCGCACCCCTTATGCATTCAATGTCAGGCCCGAAGTCAGGAGTGTCACGTTCAACAACAAGATAATTCAGGTGGATGAGCACGAGCTTGTCTGCAACATCGAGGCAGAGGACCACTGCTTTGAGCAGTACACAAAGGAAATACTCAAAAGCGCTGTCCACGAGCATGAGAAAAACCTTGACCGCTATCTTGCAAGCAAGCGCCACAAGGTAAGGACTGTTGAAAGCGTTGAAAACAAGGACACGATTGTTGAGGCGATAAACATCCGCGCATCATTCCTCTTAAACCTGCTGATAAAAGAGCTTGTCAGGCCGATACAGGCAGACAAGATAATACAGGAGGTTGTTGAAATCAAGCGGCTCGCACTCATGCTCCGCCCTGTGCACGTCTTTGAGTTCCGCGAAGAAGGGGCTGACCAAGGGAAAACAATAGAAGTTGATGCGGTGACAGGCTCGTGGAAGCGCGGGGAAAGGCTCCTCACCCACGAGATGAAGAAGCACCTTGTATCAGAGGGAATGTTTGAAATCGGCTCTGAAATTGCGGCAACAATAATCCCAGGAGCCGGAGTCGCGGCAGTAATCGGAAAACAGCTTCACGAGCGCCAGGAGCATAAGCGCCAGATAAAACAGAGGAAAGCCTGGCGCAAGGATTATGACACAAGAAAGAAAAAGAAGTAATAACTGTGTTCTACCACAATTGTCGCCGACGCGGTCGGCGGACTTTCGCTACGCGAAAGCTTTATAAAGCGACCTCTGATTTTTGAAGTCATACCGATGAAACAATGATGCTTCGCAAGAAGCAGAGTGAGGTGTGATTCTTATCCTCACATTATCGGAAGGAGGCTCACATGGCAGAAAAAGGAAATGCTGAAAAGGCTCTCGAAGCAGTTGAACTTGCGAGAAGCACAGGCAAAATAAAGAAGGGCACAAACGAGACAACCAAGGCGCTTGAGCGCGGGACAGCAAAGCTTGTCGTCTACGCAAAGGACGTCCAGCCTGCAGAAGTTGTCATGCACATCCCATTGCTCGCAAAGGAAAAGGGAATTCCGTGCATTGAAGTCGCAAGCAAGGAAGAGCTTGGGCTCGCGGCAGGAATCAAGATTCCCACCGGCGCGATAGCAATCATAGCAGAAGGAGAGGCAAAGAACCTCATCAAGGAACTCAAGGGCGGAGCATAATCAAAATGGGAGAGCCAAAAAAGAAAGTAGTTGATGCCGCAGCTCCGGCAGCGGCAGCACCACATAGGGGACCGCCTACCCCCAAGGCAGAGGCAGTAGCAGTTAGATTCACCATCGCAACACCTGCGCGCGTTGAGGAAATAATCGGGCGCACAGGGACAAGGGGCGAGGCAATACAGGTCAGGGTAAGGGTGCTGGACGGGCGCGACAAGGACAAGATAATGCGCAGGAACGTAAAGGGTCCTGTGCAAAAGGATGACATACTCATGCTAAGGGAGACAGAAATCGAAGCCAGGCCGATGAACAAGGGCGGAAGAGGGGGTACGTAAATGGCACGCTGCTCATTCTGCAGGAAAGTCATCGAGCAAGGCACAGGACTAATGTTCGTCAAGACAGACGGCAGGATTTTTTTGTTCTGCTCAGGCAAGTGCGAAAAGCACCTGCTGAAGCTTGAGCACAAGCCGCGCACGACAAAGTGGACGCTTGAGTTCGCGCGCGAGAAGAGGCAGGGAAAGGCTGGAGCAAAGGCGGAGAACGAGGAGAAAAAAGAATGATTGAGCGCACCCTTGTTTTGCTTAAGCCTGATGCAGTCCAGCGCGCATTTGCCGGGGAGATAATCTCGCGGTTTGAGCGCGCAGGCCTGAAGATTGTGGGTATGAAGATGGTCTGGGTTGACGAGAACTTCGCGAAGAAGCACTATCGCGAGGAGCTTGCACAGCGCCGCGGCGAGAATGTCCGCAACCTGATGGTCGGATTCATCAAGGAAGGGCCGGTTATCGCAATAGCGATTGAGGGTGTTGAGGCAGTCGAGGTTGTCAGAAAGATGGTCGGCGCCACAGAGCCAAAGGCTGCTGCGCCAGGGACAATACGCGGCGACTATGCCCATGTGTGCTACAGCTACGCTGACGCAAAGAAGACAGTGGTCAAGAATCTCATTCACGCATCATCTGACAAGAATGATGCGAAGCTGGAAGTTGAGCTTTGGTTCACGCCAAAGGAGCTCCACGCATACAAATCAGTGCACGATGTACACATATTTTGAGTGATGAAAAATGGGAGAAAAAGAGACACAACTGCAAAAAATGAAGCGCCTGTCAGACCAGCAGGTAAACATCCGCAATATCTGCACAAGCGCGCACATTCACCACGGAAAGACAGCGCTCACTGACAACCTCCTCGCAGCAGCGGGAATGATGTCAGAGGCTTCTGCAGGCTCGCTTGAGAAGGGAATGGCAACCTGGCAGCACGCAGACGAGCAGGAGCGCCTTCTCACTGTGGACTCGGCAAACGTCTCAATGGTCCACGCATTTGACGGCCAGGAATACCTAATCAATCTCATTGACACGCCAGGCCACATTGACTTCGGCGGAAATGTCACAAGGGCAATGAGAGCCATTGACGGAACAGTTGTCCTTGTCTGTGCATCAGAAGGAATAATGCCCCAGACAGAGACTGTCATGAAGCAGGCACTCCGCGAGCGCGTCAAGCCTGTGCTTTTCATCAACAAGGTTGACAGGCTCATCACAGAATTGCAGTTCACGCCCGAGCAGATGCAGCAGAGGTTCCTCAAAATAGTGCTGGACTTCAACAAGCTCATTGAAAGCATAGCAGAAGGCGAGTTCAAGAAGAAGTGGCAGGTTGACATCGCAAACGGCTCTGTCGCTTTCGGCTCGGCAAGGGAAAACTGGGCGACATCAGTGCCTTACATGAAGAAAAAAGGAATCACCTTCAAGGACCTTATCAACCTTTACAGGAGCGGAATGACAGAGCAGCAGCGCCAGGACTGGGTATGGGATAAGGCTCCTGTGCACGAAGTTTTGCTGGACATGGTCATCAAGCACCTGCCAAACCCGATTGAGGCGCAGAAATACCGCATTCCAAAGATATGGCGCGGAGACCTTGAGTCAGAGTTCGGCAAGGACCTGCTGAGCTGCAACCGCCATGGAAAAATTGCGTTCTGCGTCACAAGAATCCTTATCGAGCCAAAGTCAGGAAGGGAAATCGCTGCAGGCAGGCTGTATTCCGGAACCATAAAGGAAGGTATGCCGGTCTATCTTAACATAGCAAAGCAGCAGCAAAAAGTCGCCCAGGTCATGATGTACCAGGGAATCAAGCCTGAAATCGTCAGCGAGGTTCCTGCAGGAAACGTCCTTGCGCTGGCAGGAGTCACAGCAACAGCAGGAGAGACAATCACAAGTGAGCCGACTCATCCGTTTGAGGAGCTCAAGCACATCTTTGAGCCGGTCATCACAAAGGCAATCGAGCCGATGAAGCCGCAGGATTTGTCCAAGCTGGTTGAAGTCCTCAGGAAGGTCGCAAAGGAAGACCCGTCTGTCAAGATTGAAATCAACCAGGAAACAGGGGAAAACCTCCTGCACGGAATGGGCGAACTGCACCTTGAAATCATAGAGAACAGGATAGTTACAGAGAAGAACGTCCAGGTCAAGACTTCGCCGCCAATCGTTGTGTACAGGGAAACTGTCACAAAGAAAGGGCCGGAAGCAGAAGGAAAGTCGCCGAACAAGCACAACAAGGTCTACATGTATGTCGAACCGCTTGAGCCGCACGTCCGCGAATTAATCAGGAATGCGGAGCTGCCTGAAGGAAGGATAAAGAAGAAAGACCTTGCAATCAGGGACACTCTTGTCGAGGTCGGCTATGAAAACGACACCGCCCTGGCAATCAAGGACATCTACAAGGGCAACATATTCATTGACAAGACAAAGGGAATTGTCCAGATAGGGGAAGTCATGGAGCTCCTCCTTGACGGATTTGAGCAGGTCATGGACGGCGGGCCGCTCGCAAGGGAGCCGTGCTTCGGAGTCAAGGTTGTGATGAGCGACCTCAAGCTCCACGAAGACGCAATCCACCGCGGGCCTGCGCAGATGCTTCCTGCTATCCGTGAGTCAATCAAGACCTCAATGATGGGCGCAGGACCCTCGATATTCGAGCCGATGCAAACCCACCTCATTGACGCGCCGGTTGAATACACAGGAGACGTCACCAAGCTCATAATGAACAAGCGAGGGCAGGTGCTTGAGCTCAACCAGGAAGGCACAATTTCAATGATTAAGGCAAAGCTTCCTGTCGCTGAAATGCTCGGATGGAGCTCGGACTTAAGGTCTGCAACAGGCGGACGCGGCACATCATCCCTCATGGACCAGGTCTTTGAGCGCCTGCCATCAGAACTTCAGGACAAGGTTGTCAGGCAGATAGTCCAGCGCAAGGGGCTCACAGCAGGAATGCTCGGCGCATAAGCTTTTTTATAATTTTTATATTATTTCTCGGGTTTCCGCAAATAATGCACAACCTAGGGGTTGGCAAACTTTCGGAAAACTCCTGTTTCCGCAAGCTTTATAAATAAATGCCCTTCCCATCGTCTATAATCAATTTCCGATATATGGAGGGGAATCATTATGGCAAAAGGAAAACCACACATGAACATTGTGTTCGTTGGTCACGTCGACCACGGCAAATCTACTACAGTTGGAAGGCTGCTTTTTGACTCAGGTACAATCGAGGAGCAGGTCCTTAGGAAGCTCAAGGAAGAGGCAGAGCGCCTTGGAAAGGGCGGATTCGAGTTCGCGTTCGTCATGGACGAATTGAAAGAGGAACGTGAGCGTGGAGTCACAATTGACCTTTCGCACAAGAAGTTCACGACGCCAAAGTTCGACTTCACAATTATTGACGCGCCTGGCCACAGGGACTTCATCAAGAACATGATTACAGGAGCATCGCAGGCAGACGCCGCAGTGCTCGTGGTCGGAACAGAAGGAGTCCAGGCACAGACAAAGGAGCACGCTTTCCTTTGCAAGACGCTTGGAGTCACACAGGTTATAGTCGCCTGCAACAAGATGGACCTTGCCAAGTATGACCAGAAGAAGTTCGAGCAGACAAAGGCAGATGCTTTGGCTCTTTTGAAGAGCGTCGGATACAAAGTCGAGACAGTGCAGGTTATCCCACTAGCATCATACCCTGGCGACAACGTGGTCAAGAAGAGCACGAACATGCCATGGTACACAGGCCCGACTTTGCTCGAGGCGCTGGACAAGCTCAACATACCCGAGAAGCCGACAAACCTTCCCCTGCGCATGCCATTGCAGGATGTTTATAACATCAAGGGAATCGGCGTCGTGCCAGTCGGCCGTATCGAGACCGGTGTCATGAAAGTCGGCGACAAGATTATAATCGTGCCTGCCCGTGAAGGAAAGGGAGTCGTTGGCGAAGTCAAGAGCATTGAAATGCACCACGAAGCCATCACTGAAGCTGAGCCCGGCGACAACGTCGGATTCAACGTGCGTGGCATCGAGCTGAAGGACATCGCCCGCGGAGACGTGCTTGGCAAGGTGGACAACCCGCCAAGTGTCGCCACTGAGTTCACCGCACAGATCGTTGTGCTGAACCACCCGACCGTCATCACCGCAGGATACACGCCAGTGTTCCACATCCACACTGCACAGGTTGCCTGCCAGTTCATAGAGCTGGTCAAGAAAATCAACCCTGCAACTGGAGAAACACTGCAGGAGAAGCCTGACTTCATCAAGAACGGCGACGTCGCTGTCGTGAAGATCAAGCCAATGCAGCCGCTCGTGATTGAAAGGCAGAAGGACATCCCGAAGCTTGCGAAGTTCGCAGTCAGGGACTCCGGAAACACGGTCGCAGCAGGAATGTGCATTGACCTGGTAAAGAAGGTCTAAACCGCCTTCAATTTTTTTATTTTTAAAAATTTCATCAAACCAACCTTATGCAAAAAGCCCGTATCAAGTTGGCGAGCATTGACATTGACAAGCTCAATAAAACCTGTGCTTACATTAAAGACATTGCTGACAAGACAGGGGTTGACATAAGGGGCCCTATTCCTCTGCCCACAAAGAAAATGCGTGTTACCACAAAGAGGTCGCCATGCGGCCGTGGAACAGCAACCTGGGAACGCTTTGAAATGCGAGTCCACAAGCGCCTTATTGACCTTGGCCTGGACGAACGGGCTTTGAGGCTTGTAATGCGCGTCCCAATACCAGAAGGGCTTAACATCGAGATAGAAATGGTTGATGTTTAATTCTATTCAGCAAGATATTTGACATCTAATATGTTCTTATACCACACTCGGATATCCTTTTTTGGCAGCGGACCGGTAACCGAAGAAACAAAGCCGTCTCTTGAAAGCGTCAAATAATCATCAGCAAAACCCTTGATTCTGCCCTGCACCTGAACAGTGCTTGCGCCCAACGCCACTGCAACAGGGTCTGACCGCGGGTCAATGTACAGCAATACACGCATTCCAATATCCGTTACATCAAAATCAATCATACGCCGCCGCTCGGATTTGAACCGAGAGACCCGTAAGGGTCCGGTTCGCTTGGACCTCTCGTCCTGATGGACTTCAAGGTTTCGAGACCGGTGCACTACCAGGTTATGCGACGGCGGCAATGACACTAATAATCTTGTGAAGCATTTTTAAACCTTGCCTAAATAACAGCATGGATGGTCAGAATCTGGCATGTTAAGCCCGAATACCTGGACAACCAGCGACTGCTTGGCGAACACCTTGAGATTCACGTGATTATCGGCGCGGTTGTGAAGCGCCATTTGAAAAAGAAAGGCGGATACGTCAACCATCCTGAAACAATAAAGTACGAACACAAAATCAAATTCCTGCTGAAAAGGCACACGGCAATTGTCAGCGAGATGCGCAAAAGAGGGTGGAAATCAGGCAGAATCCACGAAACACCTTTGCCAATCACAAAAATTCCAAAAAGCTCAATGAAAGACTTCAAGCCGACAAAGCAGATGATTCTACATGATATCTCAGACCTCAAGCAGCGCTGGAAAAAAGAAGGAAAGAAAGGCGGAAGGCTAACTCTAAGAAACAATTAACGCCCCCGACGGGATTTGAACCCGTGTCAAAGCCGCGAGAGGGCTTTATCCTTGGCCGCTAGACGACAGGGGCATTATACGACGATAAGGTTAGGGGCAGTTTTTAAAGTTTATGTTTGCCTTTGAAAGCGCCTGAGAACTTCCGGAATAACCGCCACCAAATCGCTCGCGAGGTATCCAAAGCCTTTCTTCTTGTACAGCAGTTCTGCAGCCTTGCCGTTGATAAAAGCAGCAGCGCAGGCAGCCGCGAACAAATCATTTCCCTGCGCTATCAAGCCTGCGGTAATTCCGGCGAGAACATCGCCGGTTCCGCCGTGAGTCATCCCTGCATTGCCTGTTGTGTTCATTGCAGACTTATCTTTTGAAATTATTACTGTGTTCGGATGGCCTTTTTTGACTAAAACATTTGCGCCGAGGTTTGCCTGCAGGTTTTTCTCTGTCATTCCGCTGTTTTCAAGCAAAGCCTCCAGCTCTTTTGCGTGCGGAAGCATTACGGAATAAAGCATGTCCTGCACACGGACTGCCCGCAATGCAGCTGCGTCAATGACCATTGGCCTTTTGACTTTTGCAATTATTTCCTGCATAAACTCCCTTGCGCCTGGAGTCAATGCGATTCCATTGCCGATTTCAACAACATCTGCCTTGTTCGCGAGCTCAAGGATTGCGTGAACATTGTCGCAGGTGAAGTTTGCGCACTTGATTTTTTTGGTTATCAAATCAGGGGAGATTGTGTTAATTGCCCACGCGACTTTCTCAGGCGCAGCGACAGTTACGAGGTCAGCTCCGCTTCTTAGGACTGCCAAAGCGCCCATTCCGACAAGCGCAGGAGCGCCGATATAATCCTCACTGCCGCCGATAATCAGAACTGTGCCATTATCACCCTTATGTGACGTCTTTCTGCGCGGCTTCAGGACAATTCTGCCAGAACTGAGTCTAATCATCCGCATTTTATCACATTGACAGGCTTCTTTGAGAGGAATCCCTCAATGTTTTCTATCGTTGTGTCAATAATGCGCATCAATGCCTCTTTTGAATAGAACGCGCTGTGAGGAGTGATAATCACGTTTGGCTGCTCAACAAGAACGTGCTCCTCAAGAAGGGTCCTGTAGTCAACCTTTGTTTCCTTCGAGGGCTTGCTCAGGAGCTCCAATTCATCCTTCATTACGCCTTCCTCCTCAATAACGTCAAGCCCAACACCTGAGAATATTCCTTTGACCACTCCCTCAAGTATTGCCCCTGTCTCAATTACCGCGCCTCTTGAAGTGTTAATGAGTATTGCGCCTTTCTTTACCTTGTTCAGGTTTTTCTTGTTGAGCATGTGCGTTGTTTCCTTTGTCAAAGGCACGTGGAATGTTATTACATCTGACCCAGCAAGGAGCTTGTCAAACGGAACATAAGTGAACCCGCATTCCTTTGCAAGGACAGGATTAGGGAACAGGTCAAAGGCAATCACTTTCATTCCAAATCCCTCGCCGCCTATGTGCGCGACATTTCTGCCGATTTTTCCTGTGCCCACAACCCCGAGTGTTTTTCCCTTAAGGTCTGTGCCAATAAGCCCTTCGAACTCAAAGCTGCCGCTTCTCGTTTTCTCAACTGCCTGTACAATCTTGCGCGAAACAGCGAGCATAAGCGCAAAAGTGTGCTCTGCGACAGTAATATCGCCATAAGTCGGAACATTGCAGACAAGGCATTTCTTTCCCTTGCACGCCTGAAGGTCAATGTGATCAAAGCCAGTGCTCATTGTTGTGATAAGCTTCACTTTTGGCAGTTTTGCAAGAGCTTCCTTTCCAACTTTTGAATAAATAAAGACCGCAACAGCGTCAGCACCCTTTGCCTTGGAAGCAGTCTCTGCAGTGAGCTTCTCATCAACAAAAACCAGCTTGTGCTTCTTCAGCTTCTTCTTAACATACTCCTTTTCCCAGGGCTCCAGTTCAAAGAATGCAATTGATGCCACAGCTCAAAAGGCTTCAGAATTAGTATTTAAACATTACGACGCCGAAACGTGAAATACGACGCCGTCACCCGGACAGCGGCCAACTTACGGGTTGGCGAGCCCGTGCTCCGGCTCCGCTTCTCTACGCCGTCGCCCGGATTACTTGACCAACCGCCGCGGCGGTTGTCAAGTTGCTCGACAATGCGTAACATTGTCGACATGAACCGGGACCGGTTCAAATCTAGAAATGGCTACGCCGTCGCCCGGATTTGAACCGGGATACCCTTGCGGGTCAGGCTCGATGGCGCCTTTGCGCTTCCAGGCCTGTGCAATAACCAGGTTATGCGACGACGGCAAATTATACGATAAAATTGAGAAGGATGTCTTATAAAGCTTTCTTAGAAAAAAGAAAAAAAGAAATAAGAATATGCTTATTTCTTGTGCTTGCCGATGTGGTGAATTCCTGAGATAAGCGCGAGCAGGGCAAGGATAAGAAGAGCTATCTTGTCATCTCCTGATCCATATGCGTAATATCCTGCGACGAGCGCACCTATAATCATTATCCATCCACGGACTTTTGCTTCCATTAAAATCACCTCGTTTATCTAGATTACGAGAACACAGTATTAAAGCTTTATGGCGATGGGGATATCCCCTGCGAGAATGGCGATGGCGTGATTTGAACACGCGACCCACGCCTTATGAAAGCGTTGCTCTGCCGGGCTGAGCTACATCGCCTTAAGATAAGACGGTGAGAAAGAAGGCGGTTTAAAAAGCATGCGATTTTTACGGGAAAAATCGAATGGTGCTCAGGAATCATCAGATTCCTGACAGCTTGTTCTCAGAGCGCTGCCTTTATTGCATCCTGCACTTTTTTCATTTCCTCATCAGAAAGCTTCTTGTGAGGCCAGTGCTTAAGCCCGTCGTTGTTGAACCTCGGCATAATGTGCAGGTGCGTGTGGAAAACCGCCTGCCCTGAAGCCGGCTTTGTGTTTATTCCGACATTAAACCCGTCTGCGTTCACCGCCTTCATCACTGCAGTGGCGATTTTCTTTGTGCGCGTTATCATGTCGCTCAGCACTTCATCAGGGGTCTCAAGAAGGTCAACATGGTGCTCTTTGGGGACAACAAGCGTGTGCCCAGGGTTCACAGGCAGTATGTCAAGAAATGCGAAAATCTTGTCATTCTCATAGACCTTCATCGCAGGGATTTTTCCCGCGATAATCTTGCAAAAGACACAATCATCCATTTTGCACCTCACAAAAATTTCTCAATCTCGGTAAGGCTCTTGATTTTGTTCACATACTCGCGCGTTCCCTTGCGGTCAATAAGAACAGCCATTATCCCTGCCTTTTCAGCCCCTGCAATGTCTGTTTCCATGCTGTCTCCAACCATAATCGCGTCTTCCTTGCTGACTCCCAGCTTCTCAAGCGCGAGGTCAAACATTTCAGGGTCTGTTTTCAAATATCCTGTTTCGTACGAGAAGCAAACCGCGTCAAAGAGCTTGTCAAAGCCGAACTTCTCAAGAACGCCGTCAACAGAGAGCTTGGGCGTGTTTGAAACAATTGCGATCTTGATTCCTTTCTTTTTCAGCATTTCAAGGGCTTCTATTGTCTCAGGATATGGCTGGGCAAGCAGCTTGTTCTTGTTCCAGACGCCCACAAGATTCTCAATAATCCAGTCCTTTGGCTGCAAATCCATCGCAACAAAGGCGTCAACAAACATTTTGACCTGGTCGTCATACGGCTTTGTCATTGCAACGCGCTCAAACTGCTCGACAAAATCACTGAAATGCATCCTCGGGTGCATAAACCTGTAAGTCTGCTTGAGCGGCGAATAGGCTCCCTGCTGCACAAGCGTCCCCCAAAAGTCAAACAATACTGCTTTTTTCATTTTACCCCATTGACTCCAGTACTTGCCTGTTTAAAAGGTTATGGCTGTCCACTCGCTTCGCTCATGGACCAGCGGACAGCGGCCGACTTCGGTCAGCGAGCCCGCAGGTCCTCACTACGTGATGGACCAGCGGGGATTTGAACCCCGAGCCTCACCCATGCCATGGGCGCGTTCTACCGGGTTGAACTACTGGCCCGCACACAATAAACCGCTGAATCGTCTTTAAAAAGGTGTCGATGCTGGGCAGGGGCTCACAAAACAGGTTTAACAATTCAGAGATCAAAATTAAGCGCTTCGCCCACTCTGGACTCGCAATTTTTAAGCAAGTCGCGCAAAGTGCAAGGCGAACTGTTCTCTCCGCTCTGCTTCGCCAATTCCATTGCGATATAAGGGTTACTTCCCATAACAACTTCTGAAAAATAATATATTGTGCGCATCAAATACTCAGGCACTTGCTCATCAACATCTGGCTTTTTGCCAAGGACCTCTTCAGCAACCTGCATCACACACGCGCTGGGGGAAAGGGTTTGATAACGGCGAACATTATTCTCCCACGCCCTTTTCATAGTCCCCAGCAGAGGCTGCTTATCCATACACACAGGGTGGGAGTCTTCCTTGTTTCCGCGGGCAACACGATACTCGTTTATAACACGAAGCGCGTCAAGAGTTACAATACCCTCAAGCTGTTTTGCCGCAGCAAGCCTTTCTTCCTCGGTATGTGTCAGACTGTCAGTAACTGTGTTATTGTCCAAAAGCACGTCTTCAATCTGTGGGTAATTAACAACCATAGACAAAAAGAAACAGCATGTCAATATAAATCTTGGGTAAACACGACAAATGGACGCGATTGACATGGACGCGCCGGGTAGCGGTCAACAGCGGTTGACGAACCCTGCGGTCCTCACTAACGTGATGGACGCGCCGGGAATTGAACCCGGTGCCTCACCCGTGCGAGGGGTGCGTTCTACCGATGAACTACGCGCCCGAACAACATTTATGAGAATAATTCGTCTTACGCGCTTTAAAAAACTTCTTATTAAGAGTCGTTTATCAAGAATGAAAAAATGGGGCGTCAGAAAAATATAACGCCCCTTTGGTCTTTGATTGTGATTGACAAGCAGAGTTTGGTTTAAAAGCTTTATTGTTTTGCAGTTATTTCTTGAGTTTGAGGGTCTTCTTCAGCGCCGCGCGGTCAAACCCGACAATAACTGTCTTATCGTCTATGATTATGACAGGCACGCCCATCTGGCCGCTTATCTTGACCATTTCCTCAGAAGCTGCAGAGTTATCTGAAACATCAATATCCTCAAACGCAACCTTGTTTTCCTTCAGATATTTCTTTGCATCGATGCAGTGAGGGCAGGTTGGAGTTGAGAAGATTCTGATTTTGTGCGGTTTTGCAGGCATAACACACCTATTGCTTGATGTAAACGTATTTTGTCTCCCCTTCCTCTATTGACAATGAGTCTGTTGTCCATCCCTTCTGGACAGTCTTTGTGTTATTTGCAGTCGTATTGGTCGCATTAACTGTTATTGCCTTTGGCCTTTGCGCAATATTGCTCGTATTCTGTTTGGGCAATGGTGCAAGCGGGTTTGGCTCTATTGTAGTGGTGGTCTGCACAGTTTCTGTAACAGTTTGCGCAGCTTGCTGAACTGGTTCAAAAATATCATCTGCCTTGGCAGTCTCCTGCTCTTCCGCAGGGAAAGAAACACATCCTGCAAGCAGGATAACCGCAATCACCAAAAAAATAGCTTTTTTCATAACAATCCAGCCTCACTTCCAAGTATTTTAACTTTTTCTTTTAGCGTAGAACCAAAGCCCCACTCCAACAATAAACATCGGAATGTTAAGCGCCTGCCCCATTGTCAAAGGCCCGATATAAGCTGTCGGCTCGCGGAAATACTCTGTGATAAAGCGGAATATTGAGTAAAGAATCAGAAACAGCGCGAGAATCGAGCCGTCTGGCATTTTTTTCCTGCGAAGGCTGAACAAAACAATGAAAATCACAGCGTCATAAAGCGCCTCGTAAATCTGCGACGGGTGCCTGTAGCCTTCTGCGCCGGGAAACTTCACTCCCCAAGGCAAATCAGTAATCCTTCCAAAGAGCTCGCCGTTGATAAAATTTCCAATCCTGCCAAATGCCTGCCCAAGCGCTATCGGAACAATGCAAATATCCGCAAGCCTGAGGAAGGATATTTTCCTTCGGCGCGAAAACCAGTATGCTGCGATTATTCCGCCAATAAGCCCGCCGTGGAAGCTGAGCCCGCCGTGCCAGATTGCGATTATTTCCCCTGGATTTGCTGCATAATAATTCCATTCGTAGGCAAAAACCTCGAAAATGCGCGCTCCAAGAATAATTCCCGCGACAAGCCATATCATCAGCCAGTCAACATCATCATCGCTGAGCTTTATCAGCCTCTCGCGCGCAGAGCGCCTGACATAAAGATAAACAATAAGGAAGCTCAGGGCCCACATCACGCCATACCATCTTATTTCAAGCGGACCAAGGCTAAGAAGGGCAGGGTTGAGCGCGTGCTCAAAAACCATCAGTCAGCCCTCCTCACAACAAAAGTAACATACGCGCGGGTAAATGCAAGCAGGACAAGGAAAACAATAACGCTGACAATGAATGCGAGCTTCACATTCACAGCAGTGAGCCTTCGCACAAGAAAATCACCAGCATACAGCTGGGCTCCTGCGATAAGCATGGCAGGAACAAGCACAGAAATCCGGTGGATTCCTGCTGAAAACGCCTTTTTGATGCTGAGAATCGGGTATGAGGCAAGCGCGAAATAAACAAGCACAACAAGCAGGACTGACATGAATATTCCTGACTCTGGCGCAGGCAGGTTTGTCATTTTCTCAATCGCAATCCTCCTGAGCTCAACCATGGTGCTTATGCACTGCCAGAGGAAATAAAGAGCCCCCCAGAGGAGGTTGATGCGCGCAAAGCCAAGCAGGTACTGCCTCCAATGCGCCTTTGAGCCTGAAACCTTTCCTGCAATGTGCCAGGCAATGCCCTGAAACACGCAGTATATCAAAAACACTGCAACTGCAAGAATCACAAGAAGACCGAAAAACTGCCAGGTGTATCTGCTCACAGGCGGCTGGAAAAGCGCGTCAATTATTGCAGGCCTTGCCCTTCCCGCGACCTCACGCATCTGCTCTGACAGGAGGGTTCCGATAACCATTACGTGTTCTGTAAGGCTTGCAAAAAACGGCGCTGTCATAAAGCCGTAGAGTGTGAGGAAAACCAAATCAAGGGCTGCGCTGGCAGGAAGATACCAAGAATTGGCCCAGATTGCCTTCCATGCGGAAATCCATTCCCTTATGACCTTTATTTTGTTTAATTTCATGGCTGGATAACTGCCTTTGCAAGCTCCTGCGTTCCTGGAGTTGCAAACAGGTTATTAATGTTCAGTATTACGAATAACAACGCGAGAAAAATAATCAAAACTATGGCAATAAACCCAAAATCAGCCCGTTTCATCAGCGACTTACGGCCACCAGCAGCAACGTATGTATGGCAAAAGGCCGGTTTCACACACCCCGCCAGAAGATATTATTTCATTGGCGCGCGAAATGTCAGTCACTGCATTGCCGCGCTGGCAGGCATTCTGTTCAGGGACAAGTGTGACACCTGCGCCTGTAATCGTGCTTAGATTGCCTGTAAAGAACAAAACCATGATGACTATGACAAAAATTGCGACAACACCCCAAGCTGCCAGCCAGATGTCCCTTGATGCGCCTGCGCTGTCATCTTCCATTGCAACCGGAGTTGTGGCACGGAATTCGAGTTGTTTTTTGACCATGTAATTTCACCCCTTTAAACTGACGCTGAAGAGAACAGCGGCATTTGGGTTTAAATAGTTTTCGCTTGGTTCTTATGAGAGGTCAGTATATTCTCCGTATGGGTGGATGAGCTTCCAGCCGTTGTTTTTCAGCCTGAGGGTCATTGTCTGGTTTGTCAGCAGGAATTGGCCGTCCCTTGTCTCAACCTCGATTGCTGCTGAGACTTCTGACTGGCTTCCTGTGTTTGCCTGCTCAGACGCAAATACCAGCCTTATCCCCTTTGCCTCAAGGTAAAACTTGCCAACCTGATTTGCAAAGCGCGCTTCTGAGCGCGCTGTCGGCTCCATTACTTTCCAGCCTTCAGAAACAAGGGAATACATTGTCTTGTAGTCCTTGTTTGCCCATGCATTGTAATACATCTTTACAATGTCAACAGGAGTTCCCTCAATTGTCCCTGGACGTTCAGGAACGCATGCTGAAAGCAGTGCGAGAACAGTGATAAGCAAAATTAGCTTTTTCATAAATACTTGGATTTACAGCCAGTATTTAATGCTTATGGACGCAAGGATTACCTGCTTACGGCCATTTCCACGTTGGCGGAATGTCTATATCAGGCATTGAACCGCAAACAAAAAGTGCATTCTCTGCAGTGCCGTCCATTGTTGTTGTGACAACTGCAGGAACACCGCACGTGCTGGTCCAGTCGACCTTTTCTCCAGGGGCGCCTCCAACCTGGAGAGTGCATATCGCATAATTGCGCGGAGCACTGCAGCTTCCCTTTGATGACGAACATGTGTTGGTGGTCGTCTGAAACAAGAACTGGCAGGTCACCTGTTCTCCAATTTCAACAGGCGCAGGCGGCGGTCCAACTATCACAGACAGGCACGCACCGTCCTGGCAGCCGCTTGGGCAAGTGAACGTGGACAAGCTGTATCCTAGCGGGCTTGCAGGGTCGCAATAAATCTCCTTAACACTTGCGCCCGTATCTGCACACTGCCCTTTGTCATTAAGGCAGCAATCACTTCCTGCCTTGCCCATACCCTTCACATAATAATCAATTCCGCCATCACTTTCACTGCAGGGAGGGACAACGCAGGCAGGGTTTTGAGTAAATGTCTCCTGAGTTGTCGTAACGCGGTTAATGTCAATAATCGGCGCTTGTTCGCCGTTCATGACGCCATTGCCATTCTGGTCAACAGCCAAACCCCCTGTTGCAGTATCCACATATATCCTGTACGTGGTTCCTGCAACAACAAGCTCTGCACGGTTCTGGTTGTTATAAACAACTTCACGAGCGCCTGTCCCCAAATCAGTGAATGTGAGCCGGCGCTGAGTAGTATTTATTCCCTCATATTTGAGAATGTGTGTAAACAGGTTTTGGCCTGCACGGCGGGTTAATACCAAATATTCTTTTGGAAGAACCTTCTTTTCATTTCTTGACTTTGCCTCATAAAAGTGCAGCCTGTAATTGTTTTGCAGAGCTCCGATATCAACGCCTTCGCTAAATACAAGTATGTCAAAATTATAGGGTATGTTTTCTGCATTGACAAAACTAAACCTTGACGGGCAACCAGAAACATTGGCGGGCTGCTCAAGCGGTACGCACACTCCATCCCTGCATCCATTCGGGCAGGTTATTCCCTGCAAGCCGAAATATTTGTCCTGCTGGCAGAGCCCTTCTGCAAGATAGCTTTCACTCCTGCAGGCGTCATTGTACACGTTGAAAACTCCTGTAGCTGAGCTGTAATTGACATATCCCTTGGTGAAGACATCCGGCCTTGCCTGCGGTGTCAGGCTTGCTCCCCTGTAAATTGCGAGGTTTTGGCTCGATGTCTTGTCAGAGTCAAGGCATGGGACTACTGGCGTCGGCGGCACTATAGGAACACAGTTGGGGTTTCCTGTAAAGTAAACCTGGTTGTAAGTCTTGTCGTCATTCGCGGCGATAATTGCCTGCTGGCTGTTCACAAAGCCGTCTGCATTCTGGTCAATTGCAAGGCGCTCTGTTGCAGGGTTAAAGTAAACTGCGTAGCCAATCCCTGCGACAACAATTGTGCCTGCATTGTTATTGTCATAAGTGATTTCGCGCGTTCCTGTGCCCAAATCGTGGAAAGTGAGCGTGCGGTCTGGGATATTAAACCCGACAAATTGCAGGATATGCGTGAACTGCGGGCTTGTCTTTGAAGTCAGCACGAAAAATTCCTTTGCCAGGATTGTCTTGTTGTTCTGGCTGTTTGACTCGTAGAAATGCAGCGGGAAACTGGCAGGACTGCCTGCAGGGGTTATGCGGACATCTGTTGGCGAAACTTTCACATCAAAGCTGTAAGTGATGCTCTCCTTGTTTGTAAAAACGAAATTTGCCGGGCAGGGCGGAGAGCCTGGATTAATCGGCTGGGTTGAAAAAGCCATTCCTGTCATTGCCCCAAAGCCCCATGTCGCAGAGCGCTTTGTCACAAGCGCATTAACGCTGAAAACAGAGGCAAGTATCAGAAGCAAAGTGATGATAACTATTGACTTTTTCATTTACAATTACCTCTTTTGAAGACAATTGCGGGTTATTTGTATTTAAACCTAACGCAAAAAAAATCTGCGCCATCCACTGCTTGCTTCAATGTTAGCGCTGGCGCACGCAGGCGAACACGGCCACCTCATTACGCCCATCAATTGTGGTGTTGTAATATCCGCCACAGGTGCTCTTCCACAAGACTTTTTCTCCTGCTGTTCCTGCAATGGCAACACTGCACCTGAGCCGTCCTGAGCATTCTCCCTTGTCAGAATAGCACTTCTGCGCCTGCGTCGTGCCCTTGAACATGCACGTCACTCTTTCAGCGATTGGCCTTGGCACTACAGGCGGCAGCACAACAGGCGGCTGCGGCACAACCGGCACAACAGGCGGCTGCGGCACAACCGGCATCAAGCACGCACCATCCTGACAGCCAACAGGGCAGGCATACGCAGAAGCCACGTTTGAATGGCCTACAGGAGTGCAGCTGAATTCATTTTCTGAAGAACAGCAAAATGCCTCATTAAGCCCATTTGCACTCGAGCAGTAATCAGTATCTGATGTTCCATCGCTATTGGTCGCAGTTCCCTTTGTGTAATAATCCATCCCTTTGTCTGAGTCAGTGCATGCAGGTGCTGAAACGCACGCGCCGTCCTTGCAACCCAGCGGACATGGAACATCCTGGTATGTTGTCGTTTGGTATGGTGTTTGGCATGTGAACTCGCGCACACCGCAGTTGGCGCCTGAGCACGGGTTTGACAGCTGCAAAGTAGTCAAATCCTCGCAATAGTCAGTAGCCTCAACTGCAGGGGAATACCTTCTTTCCTTTATTGTTCCCTTTGTGTTTATGTTGTCGCCGTCTGTATCAGTGCAAACAGCAGAACCGTCACTTGTGCATATCGCATCCCTGCAATAGGGCGTTCTTGCAGGGCAGGTGACTGAAACATGCGTCGGAGTCCCGTCTTTAGCGCAGACTGCCTCACGCAAGATTCCGCGGACATTCTGTGTGAAATCACAGTTGTCTATTGTCCCAACCAAAGGCGTGTTTGCATTGCCTGCCACAAAAATATTTTGCCCGCCGTCAGAGTCAGTGCACTTGGACGCAGGGCATTTCTTCTTCATCTCTGTAATTGAAACGCAAGTGCCTCCTGTGCAAGCCGCAGGACAGTCAGCTGCATTGTAACACACAGCGCTGATTTCATTTCCGTTCAGGCACCTGTAGCTTGCGCAAGCGTCAGCTGCGTATGTGTAAGGCTCGCGCCTTCCTATTGTCCACACCATCTTAATGTCTGTGCAGGAAAGAACTGCAGGCGCCTTAATACACACACCATCCTTGCAGCCGGTCTTGCAGTTTATCTGGATTGAGAGAGGTCCTGTGTTTCCCTTGCAGAAAGACTCTGTCAATGTATTGCTGTCAGCGCAGCAGTCCATAAACGTTGAATAGGCTG
>CAYGVI010000002.1:0-169472 GCA_964353335.1 uncultured Methanosarcinales archaeon
AGAGGCGTATGACGGGCTGCCATTTGCCACAAGATGGCTGGCAAAGACATTCGGGCAGGGAAAGGCAAACCTCGCAATAAGGGAGCTTAACCTCGCAGGCTGTTTGCATCCTTATCCGCCGCTTGTTGAAAAGAACAAGGGCATGGTTGCAGTGCACGAAAACACCCTTCTTGTTGACGACAAGGTTGAGGGGCTTACAAAGGCATGAGCCGAAACAACAGAGCGCATAACGGAACGCGAAGGCAGTATAACCCGCTCCATTCTGAAAGGAATTTCAGTCATTCAGCAAAGGATTCAGACGGCAGACGCAGGATTGATGAGCGCGTTGTCAAAATCACAGACAGCCTTGTTTTCTATGCAAAGAACCTTGCCCTGCTTTTATATGCAAATGACTCTTCAGATGTGAGTATTTACAAGTTCAACCAGTATTTTCCGCCAAGTGCAGAGGGCTCTTTTGTTGTTTTTGACAGGGACCATGTTTTCAGGGGAATGCGTAAGAATTACCCTTATTTTGTCGTCGCGTGCAATCAGAAGAGCTGCAAGAAAGGCCATAATACTGTTTGTTTTTGCGATGAAACTGGGGATGAGTATTATGTCAATATGCGCGCGTTAAAGCACGGGTACTGGCTCAAGCCGGTTAATGACTCGCTGAAAAGCAGAATTTGCAATCCTGTTCTGGCAAGGATTCTGCCCAGCAGCGACATCATTGCGCACAGTTGCGGCATTGATTTGCTTGTCAAAAAGTTTATGGACGAGGCTGAGTCATTGCTTATGGGTATTGAGGTGCAAAACACACCTAACTGCACGGAGAATGTTTCTGCCGTGCGTGAGTATAAAGTTTCAAGGGCAATATGAAATTTTCAAAAATAGAGATTCAGCACCTTTTCAGGGCGTGGATTCTTGTCAGCATTGCCTTTGCCATTGCTTTTTCAGGGTTCAGCCTTGACGCAAAGTTCGGGATTGCCGTGATTTTATCAGCAGTAACCGCAGGAATAGGTTTTATCGGGCACGAATTAATGCACAAGTATGTTGCCCAGAAGTATCATTGCTGGGCAGAATTCAGGGCTAATGATTTAATGCTCGGATTGATGCTCTTGTTCAGCTTTATGGGCTTTATTTTCGCAGCTCCAGGTGGTGTTTACATAACAAACCACATCACGACAAGAAAGAACGGCATTATCTCGCTTGCAGGACCGCTCACAAATATCGTGCTGGGCGTTGCATTTGCAGCCCTTACTTTTATCCTGCCCTCTGAACTAAAGCCTCTTGGCACTTATGGCATGTTTATCAACTTCTGGCTTGGCTTCTTTAACCTGCTCCCTTTCCCAGGAATAGACGGCAGCAAAGTGCTTGCGTGGAACAAGGCAGTTTACGCAATAACACTTATTCTCAGCATTGTTCTTGCGTTTGGCGCTAATGCTGTTTTGTAATCCAGAAAATTTATAAACCCGTCCTTTAGGCTTGTGACTGGAAGCCTGGGACCACAGTGTTGCAGGGGATGCCGCCAAGTCGCTTTGCTCCTTGGCGGACACCTCTCGTACTTCGGTACTTCGAGGAAAACTACAGAAAAGCAGTGATGAGTGAATGGCAAAATACTCTTGGAAATTGGTTGGCAATGACACTTCTATGCCTGATTTTATCACTCAGGAAATGAGGGTTCACGGCGATGTTTACCAGCTGGCCAAGAAAGGGCTTTTCGCAGACAGGCCCCTTCCGCTTTATGCCAGCTATTCGCGCTCAAGATACCAGGTTAAAATGCAGTTCGGCCACAATCCGACTGTGTGCAATATCCGCGACGAAGACCTTCTCAAGCTGAAAAAGCTGAAGAAGATTGACGATTTCTTCGCAAGGCACAAAATAAACCTTGCCACATTCACCCAAGCCCTTCCAGAGCACGGCCACCATGCAGAGCACAGGAACTCATTCTGGCTCTGCCTCAAGCGCTTTGTTGAAGTTTATTTCAGGGCGTAAGTACATTTATATACGCTAAAATAATGCTTGAGAATATGAACTTAAAACTCGTGCTTCTGATTCTGGTGCTTTGCGCTCTTCTTATTGCAGGCTGCAAGCCGAAGTGCCCTGTCACATCGTGCGACACAGGCAACTGCTGCCGCACAGCAGCAGGGGGCATTGGCGTCTCAGGAGTTATAACGCCTGCTGCATGCAAATGTCCGACAGACACTACTTTTGCGCAAAAGGACAATACAGCTCCAGGCGGCCCGTATAACATTTGCACGTGCAATCAAACTTTGGCATAAAGCCACTGGTCACCTAAATCTCAGAGTCACAAATTATATAAGCCCCCAGATATCCTATTACTTGTTCTCGTCTATTATACTTAGCTTGTATCAAGGTCACAAATAATTATTTTCAATATGAAAGAAAATAACCTAATATCACTGCAGGAAAAGCCGTTTGAGGCAGAATTAGTTGAACATATTTTGAATCCTGTTATCAAGAAATGGTTCTTTTCCCGCTTTGAAAAGTTCTCTTTGCCCCAACTTCACGGTGTTGTTCCAATCCACCAGCGCGAAAACATACTTGTTTCAGCGCCAACAGGCGCAACAAAGACCTTAACCGGCTTTTTGAGCATCCTGAACGAGCTTGTTGACTCTGCAGAAAAAGGAATTTTGCAGAACAAGGTGTACTGCGTTTACATCAGCCCGCTTAAAGCGCTCAACAATGACATTCAGAAAAACCTTGTTGAGCCATTGCAGGAAATTGAAAAGCTCGCAGGAAAAGAGCTCGGCATCCGCGTCGGAGTGCGCACAGGTGACACAACGGCTTATGAGCGCCAGAAAATGCTCAAGAAAATCCCTCACATCCTAATCACAACCCCGGAATCACTTGCAATCCTGATGAGCTCTGAAAAGTTCAGGGAAAACCTCAAGGCAGTTGACTGGTGCATTATTGACGAAATCCACGCTCTGGCAGAAAACAAAAGAGGAGTCCATTTGAGCCTTAGCATGGAGCGTTTGCAATACCTGAGCCCTGCAATGTGCAGAGTCGGGCTCTCAGCAACAGTTGCCCCATTGGAAGATGTTGCCAATTTCCTCGTCGGGCAGGAAAGAACCTGCAAAATTGTTGACGTGCAGTTCCTCAAGCAGATGGATTTGCAGGTGATGAGCCCTGTCTCTGACCTTGTTGACACAGACCACGCGTCAATGCACCACGCAATGTACAAATTAATTGATGAATTAGTCCAGCAGCACAAGACAACATTGATTTTCACAAACACAAGGGCAGCAACAGAGCGCGTTGTTGACCACTTAAAGCACAAGTTCCCAAAGAATTACAGCGACAATATTGGCGCACACCACGGCTCATTGAGCAAGGAGCACAGGCACAGGCTTGAAGACAGGTTAAGAAAGGGCGAATTAAAGTGTGTTGTCTGCAGTACAAGCCTGGAATTGGGCATTGACATTGGCTTTATTGACCTTGTTATCTGCCTTGGCTCTCCAAAATCAGTCGCAAGGTTCCTCCAGCGCGCAGGACGCGCAGGCCACAGGCTCCACGAAAAAGTAAAAGGAAGAATGATTGTCATGGACCGCGATGATTTGGTTGAATGCTCTGTTTTGCTGAAATCCGCTGTTGAAAAGAAGATTGACAGGCTTCACATTCCGACAAATGCATTGGACGTTCTCGCACAGCAAATAGACGGAATGGCAATTGAGCAGGTGTGGGATGAAAAAGAGCTCTTCAAAACCATAAAAAAGAGCTATTGCTACAAAAATCTCACCTGGACAGACTACAATGAAATCCTGGAATACCTCGCAGGCACATTCACAGACCTTGAAGAGCGCTATATTTTCGCAAAAATCTGGAGAAAAGAGGGCAAAATAGGCAGGCGCGGCAAAATGGGCCGTGTCATTTACATGACAAATGTCGGAACAATTCCCGACGAGTCATTCATCACAGTCAAGGTTGGGGAGCAGACAATTGGCAAGCTTGACGAGGGATTCCTTGAAAAGCTCAAGCCCGGCGATGTTTTTGTGCTTGGCGGAGACACTTATCAGTTCAAGTTCTCAAGGGGAATGGTCGCGCAGGTCTCAGCATCGACAACGCGCCCGCCAACAGTGCCGAGCTGGGTTTCTGAAATGTTGCCGTTAAGCTTTGACCTTGCCATGGAAATCGGAAAGTTCAGGAGACTGATGCTTGAGAAGTTCACAAACAAGCTCAAGCGCGAGGAAATACTTGCTTTCATCAACAAATACCTCTATGTTGACACGCGCGCAGGAGAAGCGGTTTATGAATACTTCAAGGAGCAGTACGACTATGTCAAAAAAATGCCAAATGACAAAACTATCCTCGTGGAATATTACAATGACGAGCGCGACAAAAAGATAATTTTCCACACATTGTTCGGCAGGCGGGTAAATGACTGCCTTTCAAGGGCTGTTGCGTTCGCGATTTCAAAGACAGAGCACAAGGATGTTGAGCTTGGAATCAGCGACAATGGGTTTTACATCAATGGCGACAGGAAAATCAGCGCTGTTGCCGCGTTGAAGATGATAAAGGCAGACAAGCTCAGCATGGTCATGAATGCAGCGATTGAAAAAAGCGAGGTTTACAAGCGAAGATTCAGGCACTGCGCAACCCGCTCGTTAATGATTCTCCGCAATTATCTCGGCCACCAGAAGCGCGTCGGAAGGCAGCAGGTCAGCTCTATGATTTTGATGTCAGCATTAAAGAGGATTAACCCTAATTTCAGCATTCTCAAGGAGGCAAAAAGGGAATGCCTTGAGGATTTGATGGACATTGAAAACACAAAGAAAGTCCTGAAGATGATTGAGGACAATGACATCAGGATTGTGGAGATTGAAACCCAGATTCCCTCGCCATTCTCATTCAACCTCGCACTGCAGGGCTACATGGACATCCTGAAGATAGAGGACAAGCACGAATTCCTGCGAAGAATGCACGAAATGATCCTTGCAAAGATTGGCGGCAAAAATCCAGAGGTTGTTGACGCTTTGAAATATGTCCAAAAGGCGCAAGGCGAGCGCGATGAGACAAAAGAACGCCTCAAAAAGCTGGCGTGGAACCTCAAAAGAGTCCCGAACTTTGCAAAAGCAGAGCTTGTGCGAATCATCGACGGTGAAAGAAAGAACATTGACCCGAGATTTCTCAGCGCAATGACAAAATACAGGAAGGAAATAGAAAAAACATGGCCGGAAGAGCTTAAGAACTTTGTTTTTGAAGCGCTTGAAGAAATCAAGCCGCCTGAATTCTCATACAATGAATACTGGAAGGATGAGGAAACAAAGCATGATGAGGCAGATGAGCAGCTCAAAAAGCAGTTGTTTGAGCAGTTCAACCAGGGCGCAAGGAAAACACGCCTTGACCCGCAGATACGCTATGACATTTACAAGCTAATCGAAGGCGACAAGGCAGAATTAAGGCAGGAAACAATAATCTGGTTCAAGCAGTTCGCAAAGAGCGTTCCTTCTTACTGGAAGGATGATATTGCGAAATTCCTGCAGAAGAAAGCAAAAGAATTATGAGCCTGCTTTTGGCTGGTCAAGCTTTGGCTTGTCCCTGCTTTTTTGCAGCGCGTCATAGATTCTTCTTGCGTCTAAGTTGAGCTTTTCGTATTCTGCAATTTCTTTTTCGTGCCTGCGGATTCTGAACAGCTTGTCACCCATAAGTTCGAGTATGCCTGTTGTCCAAACTGGTTTTTTCCTCATTTTATCGAGCTCATCACTCTTTTGTGCAATCTTTGTCTTGAGTTCATTGTATATTGTCTGGTACGCAAACTTCAAGCCTGCAGTCTTTTCCTCCTGTACTGCGTCAAGCGACTTGAATTCAGGCACTAATTTTGAGTCCCGCCTCCAGTCATCAGCGCTTTGCCAGTACAAGTCCATTGTTTTAATGTACTCTTCAGTGTCGCCACTGAACTTTTCAAGCTTCAGGCTTGACAGGGCATTCCTGTCAACAGCGGGATTTATCTGGGTAAACCTGTTCTGCAGGCCCGAGAGGGCGACTGACCTGCTGGTGTAGATTCTGGGGTATTCGTCAGCTGCCTTTTCAGCAGCTGCCACCAGGCTGTCAGCGAACTTTATCCGCACTTCTGAATTAAAGCCCATTCCGTTGATTCCGTCGAGTATTTTGTACGCGGTTTTTGCAGCTTCAGGGTATTTTGCATTCATCTTGAATTTTTCAACCCCGTCTGTGGTGTCTTTGTCAAAAAGCATAAACAGCATTTCGACTTCATTCAGCTGGTCTGTTAAGCCGCTGTGCAGTTTTTCCAGCCCGCTTTTTGCTTTTGCTTCGCACTCGGCAATCTTGACCCTTAGCGGGTGCTCCTTAAGTCCGTCATCGCGCCAGAAACCGGTTGTTTCTGTATCAAGCGCCCTGGTTGTGTTTAAAAACTCAACAAAAGGGCTTATCTGATGTTTGAGATATTCTGCAAGGTGTTCTGCCAGTGCTGGTTCCCCGCGCTGCGCTGCTATTTTTTCTGATTCTGTGCGGGCAGTCAAATAGCCCAACTCTGCCTTTGCAGGAAGTTTGCTCTCGCAGGTATTGAGATGGATGTATTTTGCATTCAGAAGCCGCATGTTAATTTCGCGGGTTCTATTGTATTTAGCTTTGATGTTATTCATAGCACGCTTGATGTCACTCAGGCACACTGCAACTGCATCATCTGTAATTGAGGCTTTCTCATTGTGGATGTATTTGAAAATCCCTGACTCTTTAAGCTCTTGATATCTCTTGCTAAACAGGTCTGCAGTATTATCCAATGGTTCAAGCTTGCGGATTTCCTGCAGGGTGCTCCGCTGGGTAGCACCAATTGCATCCGTAAGTCCAGACGCTTCTTTTCTAATGAATCCAACTTCCCTGTCGGAAATATCTTTCAATGAATCCTGCAGCGCATGGTCATAATATTTCAGCTGCTGAAGTACCCCGTGGATTTTTTTGTGGTCATCCTCAAGGTATGCCTGGAATTGTGAGTGAAGCTGTGCGGCTTCGTCTGCGCCGCCAGTGAGATTTTTCAGCTCTGCAGGCGAAGCAGTGTTTTCAGGCGCTGCATTCAGCTTTTCCGCAGCCTGCAGAAGAATAACTGCTGATTTTACAGCACCGTTCAGATTTTCCACCCTCTCCTTGAGACCAGCATCATATTTCCTGATTTCTTCGGCTACCTTGTCCCTGTCTTTCTTGCTTCCTTCTGCATCGCTTTGTGCCAGATACGCGTGCGCAGGAAGCCATGAATCAATTTCCTCAACTTCTTTTTGCGCCAACTCCCGCTGGCTCCACTTATTTATGCTGAGCTGGCTTGCATATTCTGCCGTTTTTATGCTTGCCCTTTCACATTCCCTGAAGCTGTTTATTTTATGCGTGGCAATCTTGAACAGGTAATCTTTGACTGTGCTGTTCAGGATTTCATCATTCGGTTTTTCCAGAATGAGAAGAGTTTCAAGCCCCACCTGAACCTCTTTAAGCGTATCCTGCAATGGCTTGATTTCATGGGCCTGCTTCCATGATTTTTTAATCACTTCATCTATTTTAGGTGCAAGCGCTTTCATTTTATAGGAATAGCCCATCATCTTGGTATTCGCAAGCGGTGAAAGCAGCCTGTCCAGGTCGCCGCATTTAAGGTCAGCGCGCGCAATGTCCTCCTTGAGGGCTTCATCCTCGCCGTACTTGTGGATTTCAGTCCTGCGCGCTGCAATTTCATCCAGCTTTGCCTTTAATTCGCGGATTTTTACAGGGTTGTATTTTGGGGGGTTGAAATAAGACACAATCTGGCCCAAGAACGCACTTGAATCTTCACACAGCCTGTTGATTTCATCAAACCTTTGCTTTTTGACTCCAAAATATTTTGCACTTGTCACTTTCACATCAGCTCTTGCTTTCATTGCGGAGTTAACAAGCGCTGGGAAAAGCTCAGCCACTGCACTTAACAAGCCCTCTGCGCGCGCTTCCACTGCGCGTGACTGCTGGTGTGCGCTGATTGTTGTTATTTTTGTTTCCGCAGCGTATTTCTCCAAATCCTGTATCTCTGTCAAAGCCATTTGCTCAGCTTTTTCCCTGCGTTCAGAGAGAATTTCCCTTGCGATTGCAAGGGAATCCCTCGCAGGGGCAATAATTGCAAGCAGTCCGTCGTCTCTGGAATGCTTTTGGACTTTTTTCTCAAGCTTTTCAGAGTCTGCAACCGCGGTTTTGTATACTTTCACAAACTCAATGTCAGGGCTTGCTTTCACAGAGTCGGCAATACTGAAAGGCAGCTGTTTTGCCTTTTCCAGGTGCGTGCCCAGTTCTGCAAGTTCAGCGTCAAAATCGCCAATCTTCCTGTTTGCAATTGCAATTGACAGCGCGCAGGCCCTTGTCTCCTCCTCATCAACGCGCCCAATCAGCCCCTTGAACCGCTTCAATTGGGCAAGGTCATCAAGCAATGCCTCCTTGTCGCGCACGGTTTCGCAGGCATTTTCCCTTGCGCGGTTCCTGAACGGTGTTACAAGCTCAATCAATGCCGAAACGCCTGCTTTTTGCTGCTTACTTCTTGTTATGACTGCCTGCGCCCACATGCCGCGCACATCTTTTCGCCCTTGGTCAATTGCACGGTCCTTCGGCATTTTATTGAACCGCGTGTAGACTGTGGCTATTGCCTCGCAGCAGTTTTCGAAAACAGAAACCTGCTGTTCAGGAAGGGTGTTTTCTTTGGGTGCAAAACAGTCGCCCAGGAGCCAGTTGACATGCCTCAGTGTAACTGCGTCTGCAGCCAGCTGGTCAGTGTTCTTCTTTGCCTGAACAATGTAATCTGCAATGCTTTTCTGGAGCGCTTCCCTTGATTTCAGTATTTCATCGTCCAGATGGGGGTCTTCAACTTTTTTTGCGATTTTTTCAAGGGCGCCAAAAACCGCAGGCTGCTGGTCTGCTTTTTCCTTTGTGTCAATATCTGCGATTTTGCCTAAAAACTGCCTAATCTGGTCCATTTTTTCTTTAAACTCTGCGTACTGGCTGCCGAAATCCTTGATCTGCCGGCGTATTTTCTTCGCGATTGCAATTTGGCTGCCTGAAGGCGTGCCGTTAAGCTCGTAATTCCTGACATATCTCGCGACAGGTGTCAGTTCGCCCAAGTTATGGATATTGCCGTACTCAGAATCAATTGCCTTCAGCCTGGTGAGCTGGTTTGTTGTCCTGGCAAACCCAAGAAGGCGTTTTATTTCCTCGTTCTTGAAAGAGTCGGCAAACAATTTTGCCGCAATCACCGCATCCTCCTTGACCGGTTTGTACGCATAAAACCTGTCCTGATTTCTCGGCTGTTTTGAGAAATCAACGCAGGTCCTAAGTATCAGGTCAACCAGCTTCATTTTATTGAGCTGTTTCTGCCTGCCCTTTTCAATGAAAAGCGGTTTTCTGTCTTTTTTTTCAATGCAGGCAATGACTGTTCCAATCGCCGGCACAACCTTTATGCCTGCCGCGAGCTCGCCGAGATCAATCGCGCTGATGAAATAGTCCGTAAGCAGGGTAATTGCCAGATTTTCCTTTATGTGCGGTATGTTCAGAATGTGGTCTCTTTTCTCAATCGCGCGCCAGTATCCCGAGCGGACCTTTTTTTCAGCAGCATCCTCAATCTGCGCTATCCTTTCCCTGTCCAGCACCAAATACGCCCGTTTTCCTTTTTGTTTTTCAATTGAAGTGCGCAGGGACTGCTTGATTTTTTCCGGCAATGACTCGCTATGAATCACCCTTGCGACATTTTGGACTGTGCTATCCTGCATTTTTCTCACCGCACTTGCACTTTAATGGCCGCGCATGCAGTGCTATTTCGCCCCCCTCATCCGCGCTGTACTGGATTTCGTCAACAGGCCTGCCGATTGAGCTGTTGCGGATTTTGCGCGCTTCCCCTGCCATAAATCCTGCGGCAATCTTGTCGCTCATGTAAATGCTTCCGTCAACCCATTCTGCCCCGCAGCTGGTGCCTTCCATTGAAACAACGCCAGCATATTCAGCCCGGTTTTTATCAACCAGTTTGCGCCTTTTTTCAGCTTGGGCTGAAAATACGCTTTGTGAAACCCTGAAATTGTCGTCAGTGATGGGGATATACTTCCTGCATCCCATGCAGTTGGTTGTTCCTGGCACATAAATTGATGCGAGGCACTGGTTTGGCTTGCCTCCGCCAGACCCGCCGTCAATGTACTTAAGCCTGAATTCTGTGGCGTATTTTGTCATCGCAAGCCTTGCGGCAAAATTGTCAAAGCATCCGAAAACCTGGTCATAATTTGCCCTGTTTTTCTCAAACCATTTCCTGTCAAGCAGGGTGACGTCTTCCCGCGTAATCCCTTTCTTTTTCAGCTGTTCGTCGGTAATTTCCTCACCGACAAATCCGATTATGGGCACAGCGATGTTTTTACCTGCGATTTTGTTGATTTTTTCAGCACCCACAAACGCCTTGCGCCTGCCGACGCCATCGTATGCAAGAGGCTGCCTGTTCAGGTTTGTCCTGTCAAAAACATCAATGTCCACAATGTCAATATGCGCAGGGCCAAGCCTTGCAACTATGTCTGCGAGCGTGTTTCCAATCGCCCCAAATCCAAGCAGAAGAATCCTGCTTTCCTCAAGCCCGTTCTCAGTTTCAGAGTGGCTTTCAGGAACAATCTTTCTGTCAGTGTGGCCGTTAATGCTGTACTCAAGGTCTTTTTGCAGCATTTTTGTGCCTTCAAGAAACTTGTTGAGGTATGTGATGTATTCCCCTTCCTTATTTCTTATCTCGCCGCCTGGAAGCGCGATTCTGACATTTTGAAAACGCCTTGAGTGCCTTAAGAAAAGGCTTTTCCGGTATTCCTCAACCAGCATTCCAGCAAGGATATTGCTGATTATTGTGCCCTGTGAAAGCCCCTCAAATCCGGGCAGGCATACCTTGAACATGCTTTCATCATATCTCTGGAGATTCATTGGCGCATAATATGACATTGCGCCCTGAATGCTGTCCGCAACCCCTGTGAGAAGAACAGGGATGTGCAGGTCATTGCACAAGTCATAGCACAATGCCTGTGATTCAGGGCTGTTTGACGCGTCAATTACCGCGTCAGCGCTGCCGCAGAGGTTGAAAAGCGTCCTTGAAATGGGCGCGTCAAATCCTGCAACACTGCATTCAGTATTCAAATGCAGGGGGATAAGCTGTTCAAGCGCTTTAACCGCAGGGCCATCAATAGGGATGTCAAGGAATTTTTCACCCCTGCTTTTTGATTTTCCGATAATGCAGATGTTTCCAACACCAAGGATTGCCGCGGTTTTTGCGCATTCAACAGCAAGCCTGTCTGCGCCAACAATTACCAGCCTTGAATCTGCAAGAAGACCTTGTCCTGCTTCGCCCCACAACCTGTGCTGCCTGTCATAATCGATATTGCCTGTCATTGTGATTTATCGGATTAATTCTCGCAATAAGGTCTAAAACTTCCCCTGCTTTGTCTTCCATTCCAATCATGTCAAATTTGCGGCTGATTTCAAGCAGGCTCCTGCACGTATCTGCAGTCTTGTCAGGGTCATATGCGTAACTGCTGATGTTTTCGCACTCAATCCTGATGTGGTCGTACCTGCCGGTTGCCTCGCGCTCAATAACAGTCCGCATTGTTCCCACCTGGTTTTCTTTCTGCCCGATCATTGCCTCAAGCCCCCTCTGGTGCTCTTGCTTCAGGCACTGCGCTCCTTTCATTTGTTCAAACCAGCCCTTAATTGAGGCAAGATTGCGCTTTAATTTTGCATAATCCTGCGAGTCAAAAGCTCGGGTGTAGTGTTCCAATACCTGCCTGTACATCTTATCAGCGATTTGTTTTTGGCTGAGGCAGGAGTATTCCGCTGTTTTGGCGCTGGTATCAGGAGCGGCATCTGCATTTATCCCTGTTGGCGCAGCGCAGGCAGGGTCTGGCATTTCCCTCTCGCATATTATGCCCGGCGCGGTTGTTTCAGTTCTTGTTTCCAATGTTGTTTTCGCGCCTGTTATTTCCTGCGCTGTTTCCGATGCCGGTTTTTGCGCGGGTTCTGCAGGAATTGTATGCCCTGAAATGAATTGTTCAATCGCTGACTCAAAAATCTGAATTCTGCAGGGCTGTTGGCTGTTTTCAGCGGTTGCTGAGAACAATGCACTGAGGTCCATTGCATATTTGCCATTCGAGCCAAGGTATTCCAGGACTGTCTCTGTTGCTTTGACCAGGTCAACTGCATTTTTGGGCGGTTCAATCTCCGGTTCAATCTCTTTAATTTCCTGAGCAGGCTCTCTGCCAAAAAACCTCGTGATTAATGACTGCTTGTTCTTTCTGAAGATCTTTGGCAGGCACGCGGCTTTTACTGTTATTTTATCCTTAAGCTCCCCGATAAGGGCATCCACGTCCCATGCGGGTGCATCAACATCAACAGGCTCGACAGCAGCGTGGACTGTATAGCAGTATTCCCATCCTGCATCCTTCTGTTCTTCTGTGAAATTCGCAATTCTCTCGTCAGTGATTGGGAAAGCCCGGTTTTCTTTGGGAAGCGCAAAATAATATTCCTCCCTGAACCTCTTGATGCCGTGTATTTCGCGGCATTTCCTGTTGACAACAATGCTTGAGACCTGGCTGATTGTGCGCCTGTGCGCCCCGATTTTTGCATACTCCATTAGTTTGTCAATTTCCTTTTGGCTGAACTTGTCATTGGGCAGTTCAATTTTGAAGCCCACATCTTGGCCTGCGTGCAGAATTGTTGAATTGTTTTCTGTGATCATCCTCGCGTTCTGGAGCCCTGATGCATTGCAGTCCCTGTGAACATTGTTTCCGCACCATTCTTCCAGAACCTTGTTGAAGTTGTCATGGTCTGTGGCGGAATGTTCAGGGTAACACCGCCCATGGCCGTGAGCTACCCCCAGGACAGTGAGCTTTTTGATGCTTTTCAGGACAGCGCCGTCCATCACCCAGCTTATTCCGTCTGATTGCACCTGCACTTCCCTTGCAGTTTGCTTTGGGATGTACAGGTCACGGATTATCCCGTCCTTGATGCCGGTTATGCAGACCGCCCTGAACTCGCAGTCTTCCATAAGCTCTGCGGTTTTAAGCAGTTTTTCAAGCGCAGATGCTGCGATTGGTATTTTTTCTTTTGAATCATGAATGTTTTTTATGCGAGTCATTGTGCACCTGGTTTTTTTGCCCCGGAATTCATCCTGAAATTTGCAAAATACTCTGTATTGCAGGTGTTGCAGATTGGGTGGAACACTTTCATACTCTTGTTTGTTTCATCATAGCCGCGCCGCATTGCGCTTTCTGCCTGTTTTAGGAGCTTTTTCATGCAGAAAAAAACCGAGCGGTTTGGTTTTGGCTCAAAATGCAAGTACACCCTGCTGCCCTCTGGGCTTATGCATATGTATGTGTAATCATTTGAAGCGGTCATTGTCGCGCTTGGAAAATGGTATTCTTTTTGCTTCATGCTCTGCATCTGCCCTGTTTCAATGCCATTGGCAACAGACTGCGCCTCAAGCACGCGTATCCCCCCTGTATCTGCGTTCCTGTCAAAATCAATCTTGTTTCCGTGTTTTACAAGCCTGAGGCCTATCTTGCAGCTTGGGAAAAGGTATTTTTCCTTCTTAAGCGCTGATTCAGTCTCAAGTTGCGGGACATGCATCCAGATGTAGTAGTCTTTTCCGTCAAACAGGTAGCCGACTTCTTCGTACTTGCGCATCTTGTTCACCTGTTTCTCCAGGTCGCCCTTTCTTGCCCACTCGCGCATTATGTGCTCGTGCCAGGCGTCAAGCTCTGCATCGCACCTTGCTTCGATGCTGTCTTCAAGCGCAGTTGTGTATTTTTCCTCAAGCTCATCCAGTGTCTGGTCAAACTTGATTTGGTGTTTCTTCCCCATTATGTCCAGGAACTGGCTCCCCGCATCTGCCTTTGCGTCCGGAACCGGGCAATAGCAAAGTTCGCGTATAATCAGGCGCATGTCGCAGCGCATTGGAAGCGATCTTATCAGCGATGTGAACGCAGAGGTTTTTTGTTTTGCACCTTTCGCGTGGAAGCTTGCATCAACAGGGTTTTGTGCGGTTTTTTTGTATGCCAGCTCCTCATCAGAATGGGTTTTGTTGTCCTCTTGGTAGCGCCAGAGGTCAATAAACGTGTTTATGAACGCGAGGTACTCATTGTTGTGGAACGGCGTTTTAAGGCTTTTGAAATCCCTGCCGAGCTTTTCCTCCTCATACAAAAGCTCTGCCTTTTTGCTCTCAAGCGCCTCTTCCATCCTGTCTGCAAGCTGAAGGTTTTCAGCGTCAACAAGGCTCAATGACGGCGCAAATCCTGTTGTGATGCCCCGTATTGAGAGGAGGATGTCCTGCGGCATGCCTTTGCCGCCCAATTCGTGTATTGCGTCATCTACCACGAGGATTGTTTTCTCCCTTGCCAAGGCGCATAAGTGCGGTGAAGACATTTTTTCAGCCCAAGCCTCATGCTCGGTATTCTGCAGGGTTTCTGAACATGCGGTTTTGCCCGATGCGGTATTGTGCGGCGCCCTGGATGAAGTCATTTATGTTGCCCACGTGTATTTCGCACCTGAGTATTTTCTTTCCGTCCATGCTGAGGTCAGGTTCAAGGAACCGTTCGTCATTAATAACGCTTGTTGGGCTTCCTGCAAACCTTTCCCTGTCCTTTTCGCTCAGATCAAGCCCTTCAAGCGGCACTGACGTGACCAGCTTCCCATTAATTGAGTAGCAGAGGTTTTCACCTTCATCTTTTACTGTTTTGGCTATCCTGCCGCCAGCCATCTTTGCTTCAGGGTCAAGGTTGTTAAAGTTTGCTATGGCGTGTTCCACGGCCTGCTCTATTGTGTAAGTCAGCACTTTTGTCTTGTCCACCTCGCTCCTCAGGACTTCCCTGATGCAGACATTGTCGTTGTTTCTGTCAATAACCCCAATCTCAATTACAGGTATTTTTCCCAACTGTTCCCTTGAGTAACTTTGCATGTTCATTACCTCCATGGTTTATCCATTGTCCCCATTTTGATTGAAACAATGAGAGTATGACTGGTCTGTTGACAGCGATGCGGCGATTATTTGCGGGGTGATTGTCGCCACCGCGCTTTTCACTGGCTGGCTTTGCGCGTATGCCTTGAATGCTTTCAGGAAATCGCCCGCAGTCTTGTGCGCGCCCCTTGCCCCGATTGCCTGTTTTTCAGCTATGGACGCGAGGAATGCGCTGCAATCCGGCGCGAAGTCAATCCTGCCGCAGGCCTCCAGCTCAGGGTGGAGCTCCTTGTTGTTCATCTGCCCGTGGAGCCACACTATTTGCTCCCGCATTATGTCAAAGTAAGCCTGGCTTGAAAGTGTGTTGAATGCAATAACCTGCGCGTTTGCGAGAAGCAGGGGATTTATTCCTGCGCCTGCAATTTTGTCCAGGGTTTTCTCAATGCCCGCGAACTCTCCTGTCATCACAATCATGTTTCTTGATGCATTGAAACCAACAGTTTTGTCAGTGTCTGAGTAATCGTCCCTCAGCTTTGCAGAAATTTTTCCAATCTGCTGTGCGAGCGCTTCCTGCTCACCTTTTTTGTTTGCCAGCCTGTCAATCTCATCAAGTATGATTATTCCCTGTTTTTGTGCGTAATCAATGCACGCGTCCTCAACGCACGATGTGATTTCCTTGAAGTGTGCCAGTTCGTCCTCGGACAGGTCGTCGTGGCGCATCTGTAGCTCTTTTCTGCGGTAAAGCGCCTGCCTTGCATTTTTATACTCTTCAAGGTCGTCATAAACCAGCCTGAAATTGACATATTTTGCCCTTGCATCCATCAGCATTGAGGCAATGGCTTCCTCAAGGGCGGTTTTAACAGAATCCGCCCCATCCAGTTCCCCGCAGGAAACAATCGCGATTGGCAGGTAAAGCGCTGATGCTGCCTTTGCAACAGCGTATTTCTTTCCAGAACTTGAGGGTCCTGCGAGCACGTATTTTCGCCCTGATTGTTCTGCAGGATTGCAGTGCAGGCACGCGGCCTGGGCGATTGCTTCAAGGGCATTGTCCTGCCCTTTTATTGCGACGCGCAGGTGCAAAAGCGCCTTGTTTTTGAGAACTTCCTGATTTTCAAAGTCGCCGTGCCTGACTATGAGGGAATCAGGGTCTGCGATGTACTGCGGCCGGTATTTGGGCCCTTTTGCGCTTGTTTTTTGTGTTTCAGGCCCTATCATTATTCTCCCGCCCCCTTGGGGTTGAATTTAGTAATTACTTATAAATGATTAAAAGGGGCAAGGTCAATTTAAAGGTTATGTAGTAGCGGCAAGGACGACAATACCCCTGCGGGCTGGCTTTGGCGTTTCTTCAGAAAACAATGCCAAAATTAGGTTAATTCAGCTAATTACCTTTGTTTGTTTGCCCGCTTTCCAGCCAGGGTTCTGCGCGCCCACTCCCCGGTAAATGGTCCCATTGGACGAGCTGCTATGTATTTCTTTTTTCTTGAGGTCATAATGCGTGTTGCGCCCCCGCATTACTTCCTGCATTAGCCTTTCGAACTCAGAGTGGTTTGGCGCTTCAAACTTGCCTTTTGAGGCAGTTAGCGCAAGCTTTTCAAGGTTTTTCTCGTCAATCTGCCCTGTGTACATTGAATTTGCTGTCCTTGCGAATGCCATGCACTGGTCTATCGCAACGTGGTATGCATCAGGACCGCCTTTTTTCATTGGCGCCTCAAACACCTTTTGCACAAGGCAGTTTACGAATAATGGGAATTGTTCGTTTGATTTTGCCTGGATTCCGTCAAGAATATCGACGATGTCTCTTACAGGGATTCCTGCCTTTATCATCATTTTTCCTGCGTCTTTGAGGTCTTCCCACAATTCATACCTCTGCAGCCCGGATTGTTCTGGGTCATATGTCTTTTCCCAGCCATTAACAACACGGCGGAACTGCATCACGTGCGCGTCAGATTCTTCTATCTTTCTTCTTGATCTGTACATTGTCACTCACCTCAAACCGACGAAGTGGCAAGGTAGACAATAGGATATTATAAATCTTATGACAATATTTATATACCTGATAATCCTGCTTATTCTCGAGGTGATGTCGTTATGGCAAAAGAAGTATGCAAGTGCACACCAGGCAGCTTTGTATGGCTGGTCATAGGTGTTATCATCATGGCTCTTGGTGTCTGGTCCTTTGTAAAGGGGCTTCAGATGCAGTGGGCTGGAAGCATTGACTGGATGAAGATTGCGATGTGGTACGCACTGGGCCTGCTTGTCCTTATGATTGGCAAGATGGTAAAGTGCAAGGGAATGTATTCCTGCCCTGCGCACGGCCGGAAATAAGCGGCTGATTTATTTTATTTTTTCTTTTGTTTTCTTGCCTGAATGGCAAAGCTTTATAAAGCGTCATACACGAATTAACTTCATATACCAAGAGTTTTTAGGTATAAGGAATACAACGGGTGAATAAGAAAATGGGTTTCGCACCAGAGGGTGATGCAGCTCCTAGGGAGATGCACAAGATTACCTGCTCAGATTGCGGTGCCGAGTCAGAAGTGCCATTCAAACCGG
Organism: uncultured Methanosarcinales archaeon; assembly: GCA_964353335.1. Lineage (GTDB taxonomy): Archaea > Nanobdellota > Nanobdellia > Woesearchaeales > ARS49 > JAWAAW01. The sequence continues at coordinate 17,471 of CAYGVI010000002.1, forward strand.
CAACTGACAGGCCAGTATACTGCCGCGAGTGCTTCAAAAAGCGCAAGAGGTTCTAATCCTAGAGCTTAGAATCATCAGTTAGTTCGTTTTTTTGTTTTTTCCTGTATTCTATCGCAGCCAAATACTTTTATACCTGTTTTCTGATTTTTGGCGCCTTTTAAAGGGCATTATCCAAGGTTGTTTTAGTGCGTGATTGCACCTTGCGCCATAACATTTATAAAGCGGCATATATGCAAGAACCGTATATACCAAGAGTTTTTAGGTATAAGGAATACAACGGGTGAATAAGAAAATGGGTTTCGCACCACAGGGTGATGCAGCTCCTAGGGAGATGCACAAGATTACCTGCTCAGATTGCGGCGCCGAGTCAGAAGTGCCATTCAAACCGGCAACTGACAAGCCAGTATACTGCCGCGAGTGCTTCAAAAAGCATAAGAGATTCTAATCCTAGCGCTTAGAATCCGCTATTAGTTTGTTTTTTTCTTTTCTCTTTTTCTCTTCTGTTTTATTGACCACAAATACGCAACCAGCGGCTAACACCGGTCAGCCAGCTTGTTCAATCTGCGGATTTCGCAAGCTTTTTAAACCCCCTTCACTATCGTTAAGTATGGTGATTCAGCTGTTAAATCCTCAGGAGCTGGAAGTATATTACATTCTTCCGGCATTAAGGCGCGAGCTAGCCAAGGCTATGAAAAAGCTGGGCAGGAGCCAGAAGGAAATAGCAGGCAACCTGGGTGTCACAGAATCTGCTGTAAGCCAGTACATCCACCAGAAGCGCGCAACAGGAGTTGATTTCACAAAGGATTTGCAGAATGACATTTCCAGTTCTGCATTGCAAATCAATGACCGCAATGCATTCCTGAAAATCACCCAGAAGTTAATCAGGAAAATAAGGGGCAACAGGTTCATCTGCGACGTATGCAAGAACCAGAACAAGGGCACGCCAAAAGGGTGCTCAATGTGCTACGAGTGAGAAAATGAAGGAAATATACCTTGACCACGCAGCAACAACTTTTGTAGACCCCAGAGTCAAGTTTGCGATGGAAAAATACTGGCACGAGGACTTTGGAAACCCCTCAAGCTTTCACGCTGCAGGATTAAGGGCTCTCAAGGCATTGAATGAGTCAAGGGCGACAGTTGCGAAGATAATGAACTGCTCTTCAGAAGAGGTAATATTCACAGGCTCTGGCACAGAAAGCATCAATATGGCGATAAAGGGCGTTTTCAGGGCTAACAAGCAGAAGGGAAAGCACATCATAACAAGCGCTGCAGAGCATCACGCAGTGCTTGAGACGTGCAAATACCTTCAGAAGCACGAGGGTGCAGAGCTTACAATACTTCCGGTGGATGAATACGGCCAGGCAAAGCCAGAAGACCTTGAAAATGCAGTCAGGAAAGACACTGTTCTCATAACAATAATGTACGCCAACAATGAAATCGGCACAATAAACCGCATTCAAGGGCTTTCTGCAGTTGCCAAAAAGCACAATGTTTTGTTCCACACAGACGCCTGCCAGGCAGGCGGGCTGATAGACATTGATGTCAAAAAGCTCGGCGTTGACCTGATGACAATCAACGGCAGCAAATTATACGGTCCAAAGGGCGTCGGAGTGCTTTACATCAGCCGCGGAACAAACATCCACCCGATTCTTCACGGCGGAGGCCAGGAATTTGGCTTGCGCTCAGGCACAGAAAGCCTTCCGCTTATTGTCGGATTTGCAACAGCCCTGAAAATCGCTTATGAGACCAGGGAACAGGAGGCTTCAAGGCTCACTGCATTGCGCGACAAGCTCGTGAACAATGTCCTGAAGGCAGTGCCAAAGACATTCCTTAATGGCCATCCGACAGAAAGGCTGCCGAACAATGCCAACATCACTTTCATGGATATTGAGGGCGAGGCAATGCTTTTGCACCTTAATGAGCACGGAATTTTCGCAAGCACAGGAAGCGCCTGCAACTCAAAGAGCCTTGAGCCAAGCCACGTGCTTCTCGCAATGGGGCTTCCATACGAGGCATCGCACGGCAGCATCAGGTTCACCCTCGGCAGGCACACAACAGAAGAGGATGTCAATAGGGTTGTTGAGGTTTTGCCAGGCATTGTGCAGCAGCTCAGGAATTTGTCTCCTGTCAACCTGAAAATGGAAGATGTCCTTCCAAAGAGGGCTGGAAAATGAGCAATATTGAGCTTAAGCAGGACCCTGTCACGCATCCTGACTTAATTGCAACAAAGTGCGCGAAAGAGATTGAATCCTGGTTTTACACAGACGTTGTCAAGGACCATTTTTTCAATCCAAGGAACATTTTCAAGACACAGAAGGAGATTGACGACTATTTGCCTGATGGAATCGGACTGGTCGGAAGCCCTGCCTGCGGAGACATGATGAAAATGTGGATAAAAGTTGACAAAGCCGCTGACAAAATCGTTGAATGCAAATGGCAGACATTTGGCTGTGCTTCTGCAATAGCAAGCACAAGCATTTTGAGCGTCATGGTCACTGAAAACAATGGTATGCAGATAGAAAAAGCCCTTAAGCTCACCCCTCCTGATGTTGTCAAGCACCTTGTTGACCTTCCAAAGAGGAAAATCCACTGCTCTGTGCTTGGCACAAAGGCTTTGAAAGCAGCGCTAAACGATTATTTTAAGAAGTCAGGCCAGAACGACCGTGTCATAACAGAAGGCGCGAAAATAATTGACAAGATAATGAAGGTCACAGACAAGGACATTGAGGAAGCTGTTATTGACGGCGCAATCACGTTTGAAGACGTCCAGAAAAAGACAAAAGCAGGAATACAGGACAAAAGCTGCATTCCAGAAGTTGAGCAGTTAATCAAGTTTTACCGCGAAAAATACTTTGGTGCAAAATGAGCAAAGAGCCAATAACAAAGGACATGACAATCGGCGAAGTAATTGACGCTTATCCTGTTACTGCTGAGATTTTGCTGAACAAGGGCGTGCACTGCATTGGCTGCGGAGCAAGATTCCTTGAAACCATTGGCCAAGGCCTTAAGTCCCACGGGCTTTCTGAAAAGAAAATTGATGCAATTGTCAGCGATCTAAACAAGGCAGCAAAAATCATAATCACTGTCACTCCAAAAGCAGCGGAAAAGCTAAAGGAAATACTCAAGAAAGAGAAAAAATCAGGATACTGCCTCAGGGTTCAGGCAGTTAAGGCAAAATCAGGCCATACTTATGGGCTTGACTTTGAAAAAACCCAAAAGAAAGGCGACACAGCAATCAAGGCTCATGGCTTGACACTGCTTATCGCTGCAAAATCACTGCCAAAAGTCAGGGGGGCAAAAATAGACTATATTGACACCCCTGAGCCTGGCTTCAGCATAAAAGGTCCCAAAGGAAGATGAAGCAACACAATATTGCGGACAAGGTAAAAATTCTCGCATTCAGCGACACGCACGGAAAGGACCTGAGGCACATGGTTGACAAGGCAGAGAAAGAAGGAGTAAAGCTTGTGTTTGCCTGCGGTGACTGGAGCGCTTTTGATGAGCTGCCGCCATATCTTGTCGGCCAGTTCAAGAAAAAAGGAATGCAGATGTTCCTGCAGACCGGAAACCATGAGAATTTCGCAACATCTGACGCTCTCGCAGAGAAATACGGCATAAAGCACCTGCACGGCGACGGTGTTGTTTACAATAATGTAGGTTTCTTTGGAGCTGGAGGGGCAACCCAGATTGGCCCTAATGGATTAATTGACGAGGACGAGCTTTTCGCCTTGCTCAAGCAGGGCTTTGAGAAAGTGAAGAATGCAGGAAAGAAAGTGATGCTTGTCCACGAGCACCCTGCAGGCACTATTTTTGAGCTCGGCAGGTTCCCAGGCAGCCAGGCAATAAGGAGGGCAATCACAGAGTTCAAGCCAGATGTTGTCATCTGCGGCCACATCCACGAAGCCTCAGGCGTTGAGGAAAAAATCGGTTCAACACGGATAATAAACGTCGCAAAAGAAGGCAAGATTCTGGAATTCTGATTATTCATACCTTAACGCGTCAACCGGCTTAAGCCTTGATGCCCTTCTCGCTGGCATCAAGCCGCTTGCTGCGCCCACGCCGAATGAGAACGCCAAGGCGCCGACAATCAAATACCACGGATATGCTGCCATAAGTGTGCCTGAGCCGAACTGGTAATTGACTCCGACTTCAACGCCCTTGCTTATTGCAAAGCCGATAATTATTCCGATTATTCCTCCTGCTGTGCCAAGGAATCCGCTTTCAATCAGGAATATGCCCATTATGTCGCTGTTGCGAGCGCCGATTGATTTCATCACTCCAATCTCGCGCGTCCTTTCAAGCACTGCTGTGAACATTGTGTTCATGATTCCGATGCCGCCGACCAAAAGGCTGATTGCTGCTATGCCGATAAACACTGCCTGAATAATGTTGAAAATCTTTGTGAAAGACTCAATCATCTGAGTGCTTGTCTGGACGCTGAAGTCCTCTTTGCCTTCTTTCAGGTGCCTGTCGCGCCTGATTGTTTTCTTCACATCGTCTGCGACTTTCTCAGGGTTTTCTCCTGACGCGCTCTGCGCGACAATGTAGGAGTATGCCTCTGACTCGTTTGTCATCTCCCTTAATTCTGCCTCTGAAATTGTCACAGTCGGGTCTGTTCCAGGGTCTCCTGTGCGCTTGAGTATTCCAACAACCTCAAACAGCTTTCCGCCGACAAGTATCTTGTTGCCGACCTGTATTTCCTTTTTGAAAAAGTCCTTGTGGGCAAGGTCGTCTCCAATCACTGCTTTCCCCTTGTCCTTTGACGATAGCATCCTTCCGTCTGCAATCTCCCACGAGTTGACTTGTGTCAAAAGGTCTGCGTCTTCCTGCTTGTCAGGCATTCCCATGACAAACTGCGTCCTTTGCACGTCATTGAATACAATAAGCTGTGCCCTGAAAAGCGCTCCAGCAGCCCTTTTGATTCCTTTTGTTTTTTCTGTAAGGTCAAGCTCGCGCTGTTTTAGCTGGTTTGGTATGTTCTGGCCTCCAAAACCCATTTCCTTTGCCTGAATTATGATTTTGTCTCCGCCGATTTTCTCAAACTGGGTGTTAATCATTCCTTGCAGTCCCTGCCCTAAAGAAACAAGCGCGACAACAGCTGCTATGCCGATAAATACGCCAAGCATCGTGAGGAGTGTGCGCCTTCTCCTCCTTCTCACGTTCCTGAAAGCGAGTGTGAATAACTCAATTACATCACCCATATCATTCCCCCCTCAATGCTTCAACTGGCGGCAACCTGCTTGCCTGCATCGCAGGGAAAGTTCCTGAAATAACTCCAATTGTGAATGAAAATGCCAATGCTCCGGCTATCAAATACCACGGGAATGATGCCTGAATCAGGTTTCCAATGATGCCTTTCGCGATAAGCTCCACTGACTTGCTCAGCCCTGCGCCGATAAGCACTCCGATTATTCCGCCTGTCAACCCAAGCAGTCCGCTTTCAAGCAAAAATATCAGCATTACATCGCTGTTGCGCGCGCCAATTGCCTTCATCACTCCAATGTCGCGCTTTCTTTCAAGAACTGCAGTGTACATTGTGTTCATTATGCCGATTCCGCCGACCAGCAAACTAATCAAAGCAATTCCAATGAAAACAGCCTGGACAACTCCGAGAATCGTGTTGACAGAAGCAATAATTTCCTCGCTTGTTTGGATTGTGAAGTCCTCATAGCCTTCTTTCAGGTGCCTGTCGCGCCTCATTGCGCGTGAAATCCTGTCAGCGACCTTTGAGATATCCTCGCCTGACGCAACCTGGGCGACAATCATGCTGAACTTGTCTTTTTCACCAAGTATCTCGCGCGCGTCTTCCTCGTTCATGAACACTGCCATGTCAATATTTATTGCTATTTTCGGCATCAGCCCGACAATGTCAAACTGCTTGTCATTAAGGAAAATCTTTGAGCCTACAGTCATTTCCTTTGCGAACTGCTTTCCTGCCCAGACATTGTTTCCGACAACCAGCTTTCCCCTGTCAGCTGATTTGAGCATCCTTCCCTGCTCAACACGCAGGCTGTTTGTGTCTATTGAAAGCTGCCTGTCAGGCTCTGTGTCAGGTGTGCCTGCGACAAAAAGGTTCTCTGACTCTCCCTGGAAGTCAGCTGAAACAGACCTTAGAAGCCTTCCAAATGACGCCTTTACCCCTGTTGTCTGGCTGATGATATCAAGGTCATGCTTTCCTATTGAGCTTGCAGAGTTCGCGCCTGGCGGTCCCATTCCTGCTGTAGCCGCCTGTATTATTATCTTGTCGCTGCCAATGCCTGCGAACTGGGCGTTAATTGCGTTCTGCATCCCCTGACCAAGTGATATCAGCGCGACAACTGCGGCTATGCCGATAAAAATGCCCAGCATTGTCAGCGATGTGCGCAGAAAGCGCTTCTGCATACTGCCAAATGCAATGAGCAGGTAGTCTTTCAGCATTGTTCAGCCTTTCAGGGCGCTTTAGCGCTTCTTTTTGCGCCTCACGCGCCAGTAAACTATGCCGCCTACAACAGCAAGCCCGATTATTATCATTCCCCAAGGCGTTCCGCCGTTTCCAAGGTCAGCTGCGGTTATTATCCTCAATGGCAGGTCATAGGACTCTGCGTAGTCCATGTTGTACGGGTCCTTGAATTCCATCTGCACCTTGAGCCTTGGCTCTGTGACAAGCGGCTTTATTGTAAAGTCCACTGTCTCAAAGTCATCGCTGTCAAGGTTTCCGACATATGCCTCATTTGTGGAGCTGAGAACCTCATAATCAGGGGTTTCAACCAGCTTCACAGAGACATACTTCATGTTCACAACGCCCTTGTTGACTATCTTAAGAGAAACTGTTCCCGGCGATGTTTTTGTGGTGAACTTTGTCGAGTCAACAGAAAGCGAAATTTCCGGCTTTGCATTGACAACAAGGCTTATCTTTGCAGTGTCAGTGTACTGCTTGTTCCTTTCATCCTGGTACGAAAGGGTTACTGGAACATTGTACACTTTCACTGCAGTGCTTGTGTCAGACGCCATCTGGAAGCTCACTATTTCTGTTTCCTCTGACGGTATAAAGTCAACGCGCTTCTTTGCGCCTGTTCCGATTGTGCTGAATGTGCCTTCAGGAAGGTCAAAGCTCACGTCAAGGTTCTTGACCGCGATTTTTCCTGCATTGCGGAACTTCAGCGTGACATTGAATATCTGGCCTGGAATAACAGGCGAGGGCTCAACATCATAGCTGTCAATCATAAGCCCTGCGTTCTGTGTCTGAATTGTGATTGGAGCCTCAAGCATTGCCCATTGGTCAATTGTTCCGTGCTTGTAAAGGAATTTGACATTCCTGTCGCCATTTGGGGCATTGGAGTCGATAAACAAAGTGAACTTGACCACCTTGTTCTCAATTGCCGCAAGTGTTCCAACTTCCACATCTCCCTGGACCCCTGGGGCAAGGCTGAAAGGATATTCTGGCTGGAATTTTATCGCAACCATTTCAGCTTTTGTGCCTGCATTGCTTAACTGCACCCAGACATCAACAGTGTTGCCCTGCTCTGCAGGAGTCGGCTCGTACCGCAGTATTGACGCGGTTACCATTGCGCCCCCTGCCGACACGCCAACTGCGCAAAGCACAAGCATCAGCGCCAAAATTAACAGTTTTTTCATTTGTTCGCACCTCGTACCATTTGTGATTTTGTTATTGTTCCGTCTTTCAGGAACGCTATCCTGTCCGCTGCGCGGGCAAGGATGTCATCGTGAGTGACAAGCACGATTGTCTTTCCCTCGTGCTCGTTAAGTTCGCGCAGGAAGAGCATAACTTCCCTTCCTGTCTTGCTGTCAAGGTTTCCTGTGGGCTCATCAGCGAGGATAACCGGCGGGTCAATCGCAAGGCTTCTTGCAATCGCCACTCTTTGCTGCTGTCCTCCTGAAAGTTCGTTTGGCTTGTGATTCATCCTGTCTGCAAGCCCGAACTGAGTGAGGAGCTTTGTCGCGCGCTTGATTCGTTCTGCTTCAGGAATTCCCTGGAATGTCATCGGAAGAGTCACGTTCTCCAATGCAGTGAGCGTCTCAATGAGGTTAAACTTCTGGAATATGAATCCGATTTTTCTTCCGCGGATTTGCGCAAGGTTTGATTCTGACATTTTGCTGATGTTATGGCCGTCAAGCAGGATTTCCCCTTTTGTTGGCACGTCAAGGCATCCGATAAGGTTCATCGCTGTGCTTTTTCCGCTTCCTGACGGCCCCTGTATTGCGAGGAATTCACCAGGGATGACTTCAAGGTTTATCCCGTGGAGCGCGTGGACTTCATTTTCTCCCATCTTGTAAGTCTTCCACACCTGTTTCAGCTCAATGATTGGCTTTTTCACAGCGATTTCATCTCCTTGAGCGCATTGCCAATTATTCTCCTGACCTGCTTTGCGTTTTTGCCAAGCGTGTTCTTGCGCATCATCACGAAAAGCGACTCCCTGAGCTGGTCCCATTCAGGGTTGATTTCCTTGAACGGGAAAACTCCCTTGCGCATTGAGTCAACCATTGCCATTGGGAAGGACATATCCTCTCCTGTCATTGCAGAAAGCATCTTCATACCGCCGAGAAATCCGCTCAGGCATTCTTCGCGCTTTACATCCATTGACTTGAGCCTTTTCTTTCCTTCGGCAGTGAGGTGGTACTCCTTTGAGCGCCCGTCTCCCTTGAATGCCACAAGCCTGTCTTTTTTCAGCTCTTCAAGAAGGGGGTAAATGCTGCCCGGCGATGGCTTTGTTCCGACGCGCTCCTCAAGGCGCTTCATCAGCTCATACCCTGATTTTGGGCTCTCGTCAAGCTCTTTCAGTACAAGAACATTCAAAAATCCGCGAATCATAGAGCTTGCCATATCGTTGCCGATATATTGTTTCCGATATATCGGAAGCGATAGTAGTATATAAATGTTATGGATTTTGTGCTCTTTCACAAGTTTTTTATAGCTCTGGCTCAGTTATTGTATTAATGAAGCAATATGACGTTGTGATTGTGGGTGCTGGTGCTGCAGGAATGACTGCGGCAATCTATACCTGCAGGAAAAACCTCAAGACTGTTGTAATTTCCGTCGATATAGGCGGCCAGTCCAACCTTACCAATCACATAGAAAACTATCCTGGCGTTGAGGCAATGCCTGGCGCTGAATTAATGCAAAAGTTCCACGCAAAGGCAAAGTCTTTTGGCGCTGAGTTTGTTGCAGGAAAGGTCATTAAAGTCGAGAAAGAAGGAACTGGATTCAAGCTCACTCTTTCAAACAATGATGTTTACACGGCAAAAGGGGTTATTCTTGCTTTTGGCGCAGTTCCACGCGAACTTGGCATTCCTGGCGAGGCAAAGTTCCTTGGCCGCGGCTTGAGTACCTGCGCAACCTGTGACGCTCCGCTATACAGGGACAAGGTTGTTGCGGTTATTGGCGGTGGAAATTCTGCTGTTGAGGGCGCTTTGGAGCTTGTCCACGCTGGTGCAAAGCAGGTTTATCTTATCCACCGAAGAAATGAGTTCAGGGGAGATGAAGTCAGTGTTGCAAAGATAAAAACAGAAAAGCTAATCACGATTACAACACCTTATGTCCCTGTTGAGATTGTGGGCGACAAATTCGTCACGGGCTTGAAAATCAAGAACGCAGAGACAAATGAGGAAAAACTTCTCACACTAAACGGCGTTTTCAAGGAAATTGGCTATGCTGTTGACGTGAGCTCAGTTAAGGGTCTTGTGAATATTAATGAAAAGAATGAGGTTGTCATAGACAGTGGCAACAAGACTTCTGTGCCTGGCATTTTCGCAGCAGGAGACGCGACTTCTGTGCCGTTCAAGCAGACAGTAATCTCAGCAGGTGAGGGCGCAAAAGCAGCTCTTGAATGCTACAAGTTTGTAACCGGCGCAAAGACTGTCGGCATTGACTGGGAAAAGAAAAAGTAGCCGAATCCTCCGAACTCTTATAAACACCATATATCTATACAGATACATGGAAAATCCTGATGATTCAGATGTGCCGCCGCCATTGCCATCATCCCAGATTCCGCCTCCTCTGCCTCAATTCCCGCTTCCGCCTCCTCTGTCGCAATCCCCCCTGGAGGTGCTTGTAATCAGGGGAATCAGCTACGTTGACGTTGTTTCTGATAAGATCACCTGTTATGCCGCAGTTGTTACGCCTGAAAACCAGTGCATCACGCGAGACGGCAAAGACAACGTTATCTGCGACCGCATTTTACGCTTTTATGCACTGCCTTCTGATTTAAAGCGCCATCAGCCGATTGCAGAGGGCGAAAGGGCGGACATTGAGAAGCAAAGCGCTGATACTTCAATATTGCGCGCCGGTGATTCTGTTTATTGCCTCCACGCTCTGGAAGGAAAGCGATTGGTGGTGACATGGGGAGACTTCCGCAGTATGGGTGACGAGCGTTCTGCAATGTACAACGCTAAAATCAACAAGTATGTTCTGGACCTGCTGAAGAAACCCATCTGACGTAGTGCCTATCGCTACAACACAGGCTTATATTCTTTTTTAACTGCGTATTCTGCATGGCAAATGAAGGCACAGGCACAACGCTTGAGGCAACGCTGATAAACGGGCTGAACTATGTGTTTCAGGTAAAAGGAGAACACAGTTATCCTGATTTTATTTTTTGCAAGGCTGCTGTTATCATTCCTGTCCAGCAGTGCACTTGTTATCTCGGAAAGCCGATTGATTCAAAACTTGCATTCAGGCTCTACAGCGGTCCTGAAGATTTAACATTCCAGAAGCTGCTCATGCCCGGAGAGAATTACTCACTGGAAAAGCTTTCTGAAGGGCTCTTTAATGTCAAATTCGGCTCTGAAACTTACAGGCTTTGTAATTTTGGCGGAAAATGGGTTGGTGTTCAGAAAAAGGATTTCAGCGACCTTGCAGGCGCAAGGTATTCAATCCGCAAGGAGCACATTGAATTGTATGTTTCGCAGTGGCTTAAGGAGGCATTCAAAGATGGCGCCTGAGAATGTTTCACCGCTCGAGGCAATCCTGATAAGGGGGCTTAGCTATGCATTCAGCCTTAATGACACTGATGAGCAGACCAAATTTATTTACTGCAGTGCTGCTATTATTGTTCCTGTCCATCACTGCACGGCTGATCGCGGCAGGACGATTGAATGCAACCGCGGGCTTTTCTTTTTCGCAGGCCCTGAGGATATTGTGCTTAGCAAATACATAAGGCCCGATGAAAGCTATTCTGCTGAAACTGTCAATGACAGGATTTTTGATGTCCGCTTTGGCAAAGACTCTTACAGGCTTTGCAATTTCGGCGGCCCCGGTTCTCGCATGGTGAAAATGGATTTCAGCAGTTTAAATGCCAAATACTTTGGTTACATCGAAAAAATCAACCACGAAGTAACGCAGTGGCTCAAAGAGGTTTTCAAAGATGGCGCCAAGTGAGCTTGACACCCTCGAGGCAGTCACGATACAAGGGATAAACCGCGTTGACCTCTACCACAGGAACGGAACAGAGTATTATCAGGGTTCTGCGCTGTGCAGGGCAATGGTGATTGCCCCTGTGCCGGAATCCAACCGCAGAATGCTTATGATTTACAAGCGACTAAATGACGAGCCAAATTCAGAAAACTGCCAGGAAATACCTGTTGGCGAAAAAATCTCAATTGAGCAGCAGGGAAAGAACCTGCGCCTCAGGGTTAACGAATTTGAGTTTAACATCACCCCGAATAATGACCGCCAGCTGCAGGTTTCAAGAAAATCATTTTCAGGCAGGGATGCAGACTCTTTCGCAGCAGAAATCCAGCGCTATATCTCGCAGTGCTTGAGGGATTCTGCATAAACTTTATATACGCACCTGCCGACAGCGCAGGTATGCCGAATTACCGGTTTTTGGAGGGGGTATCAACAGCTGACCTCGCGTTTGAGGCGACTGGAAAGGAGCTGAATGACTTATTTGCAAATGCAGCCCTTGCAATGTTTGAATCGCAGGTAAAATTGAATACTGTTGAGGAAAAAATCACAAAGAAAATAGTTATGGAGCGCAATGATATTGGCCAGCTTTTGTTTGACTTTCTGAGTGAAATCATTTTCTTCAAGGACGCTGAACAATTGGTTTTCAAGACCGCAAATGTTTCAATAGCAAAGAATGCAAAATACAAGCTTGTTGCAGAATTAAAAGGCGAAAAGATAGACCCCAAGAAGCACAAGCTTGGAAATGATTTGAAGGCAGTCACAATGCACAAGTTCAATGTCGAGCAGACTCCAAAGGGCTGGAAATGCACAGTGGTGGTGGACATATGATGAAAATGAGTGCATTTTCAGCATCGTCGCAAACCTCCACAAGAGATATTACTGAATGGAGGTTGGCGAGATGACTGAGACTACTGTAAGCCCTGGAAAATCTGCTGCAAAGAAAGTAAAGGAAAATGTCTGGGAAATCCCGCCAACATACAAGGGCGGGATGCTGGTTCCTGCGCGCATTTATGCCAGCGACAAATTAATGAAGGAAATGGACGACCAGGTTTTTGACCAGCTGACAAATGTTGCCTGTCTGCCTGGAATTGTCAAGTTCGCGCACTGCATGCCTGACGCGCATTCAGGCTATGGCTTTCCGATTGGCGGTGTCGCAGCATTTGACCCTGACAAGGAAGGCATAATCTCTCCTGGCGGAATCGGATTTGACATTAACTGCGGAATGCGCCTGGTCACAACTAACCTGACAGAGAATGATGTAAAGCCAAAAATAAAAGAATTAATTGACACTCTTTTCAACAAGGTTCCTGCAGGTGTTGGGTGCAAGGGATTTCTCAAGCTAACTCCTGCGCAGTTCAAGGAAGCAATAACCGCAGGAAGCAAGTGGTGCATTGAGCAGGGCTATGGATGGGACGAGGACCTTGAACGCACAGAGGATTCTGGCTGCATTTCCTGGGCAAACCCTGACAAGGTATCAAGCAGGGCAGTGCAAAGGGGAATAACACAGCTTGGCACTCTTGGCTCTGGCAATCATTATCTTGAAGTTCAGGTTGCAAGGGATATTTTTGACGAAAAAACAGCGAAAAAGCTTGGAATAACAAGCCCTGACCAGATTTGCGTGATGGTGCACTGCGGCAGCCGCGGATTTGGCCATCAGGTTGCTTCTGATTATTTGCAGACTTTCCTCAACAAGATGCCTGATTATGGGATAAAAGTGCTTGACCGCGAGCTTGCCTGCGCTCCGTTCAACAGCAAGGAAGGCCAGGATTATTTCCAGGCAATGGCTTGCGCCGCGAACGCTGCATTTGTCAACAGGCAGATTATTCTTCACAGGATACGCGAGGTATTTGGCAAAGTTTTCAACACACCTGCTGATGATTTGGGAATGCACTTGGTTTACGATGTCGCTCACAATATTGCTAAAGTTGAAGAGCACAAGGTTGACGGCAAGACAAAGAAGCTTGTTGTCCACCGCAAGGGAGCCACGCGATGCTTTGGTCCGAGCAGAAAAGAGCTTGCGCCATTCTTCCGCGATATCGGACAGCCTGTGATTGTCGGCGGCTCAATGGAAACTGGCTCTTACTTGCTTCTTGGCACTGACAAGGCATTGGAAGAGACCTGGGGAAGCACTGCGCACGGTGCTGGAAGGACAATGAGCAGGACAAAGGCAAAGAACATGGTGCGCGGCGAACAATTACAAAAGGAAATGGAAAAGAAAGGCATCTATGTCCGTACAGCTTCATTTTCAGGCCTTGCCGAAGAGGCAGGATTTGCTTACAAGCCAATAAGCGAAGTTGTCGACGTTATGCACAAGCTCGGAATCAGCAAAAAGGTAGTTGGCTTCAAGCCGATTGGCAACGTAAAAGGCTGATATGAAAGAACTCTTGTTCGGCACAGCAGGAATACCTCACTCAGCAAAAGGATTGGGCACTGTTGAGGGAATTAAGCAAGTCAAAAAGCTCGGTCTTGGCGCAATGGAGCTTGAGTTTGTGCAGAATGTGAATATTTCTGAAAAAGTTGCTCCAGAAGTCAAAAAGACAGCAAAAGATGAAGAAATAATTCTCACGTGCCACGGACAGTATTATGTAAATCTTGCTTCTTTGGAAAAGGCAAAGCTTGAAGCCAGCAAAAAAAGGCTCTGGCTCGCTGCAAAAACAGCAACTGACTGCGGCTGCTGGAGTGTGCTCTGGCATATGGCGTTCTATCAGGCTCAGCCAAAGGAAAAAGTATTCGAACAGGTGAAAAGCGCTGTAAAAGAGCTTGTCAAAAAGCTAAAAGACAATGGCAGCAATATCTGGATTCGCGCCGAAACAACAGGCAAGGCATCGCAATGGGGCGATTTGCAGGAATGCATCAGGCTCGCGCAGGAAGTGGAACAGGTTTTGCCATGCATTGACTTCTCGCACTTGCACGCGCGCTCAGCAGGAAAAGAAAACTCTTTTGAGGAATTCAAAAACACGCTCGCACAGCTGGAAAAAGGTCTTGGAAAAGAAGCTCTTCAAAACCTCCACTGCCACGTATCAGGCATAAACTACACAGACAAGGGCGAAAGAAACCACCTTGACCTTCCTGACAGCGACATGAATTACAAGGAACTTCTAAACGCATTAAAGGAATTCAAAGCCCGGGGAGTAATCATATCCGAAAGCCCGAACATAGAGGGCGATGCCTTGCTTATGCAGAAGGTTTGGCAAAAGCTATAAATAGAACTGAAGCAAAAAGCAGGCTATGGTCGATATTCTGACTGACAAGCGCGGATGGAAGGATTTCCCAGTCGAAGCAGTTGTCCTTGGCGTTTTTGAGCCAAAGCCAGACGCGATTCTGAATGAATTAAACAAGATTCTTGACGGTGCAATAGACCACATGATAAAGAAAAAGGAATTCACAGGAGAATTCGGCCAGTTAAAGCTCATTAACACCCTGAAAAAGCTGCCCTGCGAGCATGTCCTGCTTGCTGGATTGGGAAAGCGCGATGAATTCGGGCTTGAACAGCTTCGCCGTGTCTCAGGAACTGTTGCAAGGGCATTGCGCGATGGCAATATCAGGAGCTATGCCACCACTTTGCACAACATAACAACAAAAAAAGCAACAATGCGCGAGCAGGCTCAGGCAGTCGCAGAGGGCACAATACTTGGAGCATACCAGTTCACAAAGTACAAGACAATTGACAAGGACAAAATCAGGGAGCTGAAGGGCATAACCCTTCTCGAGGCAGACAAGGCAGCAGAAGAGGGCTCAAACGCAGGAAAAATAATTGCAGATGCGCAGTGCGGTGTCAGGGACATGGTCAATGAGCCTGCGTCTTTCAGGACGCCTGCAAAGCTCGCTGAAAGCGCTTTGGAGCTGAAAAAGCTCGGCGTTAAAGTTGCGGTTTATGACAAAGCAGGGATTGAAAAGCTAGGGCTTCACGCCCTTCTCGCTGTCAACAGCGGAAGTTCTGAAGAGCCAAGGTTCATAGTTCTTGAGTACAAAAAAGGCACAGGGCAGCCTGTCGCAATTGTCGGAAAGGGAATCACTTTTGACTCTGGCGGCTTGGACCTGAAGCCTGCAAACTACATGGAAGACATGAAGAGCGACATGGCAGGCGCAGGCGTTGTCATCGGCACAATCAGGGCAGCCGCGGAGCTTGGCTTGAATGTTAATATTGTAGGTGTCATTCCAAGCACAGAAAACATGCCGGGCAACAAGGCATACAAGCCAGGAGATGTGGTTACTGCATTCAATGGAAGGACTATTGAGATTGGCAACACAGATGCAGAAGGAAGGGTTGTTCTTTCTGACGCTCTGGCTTATGTTGAAAAGAACCACAAGCCAAAATACATTGTTGATTTGGCAACCCTGACAGGAGCGTGCGTTATCGCGCTCGGCTATGCCGCAGCAGGGGTGATGAGCAAGGACACTGCGCTGGTAAACAAGCTCAAGCTGGCTGGCGAGGCATCTGGCGAACTGCTTTGGGAGCTTCCAATGTTTGATGATTACAAGGACCTAATAAAAAGCGACATCGCTGACGTCAGGAACATTGCCGGCGGAAAGGGCTATGAGGCTGGCGCGATAACCGCAGCCTGCTTCCTCCAGCACTTTGTTGAGAAAACACCTTATGCCCACATTGACATTGCAGGTCCTGCCTGGAGCATTGAAAGAAAGTACTATATAGATAAGGGCGGAACAGGATTCGGCATACGCATGCTGGTTGAATTCTTGAAATCAGTCAGGTAAAACCATTACCTTTATAAATAGTCACTACCTAGTGGTAAATATAAGCTTTTCGGTGTATTATGGACGACAAGACCAAGGAATATTTGCCTGCTGAAGTGAAGAAATTCACTCCGGCCCTGTTGGAAAAGCTCACTGAATTAGCTGTGCCTCCGCAGTTCAGGGGCACCACAAGCCTCGCAGAGGTTCAGGATGCGCGCAGGTTATTTGAAAACGAAAACGCAGGAGCCACTTTCTCAGAACTGCACGACAAATACTGCAGGTGCATTGACAAGATAATGGCTGAAAGGCTGAACGCTTACAAAAACAAGGAACCATCTGCAGACCAAGCTCCTGCGCCTGTTGAGCCAAAAGACCCTAAAGCTCTGGCTGAGCAGAAGCAAAACCTTCAGCTTGTGCTTGAAAGAAACTCTGTTGAGGCATACAGGAAGGACCACGGCCTTGACGAGCTCCGCGAAAACCTGAAGAAAAAGCTTGTTGAGAATATTTCCTATGAAAAAGGGCTTGCCAACCTGCTCAGGTATTATGAAAACAACAAAGGCAGGATGCCTATGAAGCCAATAATAACACATCCGGAAATAGAAAAACTAAATGTCCCTCCTGAAGTTAAAATGATTAATTCGGTTTACCCAAATCTCACAGCAGACGAGGTTTCCTGGCTTTCCCTTGCGGATATTCCAAAAGACTGGCTCTACAACAAGCCTGCGTATGTGTATTACCCGCACGCCCTTGTGGACATTGACATGGACGGATTGAAATTCGCAATGGGCACAATTGACGACCGCCTTGAAACAGGAAGCGAGGCGTCAAACTCATTTGATGCAGGAGGGCTGACTAATGCCAGCCACCAATACCAGCTTGTGCCTTTCAACCACAATGTTGCACAGCTGATAAGGGGCATTGTTTTGCTGAGCATTGATGACCAGGACCTTTTCGGCGGGCTTTGGGGGCGGAATAACCTTGTGCCTATGCAGCGCGGAGACTCAATGCTCCTCAAGTCATTCCTGAAAAACAGGGCAGACAGGTACAGCCTGCCTGAAAACTTTGATTCAGCCACGCTTGAGTCGCTTGTGGGCGACAGGAAAATCAGCGATGAGGCGATTGGCGAGTGCCGCGAGGCAATAACGCGCTATTACTCAGGAATGCAGGTCAGGAAAATGCCTTTGCACTGGGTGCAGGATTTTGTAAAGCTGATGGGAATGCTCTCAAGGCTGCCAAAGTTTGTTGAGAAAGAGGACTTGTTCAGGGGCTATGCAAAAATGTACGGCTCAGGAATTGATTTCATAAGCGAGGACGGCAGGATTGTTGACTCAGTCCCGTTTGCAGGGCACCTTCAGCACAGCGCATCATACGCGTTCCAAAGCGCAATCGCAAGCCCTGACAGGAAGAATGTTGTTATGCAGGAGCTCTTGAAAGAGCTTCAGATGAGGGTCAGCAATGTGAACGTCGGCAAAAACCAGCTTGCTGCTGACGCAGTCCAGTCAGAGATATTTGAAAAGCACGGCGTCTATGTGCCCACAGGGGTTTATTCAGGCAGCCACAAATACGACCCTGTAGAGATGTACCTGTCAAAATCAACAGATGATGAGCTGGTTACGCGCACAGTGAAGTTCAGCCTTGATGAACTGCGAATGATACGTGATTTGCTTGGCTGCATGCCAAAAGGCGCTGCAGGCAATGTGCGCGCGATATACAAGGAAATTTCTGATGCGCAGACAATTGACACATTCAGGACAGGGACTGTGAAATCAGGCCACTACGACCCTGTCAAAAAGCGGATTGCGATTGCTCTGCCTATTGAGTCGCCTGTGATAAGTTCAGGCGAAGAGCTCCTTATGGCGGAAATACGCGAAGACAAAAAGCAAAAGTCGCAGCTCGAGAAAAACATGGAGAATGTCTTGTGCCACATGGAATGCTTCAGGCACTGCCTGCTGCACGAGACAGGTGAATCAATATATGCCCATCTTCCTGATGATGAAAAAAGAAAATGGCTGGAAATAACAGCGCTGCCTGAAAAAAGTGCAGCCAAGAAGTTCCTCACCCCATACTCAAAAGAGGCGGTTAATGAGGATTTTGCCGAATGCTTTGCGGTTTATCTCACGCACGGCGCTGAGTTCCGCAAGCGCGCAGATGCTGCGCCAATAATCAGGGAAAAATACGAGTTCATGAAGCGCGTCTGGTGCGCTGACAGGCAAAGGGAGTTCAATGACGCTTCATTGCTTTCACTGAGCAAAATGCACGGCAAGCCCGATGATGACCTGAAAAAGCTCTCGGCAGAGGAAATATCGCAGCGTGTGATGCGCTCGCAAAATACATCTCTTGTTGAAAGGATGATTTTCGCAAACACCGCCCTGTCATACGAGCAGCTCGCAGAGCAGGCTGAAAAAGACGGAGTCAGCACAATCAGCGGGCTTGAAAAGGCAGCGAGAAAACATGATGTCTCAAAAGCGGCTGAGGCGCTTGAGGAGATGTCGCGCACGCAAAGGGTGCGCGCATTTGTGCTGGAGAAAACAGCGAAGGAGGTTTACGGGCTGAAAGCTGACGTTGAAACAGTCCTTGACACAAACTTCCATGAGCTGCTTTGCCACGGCCAGCGCGCAGAGGCGCTCGAATGCCTGCTTAAGCACGGCGCAAAGCCGCGCAAGGCGGAAAAAGTCGTGGATGACCTTTTGAAGCTTTACAAGTACTTTGAGGAATACCTTGCTATCCCTGAAATTACTGATAAAGAGGTAAAAGACACAGGGGACCGCGTGATAGGTTTTGTCAATGGAATAATCGATTGGGACAAGCAAAAGAAAAACCGCAGGTCAGAGCTTCCCCCTGGTGAAGAGGAACAGCAGTAACCATATTTTTCTTTATGAATTTTGCAGTCGCTATATCCTTATAAACCGCCGTCAAGTAACTTCAGTCATGCAGGAAAAGAGGTATTTCTCGCTTGATGAGGCAGAACGCACCCTGCCAAAGGTTGCGCAAATTCTTGACCGCCTGCACACAATCAAGGCACAGGTGAATCTTCTTTCAGCTGACCACGCAGAACCAAAGCTGCTGAGCGACCCGTTTACAGAGGAGCAGAGCTACAGGTTTGCGTTTGCCCAGGAAATAATCGGCAATGACGAGCTGCATAAGCATATCTGCAAGTTTTTGCAGGTCCTTGAGCGCGTTGAGGGCATTGGCTGCACTGTCGCAGACCTTGACCGCGGGCTTGTTGACTTTCCCCATCTTTTGAACAACAAGAAGGAGATTCTTTTCTGCTGGCAGGAAAGCGAAGAGCATATAAATTCCTGGCATTCTGCCTCAAAATGCTTGTCAAGAAAGCCAATAATTGACATGTCGGAAAGCGGAGCTTTCCGAGCATGCTCAAGAACCGACCGCGGTTCTTGACATGGGTTCTGAAAAATGATGAATATAGCAGTAAAACAGCAGGATGGGACAGTGAAGCGGTATAAGATTACTTATGACCGCGAGCAGTGCATAGGCGCTGGAGCGTGCATAGCAGCATTTCCAGAGCGATGGGAAATGGCAGACGACGGCAAGGCAGACCTGAAAGGCGGCAAATCAAACGATGACAATTCTGTCCAGGAGCTTGAAATAACAGAAAATGAATTCAAGCAGATGATGGACTCTGCGCAGGCATGCCCTGTGCTAGTCATTCACATCACTGACCTCGAGACAAAAAAGCGCCTTATCTGAGTGTCATTTCTGCGCTTTGCATTTCTTTTGCGATTGCCATCAGGTCATTGTCCCTGACTTCTTTGCATTTGTCAGCATACTGCCTGTAGCTTTGCATAAACCGCTCAATGTCGCAGTTAATTCCCAATTGCTGGAGCCTTGCCGCAACAGCGTGCCTGCCAGAGTGCCTTCCAAGCACTATTTCTGTTTTCCTGCCGACATCTTCTGCGCGCACTGCCTCGTAAGTCTGCTTGTTTGCGAGTATTCCGTGCTGGTGGATTCCTGCCTCATGGCTAAAAGCATTCTTTCCAACAATTGCCTTGTTTGGCTGGACATCAACCTCTGATTCGCAGGCAACAGCCCTGCTTGCAGAATAAATCTGCCTGGTCTTGACGCCTGTTTCAATGCCGTAAATATCCTTTCTGGTCTTTAATGCCATCACTACTTCCTCAAGGGCTGCATTTCCTGCCCTTTCGCCAATTCCATTGACAGAGCATTCAACCTGCCTTGCCCCTGCCCTTACTGCTGCAAGCGAGTTCGCCACAGCAAGCCCAAGGTCATTGTGGCAGTGCACGCTAATCACAGCCATGCCGTTCCTGAACTCAGGGTGCTCGCAATAAACTGACTTTATCCTTCCGTAAAAGTCATCAGGTGTTGCATAGCCCACCGTGTCTGGGATGTTGATTGTTGTCGCGCCGTTCTGAAGCGCAATACTGATTATTTCGTGCATGAACTTTGGCTTTGTCCTTGTCGCGTCCTCAAGCGAGAACTCAACATCAGGGGTGATGCTGGCTGCATAGCGCACCATCTCAGCGGTTATCGCCCTGACTTCATCAGGTGTTTTCTTCAGCTTGTGCTTCATGTGTATCGGTGATGTCGCGATAAAGGTGTGTATCCTTCCCCTGCCTGAATTAATCGCGCTTTCAAGGGCTGACGCTGCCTCATCAATGTCCCCCTTTGAAGCCCTGGCAAGAGCCGCGATTACAGGCGAATGCTCCTGCTCTGCTGCCCATTCTGAAATCTTTTGCACTGCCTCATACTGTGCAGGCGAGGATACTGGGAATCCTGCCTCTATGATGTCAACATTAAGCAATGCGAGCTGCCTGGCTATCCTTTCCTTGCCCTCTGTGCTCATTGCAAAAGAGGGCGCCTGCTCACCGTCTCTGAGTGTTGTGTCAAGAACCGCCAAGTGTTGATATGATTGTGGCGGTTCTTGAGCATGCTCAGAAACCTTCGCGGTTTCTGACATGTCAAATATTTTTACTTGTTCATTGCCCATGGTTTTCACCTTTGTTGTTTTGTCGGGCAAGAAAGCGCCTGCTAATCTGATTGCAAGGGAACGCGCCTTCCTGCGAAAGCTTGTCCCCTATAACAGAAGCAGAAGCAAAGCTAGCAAAATCGCAATGTTTTGTCCAGCTGTTGCTTTCATAGCACTTTGAGAAACAGCCGCGATATTTAAGCTTTTGCAGTGGTTTCCAAGAAACATTTAAATACCCAATACCCAAGAATTCCGTTATAAAAAGAGGTGTATATCATGAAGCTCGCGGTTCCTTTTGAGATAAGGATTTTCTTGATAGTTGTTCTTGTGTCAATAATATCTGTGCTGGTCATCCTTGACACGCCTGAGACTGAGGTTTCTTACTCAAATGTACAAACATATTCGCAGATACAGACAACATCCAATGTAATTCAGGGATTGCAGCAGCCGGGCGAGCCTGTGAACACTTTGGTAATCACAGGAGTTGACATCGGCCAGTCAATCGGCTACAAAACACCTTCAATAACAGGAAATGAGTTTGCGTGCTTTGCAGACAGGAAAGTCCACACAAATGCAGGGGCAACAACAGTCAGATATTCCCTTTTGCTCCGCGACCCCACAGTCGGCGGATTCAACGGATGCTTTATTGATTACACGCGGAATGAGCAGAATGTTCAGGGGCTGTACATGCACTGCCCGTCTAACAGCGATATGTTCGCATTCCTTATTGAGTTTGATTCAGGCCTGAGGAGCAAGCTGGATGGCAACACGCTCAAGGACCTTGACGAGGTTGATATCCCGCTGTTCGGCGAGATGTATACTATTGTCAGGGCAGAGGCAGATACTGCTAACAAGATAGTTTCACTGCGCTTTATGGGCCCTGCAGGCACTCTGGACATCCAAGACAATTATGGTGACAATGCGTTTGACCAGGACATCAAGGTGAACGGCAACCACGTAATGAACGGCAGGATAAAGATAGTTGCAAGCTATGACGGCAGCGAGCTGAGCATAAGCCGCATTGAGTACCGTTTGACTCCAATGCCTATTTTCGGAAAGGATGTTTATGTTGAGGACCACCACGGCACAAAGCAGTATTTGAGGACGCCTGAGGGATTCCTCGGAGACTTTGACATGCTGTTTGCCGGAATGGGCGGAACTGCGCCAAAAGTGAGCGTGTCTGCGCCAAAGATGTCAGGCACATCTGACCTGCAGACCAGCAATGTTATCGCGTTCAAGTCAGCAGGCAATGTGAAATACAACATGATTTTCACAAACACAAAGGGCCAGTATTACAAATTCCCGCTTGTTTATGACACTGGTGCAGGGCTGAAGTGGGGCGACAACACAAAGGACTTTTATTTCATCAGCGGGCCATTCCCTGCAATTCCCGTGCACAGCCTTATTGCCATGACCAGCCGCAACAACAAGCGCGGCGTGACCAACATTGTTGAGTACAGCACTGTTGACATGGACGGGCTGCAGATTTACTTCAAGGACTGGGCAGGCAAGGAAACAGCACCGCCATTTGACCCAACCACAGGCGAAGGCGTTGTCACATTCTCAGGAAATGAGTACAGGTTTGTAGTTGACCTTATGAACCCAGACCACCCGATTGCGATTGACCAGGATGGCGATGGCGCGCTTGGCGGGCTTGCCAACCTTGTTGCACTGGGAGGGGTGCGCGTGATACTCAACCCCGGATTCTCAGGCCAGGTTTATGTTGAGTCATCATTGTTTGCAGAAGGCGGCGGTCCTGAGGCAACAGGATTTGCTTTCACACCAGGAATTGACGCAGACATCACAGGCGGCGTCCAGATGCTGTACAATGATGCAACAGACATGAATGAGGGCTTGACAGGCTTTGGAATATTTGTCCAGCAGACAACGCAGAAGAACACAGGCAGGAACCTGATATTCAACCTGCCTGGCGGACAGGTCGGCTATGCTGTGAAGGTTGCCATGCCAAAGGTCAGCGGTCAGATGCAGGGAGAAGTCCTTGTGACTTGCGAGCGCTCAGAGTTTGTCAAGGCTCAGAAGGCTGCGCAGAAGGCGTTCCAGTAGGCTTTTGGTCCTTTGGTTTGATAGGCTCTGATTTGTTGTAAACAGTCAGTTCTATTATTTCCTTGAAATGGTCATCAAGGCACTCGCAGCGTGCAATCATGTCTACAAGGGTGTGCGGTTGTGCGCTGATATGGAGAACTTCGTCTGTTCTTTCAGGCTGCTTGTATTTGATTGCAATGTCATAATCCGGCATTTTTCTTCACTCAGTCAATCTCTATGAACCTGTGTCTTATGTGCTTGTTGCCTTCGCTGTCTGTCACAGTCATCCTGATAACATATTCGCCGTAATCAGCGTCCCAGGGCAGCTCAAGCATCTTGTGTACTGTGGTGTACTGCAGTTCATCAGGGTCATAAGGCCCCTTGCTTTCCCTTATTCCAAGCTCAGGGATTGTGAAAACAACCTTGATATCCTTGTTTGATTGCAAATCACGCACATTAAGGCTGACATCGTTTTCAACAAATTCATAGAACGGCGCATCGTCATAAACGCCCCAGCGGTCAACAGTGACAAAAGCGCTGGCACTGGCAGAAAGAATAATCAATATCAATACTGCAACAATCCCCCTCATTACTATTGGAGAATAGTAACCTCTTATTTAAAGATTATGCTTCCCTGTCAACAAGCATGCTGACATACATCCTGACATCGCTGGTGGGGATTTCTGAGAAGTTTATTGTTGTTGAAAATGCGTCCCCTTTCTGGTTGTAGACATTCATTCCAATAAGCCATTTCAGGGTTTTTTCAAAATCCTTTATTTTTGACTTGTCTTCAAGCGCGTTTTGGGCGTTTTTTCTCATCATGCTTCTTGGAACCATATTGTTGCTTCTGAATTTGGAATTGGCTCGGATTATTGCTGCTGCAAGGTCTGCATCATACCCTTCTCTCACTGCATACATTGCGAATGATTCGTATACCCCGTTTTCCTGTTCATGCCTTTGATGCGCCTGCGCTGTTATTCCTTCAAGCTGGCCCTGAAGTGACATGATTTGATCCCTTAGCCCCTTGTTTTCAGCATCGCTTAAATTGAACAGGTTTTCATATTCTCTTGCAGCTTCAAGCTCTTTTTGCAGTTTGGCAGCATCAACAGGAACAACTGTTTGCGGCCTTGCCTCAAGCGCACGCACTTTTGCACTGAGAGAGTCTCTTTCTGATGCAAGCGCGCTGTTGCTTTTCCTCAGCTTTTCTGCTTCTGCTGAAAGTGTGCGGTTTTCTTCGCCGTACTTGCTTACAGAGCGGTCCTTTGCTGTTGAATCGCGCATTATTTGCTGTAATCTTTCTGCAATAACCGGCCCGAAATCCGATGTAACAACCCCGCTTACAAACAGTGGAGACAGTGCTGCCTTGATATTGTCCTTGTCAATTACGCATGCCCATCCATAAGCCCTGCGTTTTTCCATGTCCAACTCAGCCAGTTCAGGCAGTTGGCGGAGAAACTGAACTGTGTCTATTGCCGCAACTTCCCTGCACGCATCCTGTGTGCGGCTGGTTATCAGGTCATACAGCGAGCCAAATATCCCGCAAAGCGCCTCATCGCGCTTTTCCAGTTCAGGGGGGATATTAAGCATTGAAAGCAGTATTGGATAGAGGTTCTCTTTCAGTCTTTTTGTGTCGTCGACTTTAAACGTGTCTGCGCTGCGTTCGAAATTAACAGCATCTGCATCATATTCCATTTTTCTGAACACTGACAAATCAGTGTGCGTGTACAAAACAAATGTGCTTGAAATGCGCCATATTTCAGGGTCTCTCAGGCGCATCTCAAGGATTTTGTGCGTTTCAGGGTCAAGCCGTGCGCCCCAAAACTCGTTGTCTAGAGTCACACTGGCCAGAAGCATCCCTGGTATCGGGCTTTCGTAATCATAATATGCCCTGAATTTGTCTTTTGCCCATTGCTTAAGGTCATCGCTTTTCAGAAGTGTGCCAAAAAGTGTTGGAAGCGAGTGCGGCACAAGCCATTTATACACATTTTCGTGAATCCTTACAAGCTCTTCAATGTTCATAAAGCAGGTACAAGGGGCACTTTTTTAAAGGTTGCGCGACTCAGTATCTTGTTCTTGATTTGAGCCCGCCAACATCTGTCTTGAGAATTTCCACATCCTGGTCTATGTGCTTCAAATGTTCTTCCATTCTTGCATCATTTGACGACAGCGTGCCAATTTGCATTAGCATTGACACGAATCTGTCATTTATGCTTTGGAAGAACATGATAAAGCCCACCACAAACGAGCCGATTGGAACCCCATACTCAAGCCAGACAGGTGTTTGAATAACACCGGTCATTTTCAAAACCAGCCAGATAAGGATTACTGCCATCGACGCATAAAACAAGTAGTCCCAGACACTGCGTTTCATCGGCTGAATCATTGGCATTTGCTTCATACTTCTTGTGGTAAGATTCCTGTCTTTATATGTTTTTCGACGACGAATCCGGAAAGTTTCCGGATTATTCAGATAAAATTGCGCCAGTTCCGGAAATCTTTCAAAAGTGTTTTAAACTAAGCGAAAGACTTGCGGATTTATGGAAATCACTCCAGGCATTGAAATCATTGACCTTGCGCTGTACCTGAAGGGCTCTGGAGCGCTTGTTTTGTCAGACCTGCACATTGGCTTTGAAGAGTCATTGATGAAGCAGGGTGTTCTTGTGCCGCGTTTTCATTACAAGGACATAATTGACCGCCTTGAGCAGGTTTTTTCAAAGGTCAAGCCAAAAGGAATTGTGCTTAATGGCGATTTGAAGCACGAGTTTGGCAGAGCTTCAAGGCAGGAATGGAAGGAAACAATGCGCTTGTTTGATTATCTGCAGAGAAAGTGCGAAAAAATTGTCATTGTGAAAGGCAACCACGACACTTCTCTTGGTCCTTTGGCTAACAAAAAGGGCATAATGATTGTCAGCGAATTAAAGCTTGGCAATATCCTGATTGCGCACGGAGACTCAATGCCAAAGACAAAAGACGCTGAAGTAATTATAGTCGGCCACATTCATCCAGCTGTCTCTTTGCACGACAAAGGCAGGGTTGAGCGCTTCAAGTGCTTCCTCAAAGGCAAATACAAGAAGAGCGTATTAATAGTCCAGCCAAGCTTCCACCCAAGTGTGGAAGGCAGTGACATCACAAAAGAGAAAGCCAAGTGCCCGCTAATCAAGGACTTTGCCGACTTTGAAGTGTTTGTCATAGACGACGCGAGGAAGAAGGTTCTTGGTTTTGGAAAAGTCAGCAATCTTCCTAATGCATAAAGCATCCGTCTGCTTCTATGAGTTCGTGCTCTTCTGTTGAGAACAAGTAAACATCGCACTCGTCAAAAACCTCTCGGCAGTTAGGGCAGAAGCTGCGTGAAACTCCTGTTACAAACTTCCTGCAATGCGGGCAATGCGTCGGATAAACATGCTCCATGATCTGCATTAGGGAATTATTGCTTATAAAGCTGCGGTGAGAACTAATACAAATAACGTGGGCTACCGCCCAAGAGACAAAACAATAATGGAAGAAATATCACTATGTCTCGCCAAACTTAGTTTGGCGATGAACTTGAAAACGCGTACGTTTTCAAGTGTTGGTCTCTGTGGCAAAGCCACCCAGTTTGGAGTAGTTGATTCCTAATGAAATAGAATCAGAGGCCCGCCGGTTTTAAGGCCGACGGGCCCGTCGATTCGTGAGTGAAGACTGTTACATCCGGTCCAGCCAGGAGAACCTTTTTTCCTCAACTCCGTGGTCTGCCTCGCAAGCGCGGCAGATGTACGGGTCGGCAAAGGCGCTCTTGGCTATCGGATTTCCACATGAAATGCACACGAGTCGTTTCATGCCCTTCGTTTGGACATTATTTTGTCCATAACGTGTTCGAAATAATTCTCTTCTTTTTGGCGCGTTTCAATGAAGGCTTTTATGGAGGCCACGTCTGTGATGAAAACGCTGTCGGTTTCCATCAGTAGTCCTCCTCAGCCCGCATCAGCTCCTCCTCTGACGCCTCTTCTCCGCGGTGCCAGAGGTTTTCCATCATGTCCGCGTCGTTCTCAAAGTCCTCGTAGTCATCGGTGTCCTTCTCAGGCGCAACCGGCGCAGGCAGTGCTGGCTGGTGAAATGCCTTCTGGTGCTCTAATGCCAGTTCGGTTTTTCTCATATTCACACCCCCTCTACGGGACTACCCCACAACCTTATTGTCCGTAAACTTTCCGGACTATCCGTATATTAGCGCGGGTTAATTTATATTTTCAGGTTATAATTTATAATCTTTATATAAAAAGCCATTTTTTATAATTCTCCGCAAGTTTTATATAATCCGTAACATTTTATGAGTTAATTAAGGGTGGTTAAGGGTCATTAAGTATTATACAAAAATCCCTTAACTTTAAGGGGGCTATAAGGTATATGAAAAGAAAGGTAATCCAGATTGCAGAAAGCACCCAGCTTGTCTCACTGCCGAGGAAATGGTGCCTGCAGCAGGGGATAAGGAAGGGCGATGAGCTTAACGTCGAGATATCAGGCCCCTCAATAATCGTGAGCACATCCGCGGCACCGAGCGTTGAAAAGGTTGAAATCAAGCTCAAGGACTACGGTGTCCTTGCCTCGCGGTGCATCCATTCGCTTTACAAGAAGGGGGTTGACGAGATTCTTGTCCATTTTGACTCCCCCACAGACGTCTCCATAATCCAGAACTCCCTGCAGAACGAGACAGTGGGCTACGAGATTGTCGAGCACACTGACAAGCACTGCCTTATCAAGAACGTCTCAGGGCAGATTGAGGGCTTTGACCCCCTGCTGAGAAGGACATTCCTGCTCACAATAACACTTGCAGAGGACGGCTATGCCGCCATCGAGGCCAAAAACCCGGAAAAGCTCCGCAATGTCATTTCCCTCGAGGCAAGCAACAACCGCCTTACCACGATGTGCAGGCGCTCGCTGAACAAGTTTGGCTCTGACGTGTTCACAAAGACAGGGCCTATCTACTACATTGTTGAGGCTCTTGAGAAGATTGCAGACCAGTACAAGTACCTTTACACTTTCCTTATGAAGTCCAACCTGCAGAAGCAGAAGATAAGCCCGAAGATACTTGCAATGCTTGCGGATACCAATGCTATGTTCAAGCTGTATTACGAGGTATTTTACAAGCTTGACCAGGACAAGGTTGCAAAAATGGGCACGATGAGGAAGCGAATGGTGCAGCAGTGGTATGAAATGATGCCCAAGGTGAAGAATACTGCAGAATGCCAGGTGCTGCACAACAGCATAGTGATAATGCAGAAGCTCTTTGATCTTCTAGGACCTTATCTTGTGCTGAAGCTCTGAACCTAAGGCCTTATGCCGTTCAGGGTCTTCTTTATTGTCTTCATTATTGTCTTGTATTCAGGATGGCGCAGGATATAGCCCAGTTTGTTGTCCTTCATCGGAAGCCCGTGGAAATCACTGCTCTTCAGCATTGGTATCCCCAACTGCCTTGCAACCTGCGCCACGCGCTTGTTCTCCCGGTCTGAGCAGTTGCCTGAATAGCCTTCCACAAAAAGGCGGTCGTTTGCATAAGTCTGGAGTTCCTCCATTGTTTCCTCAAGCGGCAACTTTTCCATTGCAGGATGCGCCCAGATTGGAATCCCGCCGTGCTCAAGTATTGAATTAACAGCATCAAATGATGACATCACCACTTCAGGCGAGACCGGCAGGTAGTCCTTGTGCTTCCTGGGGATAAGGCGCACTGCAACGTCATGGGCTGAGCTGTAACGCAGGTACCTCTTGTCATTAATAACTCTGACAGGATTCCTCTTGTCGCTGTCATAAATCACCCTGCCTACGTGCAGCCTTGTTATTGATGTTGCATTGCCCGCCACCCTTAGCACGTCCTCGAAATTAACATTCATCCTGTCTGCGAGCTTCTGCGCGCGCTCTTTCCTTTCCTCGCCTATTTTGCCAAAGTACTCCTGGATTTTTGGCGAAACCTGCTTCAGGTATGCGCCGACAATGTGTATCTGCCTTCCGTTGTGGTTTGCCGAGAACTCAACCCCCTTGACTATTTTCAGGTTGCCTGTCTGGTATGTGTCGCCGCAATCCTTGAGGTCTGGGATTGACTGTTTGGCAAGCTCTATGTTTGCAGGGCTGAATGTCCTGAATGTGTCATGGTCGGATACAACAATAAGCTCAAGGCTGGCGTCCTTTGCCCTCTTCACAAGCTCTGCAAGGGAGAGCGCGCCGTCTGAAAAATTCGTGTGCGTGTGGAAATCAACCAGGTGCTTCCTCATATTGCATAGCCCTTGAAATTCCTGCTGAGCTTTTGCAGGAATGCGTTTGTGTACAATGCGCAGGCTGCCTGCTTTGCCTCGTCTGAAAGCGACGGGTCATGCATCACTATATTGACAAGCTCTGATGCGTGCTCCTTTGCAAGCCCCTGCCCGGTCATATTATTGAAAACATAAGGGTATTTTTCACAGGCGTTCCTGACTCCCTGCTTTTTGTCAGGAGCCTTCACTTTTGAAAGCCTTTCCACAATAACGTTAAGGTACCTGCGCGCCAAATCATTATACTGTACGAACATTGTCTCCTGCCTCGCGAGCGACGCGTCAAGTTCTGGCTTCTGCGATTCGCCTGCCTCAAACATCTGCAATGCTTCCTGCCGGTACCATGTTGTCAGCTCCATCTTGCGCGCACACCTGTAGAATGCCATTATTTGGGGGCTTACTGTCTCCCTGCCCTGGAATGCTTCCTTGAAAATTGCTGCAAATGAGTGATGATGGTCCTTAAGCCCTTTCACCATTGTATCCAAAACCATTTTTTGCTTGTGGGTGTCATCAGGCAGGATTTGCGCTTCTGGGGTGACAGCCATGTGGTAAAGGTCCTCAAGGACATGGCAGCTGCGCGTGCCAAAATCATAATGCCAAAGGCTCTGGCTCAGCTTTTCCTCGTTAAGGCAGTGCTCAAGAAGCTGCCTGAAGCGCGGGCGCGATGTCTCCATGAGAATCCTGACATTCCTTAAGTCAGTGTCGCGGTAAGGGACAATGAATTCCTCCCTCCAGTCAACGAGATTCATCAGGGTGGCAATGCTGTCATCGAAAGCGCCAAGCTCCTCTGTGGAAAACTGCTCTCTAAGGCTGCTGCTGAATCTTGCAGGTATTTCCAGAAGCCTTGCCACATAGTCTTTCCTGACGTCTTCAGGCTGGTCTGTCTGAAGCACTGCGCCATTCGGAAGCGGTATTGCTTTTTTGTGCTGTTCTGCCTTCCCCTGCCAGAATCCGGCCCAATATGCATAATCATTTATTGCAGCCTTTGTGACATTAGTCATTGCCTCCTTTATCTTTTCAAGGTTGTCAAGCTCGCCGGCATCAAGCGGCTTGCCTTGCGCTTGCGGCGGGTCAAGCTGGTATTTTGAGCGGATGGCATCAGCAAATGATCCCAGCTCGGGGCTGTTTTCCTTTTGCTTTGCATAATACTCTGTGAAATCGACTTCGGCTTCTGTGAACTGCTTTAATACCTCAATAAGGTCAGGTCCTGTTTTCATTTCAATCATCAATAAGCTTGCCTGCTTTTCAGTGTCGTGAAGAGGCGCCTTGTGGATAAGCGGCTTGTGGCGGGGCGAATTAAGCATTTCAAGGAATATGCCGTATCTTTTTTCTGTTTCTTCCTTGTGGTTTGGTCCGGTCACCGGCTTGAGGACTCCCCATGCCATTCCTTTTGCGCCGCCTTCGCCAGCTTCGCTTCTGCTGTCAAACCCGCCTCCGAGGCGCCTGAGAGGGCCTGTTGCGCTTTTTGCAATCACATAATCCATTACGCCGTTTTTCTTTGCATAGGCAAGGGCTTCAGCGTAGAGGTGGCCTGCAGTTTCAGTGTTGCCTGACAGCCTTTCCTCAGTGTATTTGGATACCAGGTCTGCAAGGTAGAAGCAATGGCCGCTGATGAGAATGTCATCCCTGTCGCGGATGTTTACATACTCCTCCCTTAATTTCATGAATTTCTTTTCAGCTGGCGCATCAATCGCATAAATGCGCTGCTTTACTCTCGCAGGCGCAGGCTTTGAAAGCTCATCATGAAGTACGCACGCATCCATAAGCGTGTCAAAAAGCCTGAATTTTGAAGAATCGCCTTTCTCGCTCACTGATACGATATCCACCAGGTTTGACTTTTGCGTATTCTCTGTGCTTTCTGAGATAAAAATAACAGGCACATTGTCTTTGCCGATGATGATGTTTTGCGCAAAATCCTTATTGTCTGTTATGACCGCTGACACATCAGCAGGCGCCTCAGGCGCACTCACTACCTTGAAATAGATGTCATGCACATATGACTTTGCTGTGCCGACAAGCCTGGCAAACATTTCTTGCATATGTGAGAACTGCTCTTGTGCCTGGGCGGACTCAATGAAAACAAGTGCTTTGTGCGTTTTCTGAGTACCCTGCCTGTTCTGTTCTTGGTTCATACCATCCCCTGATAATTACCACTATGTTGTAGTTTAATAACACTTGTGAGGCTTTTATAAAGCTTTTGAACAGGTGCCTTGTGTTCTTCTGTATGTAAGAATCCGCCTTCAGAACAGAGGCACTACAACACAGATGCCGCCCTTGTGATGCCTTTGACTGTCTTGTCGTATGCGTTATTGAATTTGTGGTCGTATTTACTGAGGTATTTGAAAAGGCGTATGTTGTTCTTCTGCTCAAATTTGTGAAGGGCTTCTGCCCTGCTCATTTTGTCGACGAGCTCGGCAAGGCCCTGGTTTGCCTGGGAAGCGTGCTGGGTAACCAGCGCAAGCTCTCCAAGCATTTGCAGAAAATTGCCATTGTACAGCCTTTGGCAGTCCATGATTATCTTCCTGTCTGCAGAATCAAGCTGCATTGCATAGGTATAAACAGGGTCATTCTGCCCTTGCATGTACCTGGTTATCCATTCAAACATGTATTCACCCTGGACTTAAAGCTAATTTATTACAAAGAATACTACGCAATACGCCTTTATAAATCTTCACATTGTCTGCTTTTACAGGTCTGAGTAAATGCTTATTGCAAAATTACGAATTGCCTTTTTGAAAGCAAGAATATCCCCTGCAATATACGCGTCTTCAACAGGCTTTGCACAAACCGAGAAATACTGTTTTAGAGCGCCTGGCTCAATCCCCCTCAGCATTTTCTTTGTTGTCAGGTAAAGCACGTCAATATCTGCATGGCTGATATTTTTCCTCTTCAGTGCTGCAGACTTGATATTTTCATCTGTTGCCCTTTGCCCAACTATGTCCTGTATTATTTTTAATGCACCACTCATTGAGACTACGTCATCAATCGCCATATTGAATACTACTTGGCAGGTCATAATAAAGCTTGGTGAATTTGCTTCAAAACGCATCGGCAAATAATGATAACGTTTAAAAAGCCGCCTTCACACTTATCGCGCCATGCCGACTGAAAAAGAGCTGATTGACGAACGCATCAAGAAGATGCAGGAATTCCAAAAGCTCGGGATTAATCCTTATCCTTACAAATACAGCCCAACCCACACTGCGAGGCAGATTCTTGAGATGTACAAGGAAATACCCATAGAGCAGTCCAAGGACAAGGTGTGCGTCGCAGGAAGGATTGCCTCGATAAGGCGCATGGGCAAAATTACTTTCTGCCACATAAGGGACCACACTGACAAAATACAGCTTTTTCTGAAAGAGGAGACTCTTGGAAAAGATTATGACAATCTCAAATTATGGGACATTGGAGACTGGGTGGGCGCAGAGGGTGTTGTTTTCAAGACAAAAACAGGAGAGGTTTCTGTGCTTGTCAGCAAGCCGGAAATGCTCTGCAAGTCATTACGCCCGTTCCCTGAGAAATGGCACGGCCTGAAAGACGTTGAAATCCGCTACAGGCAGCGCTATCTTGACCTGATAATGAATCCAGAAGTGCGCGAGGTTTTCAGGAAGCGCACAAAAATTATTGACACAATCCGCTCAGTGCTCAACAGCAGGGGATTTATCGAGGTTGAGACTCCTGTGCTCCAGCCGATTTACGGCGGCGCTGCTGCAAAGCCTTTCAAGACGCATTTGAACACCCTCAATCAGGATGTTTTCCTGCGCATAGCCTCTGAGCTTTACCTCAAGAAGCTTATTGTCGGAGGGCTTGACAGGGTCTATGAAATCGGAAAGAATTACCGCAATGAGGACATTGACCGCTCGCACAATCCTGAGTTCACTTTAATTGAGCTTTATCAGGCATACGCAGACTTCAAGGACATGATGGAGCTCACAGAAGACCTCTATGTCGCTGCAGCAATGGCAATCCACGGCTCGACAAAGTTCCAGTACCAGGGCAATGAGATTGACGTGAAAAAGCCATGGAAAGTCTACAAAATGGCTGACGCGATTAAGGAGCTTGGCGGAGTTGATGTTGAGGCTCTTGATGACAAGAGCCTGCTTGCAAAAGTGCCAAGAAGGGAATTATTGCCTCCAAAGCCAACGCGCGGAATAATAATTCAGGCATTGTTTGAGCAGTTGTGCGAGGAAAAGCTTATCCAGCCTACTTTCATAACACACCATCCGATTGAGACAACGCCATTGTGCAAGCCGTGCAGGGACGGGCACAAGGGGCTTGTCGAGCGCTTTGAGCCTTTCATTGCAGGAATGGAAATCGCAAATGCTTATTCAGAGCTTAATGACCCAATACTTCAGAGGCAGCTTCTTGAGGAGCAGGCAAAAGGCGGCTCTGAATGGGGCAATGCCCTTGACGAGGATTTCATACAGGCAATAGAATACGGAATGCCGCCCACAGGCGGGGTTGGCATAGGCATTGACAGGATGATTATGATACTTACAAATGCAGCAAGCATACGGGATGTTTTGTTCTTCCCGTTCATGAAGGTGTGAAATGAAAACAATAATCGGATGCAAGGAATACGTGACAATATTCGGCCAGAACAAGGCACGCAAGGTGCTTGCCCGCATTGACACAGGCGCCTCAAAGTGCAGCATTGACACAAACCTTGCAAAATTGCTCGGGCTTGGTCCTGTTTTGCGGGAAAAAAGGATAAAGTCAGCCCATGGCATTTCAACACGCAGCATTATCCTTGCGAGAATAATGATTGCAGGAAGGCGTTTCAAGGTCTTTTTCACAATCGCAGACAGGAAGCACATGAAATACTCTGTGCTTGTAGGAAGAAACATACTGAAAAGGGGGTTCCTGGTTGACTCCTCAAGGAAACTAAGGTGATGATTATGCGCGCTGGTGTAATAAGCATGGGAAGCATTTCCTCCAAGTGGACGGCTGATGCGCTCAAAAAGTATTTTGACGAGGCAGACCTGCTTGACATCAAGGAGTTTGAGGTCAATCTCGGCAAGGAAGGCGGTGTTTTGTACGCGGGAAAGCCGTTAAAGCACTATGACTGCCTTTACATGAAGGGCTCAGGAAGATATGCCAACCTTTTGCGCTCAATAGCGAGCATGCTCAATGACAAGACCTTTATTCCGATAAGGCCAAGCGCTTTCACAACCTGCCACGACAAGCTGCTCACGCACATCGCGCTGCAAAAGGCAAAAGTGCCCCAGCCCCAGACTTACATTGCCTCAACTTCTGTTGCTGCAAAGAAAATCATCAAGAAAATGACTTATCCGATTGTACTGAAGCTTCCAACAGGCACGCACGGAAAGGGCGTAATGCTTGCAGACAGCTATGAAAGCGCAAGCTCGATGATAGACGCTCTTGCAGTGCTCAAGCAGCCGTTCCTTTTGCAGGAATACATTGAGACAGACAGCACTGACACGCGCGCTTTTGTCATCGGAGATGAGGTTGTGGCGTCAATGAAGCGCATCGCAGTCACAGGCGAAAAGCGCGCAAATATCCACGCAGGCGGCCGCGGCGAGGCAACAGAGCTGAGCGCCCAGGCAAAAAAGACAGCATTGATGGCTGCAAGGGCGCTTGGAGCAGAGATTTGCGGTGTTGACATGCTTGAATCCATCAGGGGTCCCAAGGTTATTGAGGTTAATGTCTCTCCCGGATTGCAGGGAATCACAAAGGCGACAGGGGTTAATGTTGCTGAAAAGCTTGCAAAGCACCTGTTTGAGCGCACAAAGGAATTCCAGCAGGAGCTCGGGGCAAAGAGCCACAAGGAAGTCATTCCAGAGATAAAGCCCCACAAGGAAATGAAGGAAATAATTGCAAAGCCGGATTTCCGCGGTGCGAGAATACTTCTTCCTGAGCTCGCGACAACAGAGACAAAGCTTACTGAGGATGATGATATCATAATCAAAATGGCAAAGGGAAAGATAGAGATTGACAGGATTGCCAAGAAAGAAAAGGAAAAGGAGGACTAAATGCCAGAAGGATTTTCCAAGTTTATTTCTGTTCTTTTCGGCGCTGTAAGCACAATTTTCGGCTTGTTCAACATTCCGTCAGCAGTCCTCACAAACAGCTGGGGCAATTTCGTCCTTTACACTGTCCTGATGATAATCGGCATCTGGATTCTCAGCTGGGCTCTCAGGGAGTGAATAATATCTGGTTTTGCCGGATGTTTTTCAGAATGTTTCCGGCTTGTTTGGATGATTCTTCTGTTCTTTTAGAAAATATTGCGGTTTTGTCGGCGATAAACACATTAAGAAGCACTGCTTAACAAAAGAATGCCGACGCTTAAACGTTGGTATGCCGGCGTAGGCAAACTTGGTCACGCCAACAGGCTGAGCACCTGTAGCCCGTAAGGGCTTCTGGGTTCAAAAGCTTTGCGGTTTGTTGGTCCGCAAAGCCTGAAAATCCCAGCGCCGGCGCACATTTTTAAACCCCTTATCCCCAAGCACCCTTTATGAAGCTCGGCGTACTCTTCTCAGGCGGAAAGGACAGCACTCTTGCCATGATGAAGGCAATGAAGGAGCACGAGGTAGTCTGCCTTATCACCCTTGTTTCTGAGAATCCTGAGAGCTTTATGTTCCACACGCCAAACATCCACATTGCAGATTTGCAGGCAGAGGCAATTGGACTTCCTCTTTTGAAGGCTGAAACAAAAGGGGAAAAGGAAAAAGAGCTTGATGATCTGAAGAACGCGATAGAAGAGGCAAAAAACAAGTTCAGCCTTGACGGAATTGTGACAGGCGCATTAAAGTCAGTGTATCAGGCGTCAAGGATTCAGAAAATCTGCGATGAGCTCGGGCTTGTTTGCTACAATCCTTTGTGGCAGATGGACCAGATTCAGCTGCTCAACGAAATAGTTTCGCAAGGTATTGTTGTGATTATCTGCGGCGTTTTCGCAGAGCCGCTTGGAAAAGACCTGCTCGGCAAGCAGATTGACAAAGAAATGATACAAAAGCTCGCAAAGGCAGCAGAGACACACAAGATAAACCCTGCAGGTGAGGGCGGCGAGATAGAAACAACAGTGCTTGACGCTCCAATCTTCAAGAAAAAGATAGCCATAAAGAAGTCCAGCATTGAATACAAGGACTTCGCAGGAATCTATAAGATAGAAGAGGCGGAACTCACGGATAAATAATGCAAATATTTTTATAACAGTGCATTGTTTAATCTGCAAGGTGATTTGCAATGGTACCAATAAACACAACATTCAGAAGGGTCAGGGACGTGGATATGCTTCTTGCAGAGTACTTTCCAAAGGGCGCGAGGTCAATAAGCAGGCTTAGGGCGCTTATAGCACAGCGAAAAGAGCTTCTGCTTCCTTCAGGTATTGTGCGTCTTACGCCTAAAGTCGCAATAACCCAGATTGACACTGTTGCGCTGGCAGGCATTGTTGAGAGCATAACTGATCACACAACAGAGAAGCACGTTGCCCTTATCAAGATTCTAAACATGGAAGAGATGTTCTGGACTGCGCTTAAAGAAGCGTTTGCCAAGAACAACATCAAGGAAATAAACCGCTGTATTATCGGGCTGAACAGCATCATTGACAATGAGCTGAGGATTATCCCTGCAGATGCCAAATCACAGGTGGCATTTCTCAAAATGACTCCTGTGGAAATGGAAAAGGCAGCAAAGCTGCGCTGAACCGAAGCTTTATAAGTTGCTACTTCCTGGTAATTACTTGTTATGGGGCAGGAAAACGAGTTTAGTGTTTTGACTCTGGCGCAAACCAGGCCTGAGCATTTTTTCCGTGCAATTCTTATTGCTAACCTGCAGTATGTTTTGAGAAAAAACAACACTTCAGAGCTTGTTGAGGAAACTGAGTTCAAGTGTGCCAAAGAGGGCTTCCCCGAGTATCCGACGCGCGAGGAGGCATTTCATCTGCTTTGGTATCCAAGCCCAGGGGAATCTGATAAGTTGAACCTGCTTGGCGAGGAGTGCCTTGGAAGGCGCATGACACAGTGCGCTGATTCAATTGATAATGTAATTGATTCGATAAGGAATGGCACAGAATCTTTGAATGGCAAGGGATTTTTTGTTGAAGACCCGCAAAGCGCGCCAGCGTTCTATAACGCCCTTTGCCAGAAGCTTGGTGCGCGTGTTTCAATCCTCGAAGATGCAGGGCACAGGGTTCTTGTTGACTTTTCATCCCGTATTTATTTTGACAAGGGCGTTGTGAAAGTTTACGGCAGGGCAAACCAGCTTATCCAGGCATACCAGACCGGCGAGGGGTATGCAAAGTTCCCAGTAATCCGCGATGTAAAAACCGCAACCAGAATTCTGCAAAAGCAGGATTAAAACTTCATTCCGCCTTTTGCCTTTCCACCGAGTTTTTTCATCAGCTTCTCAGGCGAGCCTGCACCTTTCAGCATCTTGATGAGCTTCTTGCTCTGCCTGTACTGCTTCAGGAGTTCGCGGATGTCGCTTGTTGATATTCCTGAGCCCTTTGCAATGCGTTCTATTCTTTTCACGTCGATAATTTCAGGGTCTTCAAGCTCTGCCTTTGTCATTGAGTTCATTGCGTGCTTCCACATCTTCAGCTTGCCTTCCTGCCCCTGCAATGCCTCTTTTGGCAGCTTTAGCTGGCCCATTCCCGGAATCATTTCCATTACTTTTGCCAATGGGCCCATCTTTGACATTGCCTCCATCTGCTGATAAAGGTCAATGAGGTTGAATTCGCCTTTTAGCAATTTTTGCTGCAAATCCTTTGCCTCTTCCTCGGTTATTGCCTCTTTTGCCTTCTCAAGGAGCATTTCAATGTCTCCCATTCCAAGCAGCCTTCCGACAAATCCCTGCGGGTTGAACTGCTCCAAATCGTCAATCTTTTCTCCGACTCCTATGAACTTGACAGGCGCTCCTGTTACTGAGCACGCAGTCAGGGCTCCACCGCCTTTCGCGGTTCCATCCATTTTTGTGACAATAACGCCAGTAATTGCTCCTGCGTCGTGGAATGCCTTTGCCTGAGCCTGTGCTGCCTGTCCAATGTCTGCTGAGATGACAAGAAGCGATTCGTCTGCTTTTGCAAGGTCATGGACTTGCTTGAGCTCTTCAATGAGGTCTGAGCTCAGTGCATCGCGGCCTGCAGTGTCAATGATGAGAACATCAAAGTCAGAATATTCCTTTTCAAATTCCTTGTAGATTTTAATCGGGTCTTTTTCATTGCGCTTGATGAAAGCAGGCACGTGGGCTCCTTTTGCAACCTGCTCCAACTGGTCCATTGCTGCAGGGCGGTGTACGTCCAGCCCCAAAAGCGCGACTTTCTGCCCCCTTTTTGTGAAATACTTTGCCAGTTTGCCTGCCTGTGTTGTCTTTCCTGAGCCGAAAAGGCCGATAAGCATTATCTTGTTTGGCTTCTTATCTGCGAGCTTTAATTCCCCTTTTTCTCCGCCAAGGAACCTGACAAGCTCCTCGTAAACAATGTTAATCAGCTGTTCTTTCTTGGTCAATCCGTGCGGAGCCTGTTCTTTCAATGCCCTTTCCTTAATCTTCTGTGTAAGCTCAAAGACAAGCTTGACATTGACGTCTGCCTGCAAAAGCGCCCTCTGGATGTCCTTGACAAGCTCATTAATCAGTGTCTCGTCGACAAACATTGCCTTGGCTATCTTTGACAA
The DNA here is from genome assembly GCA_964353335.1 of uncultured Methanosarcinales archaeon. Classification (GTDB taxonomy): domain Archaea; phylum Nanobdellota; class Nanobdellia; order Woesearchaeales; family ARS49; genus JAWAAW01. The sequence continues at coordinate 56,465 of CAYGVI010000002.1, forward strand.
TGTGTTCTTAAGAGACTCCCCAAGCTTTTCCAAAACCATACTCGTGACCAGCTATTGATGGTTTATAAATATATTCTTAATTTTCCGAAGCTTTAAAAGAATAGCCCATTCAATGTTCTTATGCAACGGTCTCTGGAAATTTTTGCAAAGGAATTATACCACCAGATGCTGACCCATGACGGCGAGCTAAAAGCGCTTAATGAGAGGCTGTATTCATTAACGCTTGTTGAGTCAATATCCCTGAAAAAGGCATGGGCATCAACCCTTAAGCATTTTTATCCTAATGCCACTTGTGAGACTGAGGAAACTGACTTTGGCAATAGTCTGGATGAAGCCATGGTTTTTACAATCAGGCAATTTGCCCGCAAGTATGTTCCTGACGCAACAAAGTACTTCTCAGATGTATACAGTGCAGAATTTAGGGACAGAAAGAATGCGGTTGATGCAATGAACAGCAAATTCAAGCCGCGTGCAAAGTCCTGACTTCCTGGATTGCTTCGTCTATCTTTGCGTCGCCCCAGCCGCGCTGAAGCAGCCTTCTCCTTATTTCTGCAAGGCTTGCTCCCTTGTGCATTGCTTCCCTGATAAAGTCAGTCAGGTGTATCTGGGCGTGCTCCTCAAGGTGTGATTCCCTTTCAGAGGACTTGTACTGGGCCTTAAGCCAGAACATAAGAACAATTACAACGATAAGAAGGATTGCGTTTGCTATTGACAGCATAATCAGGCTTGTTGGCGGGATTATTGTCATTGGCTTTTCCAAGGACGGCTTTATCTCGCTGACCTGCTGCTGTATTGTGTCAAGGTTGTCAAAGCTGGATTTGATTGAGCCAAGCTCCCTGTTGATGTTGCCGAGCTGGCTCGCAACTTCTGCGCGCTGGTTTTCAGAAGCGACCTTCATGTCTGCAACCTGTGAGCCGAATGATTGGATTTGGTTCTGGAGTGATGTCATCTGCTCCAGTGATACTATTGTGGCTGCCTCCTGCGCTGCTATGTGGACGTTTTCAGTTGGCAGGGAAGTTGAACGCACTATTCCCTGCGACTGGCCGTAAACTATTGCTCCAGTAGGCACTGAAGAAGCAAATGGAATGACAAAAAGCGCTATTGCAATCGCTATAATCAGCAACCTCTTTTCCATACTGTGAAATGTTGCCATAGTGGTATATAAATCTTACTCTTTATCTGCCCCTTGCCTTATTAAGGAGCTTTTCAAGCTTCTTGATAGTATTGCCGTCGATGAGGGTTATCTCTGCTTCAGGCGCTTTTGCCTTCTTTTTCACTATTGGAACAGGCTTTCTAATGTTTGGAGCTGGCTTTCTGACGCTTACCGCCTCAATAGCCGGCTTGTGCCTGTGCCCCTTTGTTTCTGCGTGCAGGTGGCCCATTGTGAAGCCTAATAGTGCGAGCACAAATACCAGTACCAGTATTGCAAGCGGCATTGTGAAGCCGCAGAACAGGTACATGCCAATTATGCCCATCAGCAGTACTGCGGAGATTATTGCAATCCACAATGCGCCTTCTCCGCGCTCGTGCCTGTTGATTGCCCTGTACACATACGCAGTTGTAAGCAGTACAAGCAGTGCGACAAGGGGCCCTATGAACCAGGGCAGTACGCGGCATATGTAGTAATACTTGTAGCCTGTGACGCAGTCAACAGGGCAGTTAACCGTGGTTTCCCCTTCACCGCACACTCCGTTTCCACAATTGCAGTTGAGCGGGTCTTCTGTTTCTGCCTCTGACATGTGCTTGCCGATTACAATCAGCATTCCTGACCTGCACGAATCGTCAACAACGTGTATGTACTTGTTGTATCCGAGGATTGCCTCGTCTGGGTTTTCAGCAGCGTCCTGCCTGAACAGTATGCGCTGCATTACTTTCCTTGAGAGCCAGTCATCAAGCAGGTCTGTGTGCGTCCTTGGCAGTTCAAAGTAGTGCTGGCAGTTGTCTGTTATCTGCGAGCCGCCCACTGTCCTTGCGCTGAAGATGCTTATGATTCCGTCATTTGGCAGGTATGTGTTGTTTGTCCTGAACAGGTCATATGTGAACGGGTATGACTGCCTTCCTGCGATTACAAAGTATTCTGCGTCAGGCGACCTTGGAACCTGCTTTCCTGCGACTGCTTCTCCGAGCAGCGGCGAGCGCGGGTTCCATACCACTGAAGATGACCTGAGGTTTACAAGAGCCGCGAAGAGCTTGCCATAAATGTCAGCGCTCGGGCTTCCAAGCCCTGGCTGGCCTGCGAGTATCATGTCCTGCACTTTCTTTGGCCACACGAGGTTTTTGTCATTGGCGAGCTTCAATGCCTTCTGTGTGATTATTCCACCCATTGAGTGCATTATGAAGCTGGCTTTGTCAAACTCAGATGCGCGCTCTTCAATCAGCGAAGATAACTCTGTCGCGACATCATCGCTGGTCATTGAGAGCGGGTAGCCGACAAGCCATATCTGCCAGTCGCTGTTCGTGTGCACCATGTCGTCTATGAATGACTGCCACCTTAGCTTGTCTGTGGTGAAGCCGTGCACAAGGAACACTGCCTTTCTTGAGCCTCCGTCATACAGCTTCTCCAAATCAACCTTCTTGCACGAACTGCAGGTTATTCCCATCACAGCGAACACTGCGCTGTTTGCATTGTCAAGGAAGAGCGAGACATCATCAACTTCAGCGACAATTGTCATGTTCTCGCGGTCAATGTAGCTGTTCAGGTATTTCCACTTCTCTCCTCCTGCCTTCACGTAAATCGCAAGGCTGTCAGGGTCAATGAAGTCAGGCGTCTGGTAAGGCATTGTTATTCTTACCTTTCCGCGGTATGGCGGGTTGATTGTGACCAGCAGGGGTGTTCCTATTATTACGAGGTTGGGGTGGGCTGCAGGAGGCACGTCAAATGTCGGCGAGGATATCTTGACAATTGTTGAGCCTGATGTTTGCGATAACAGCTCTGCAGAATACCTTCCTGACTGCACAATGCGCTCTGCGTCAGTCGGTCCAATGACTGCCTGCACAATTCTGGTTACATTGAGTTCTTCGTGAGTGTAATTCGGCCTGTCCCATCCTGTAATCTGCTGCCTTCTTGTTGTTTCTATGAACTGGTCTCCGCACTTTGCTGTGCTGACAACTTCGCTGCTGAGAGTGTCATGGCCTCCTTCAATGTATCTTATGAACGCCCTTACATCCCTGTAATTGTCAGGCACATTAATTGTCATGTCAATGTAGTTTCCGCTGCACGTGAGGTTTAATGCCGCGATGAAGTCATATCCTTCTGGCAGGTATGTGAGGTTTCTCCAGCTGCTTGAATCAATCGTGACTCCTCCCTCTCCTGTTGACGAGTCCTGACAGAACACTGGCGGAGGCAATGGCGGAGGCGGTACAACTGTTGGTTGCTCAATGCCCATAGTAAGGAATGGCGGTGTGACTGGCGGCTGTATTATTGTCGGCGGAACTGTTGGCGGTATTTGCGGAGGCGGGTTTACCGGCGGCTCTGTGTCGCACGGCGGTGTTGCGCACTCAGGCGGAGGGCATGTTCCTTCAGCCACGCAGCTTGTTGGCGGTATTACTGGCAAGCATCGCGGGTCTGTTGAGCCTGGCGGACACACCACACAATTTGGCGGTGTTCCTGTTGTTCCTGGCGGGCACCTGCAGTCAGGCGGTGTTCCAACACTTCCTGGCGGGCACGCGCAGTCTGGATATGTTCCAACTGCAGGCGGAGGGCACGGGCAGCCCGGGCCCTGCGGGTATATCACGCAAATATCAGGAGGTATGCAGCCAAGATTGCACTTTGAGTTGCATGTGCCGTCATATGCTACAATGGTGGTTCCAAACAGGGACAATTTGCACCCATTCTTCACAACAAGCCCTGGTGTGAAAGCAGCCTGCGGAGTCGGCGCAGCCGGCTTGCAATCATTGTTTCCAGTGTATACCGGAGCTGTCGCTGCTCCGCAATCATTCTGTTTTGATTCTTTTATGCTGCATTTGCCCAATGTGAGTCCTGGTGACTTCTGACAGCAGCCTGTTCCAGCGTCCCAGCAATTATTATTTGGCGGGGCGGGAGTTGGGCAGTCTGCATCAGCTGTGCAGTTTATCGCTAAACAGCACTGGTCAATTGCTTGTTGGTCTGCGCCTGCTTCCATTGCATCGAAGCAATTGTATGGCGTGCTTGTTACAACCTTGTCACGCATCTGTGTATTCCATATTAGCATTGTACTTGGATCACAGAACCAATAGTCTTTAGTACAATGGCAACCAATTTCCCTGCCGCACTTATCTGGGACCATCAATCCTGTTAATGGGTCAATGCCTGCATCACAAGGATCTCCGTTTGGATCGCAATACTCCCCAGGATCTACCTTGCCATCGCCACAACGTTCGACACAGCATTCCTGGTATGCGGCAATTTTCATATACTGTTCCACACCAAGAGTGTTGCACTCAGTCTGAATTGGCACTGTTTCTTCCCATTCAGAGCAGATTCCCTGCCCGACATACGCATTTATCCCTGAGAAGTAAGCGACTTTGCCCAGGGTTGAAGATTCCTGGCATTGGAACTGTTGGTCACACGGGCGGCAGCACTCATTGTATGCTGCATCAGCAGCATCCTGTTCAATCTTGTTTTCGGTGCAGGAGCCTGTCTCGAGAGGCCACTGATCGCATGTGCGGTACTCGTATGGGCTGCTAAACTGCGCCCCTTTTTTGATGCCAGAAGCGGTTGTGAAATCATGGCATGCATACGATGTCTTGCAGCAGCATTTTGCTTTTGCAGTGTTTAGGTGGTCCATTGAAACGCCGTAAGAGCAGCATGAGTTTGCGCCGCACATTGTAACATCTGCAGGGTCACACTTTGTTTCTCCATTATACCCCCCATCATGGCTGCTGAATATTATTGCGGGCTTATTGTCTATTGTTGTGCATTTTGGCTCATTCTGCGTGCACTGTCTTCCCCCTCCTGGCGGTGGCGGCGGTGGTGATTCGCCTGGCGGGCATATGCAGTCTTGAGTGCATGTGGATGGGTTGCCCATGTTGTTTGCGCAAGACATGCCAGGGAATCTGCATTTTGGATCATGTTCTGGCGGGCATTCGCTTGGATTGTTTGAGTCCTGTACTGAGCCCTGCGTAAATGTCGCGAATGTTCTTCCGCCTGTTGCGACTCCGCTTGGGCTGCTTGATGATGCAGGCCTTCCTGAGTTTGATGTTGTTCCGCCAGGGTCTCCTGTTGACTGGCTTCCGTTTCCTATTGAGAATCCTGTGAATGCGCCTTCTGCCTGTCCGCACATTGTCTGGCTTGCGTTTGTGAGGTTCATGAACCTTGGCCAGGCATTCCTGCCGTAAATGTTGTAAACTATTCCTGCTTCAGCAAGCGCGTTTGCGTGAGCCATTGGCGCTCCGACCATCACGTCTGCAACAAAGTCCCAGTTGACGTCGCGCGCATAGACTGCATAGCCTGCGCGCTCGCCTGGCGGTGTTCCTGAGGGATTTCCAAACACGCCGTAAAGCGTCACGTTTGCGTTTGACAGGCTGAGTGTTCCTGAAAGTGCAGTGCTGCCGAAAACAATGTATGCTGTTCCTGCGTCCTCCTTGTCTGGAGGCGCATTGCTTCTTGGGGCGCCGATAAGCAGGTCCTTGATTGAGTCGTTGTTAACATCTGCCCTTGCAAACAGCGAAAATCCTGCAAGTGCATAGGTGTTGTTAATGCTGTTTACAGCCGGCTCGCCTATGAATGTGAAGTTTGCTGAAGCAAGCAGGTGTCCTGTGAATCCTTCTGTGCCAAAGAACACGTATCCGACTCCAACGCTCAGAACCCCTGAAACATTTGTTCCCGGAGCGCCGATCACAAGGTCTTGGATTGTGTCATTGTTAAGGTCTCCTGCTGTCAGCGAGGATCCAAAGAAGCCATTTGGCGCTGTGCCTGCAAATGTCGCGTTTGCTGCAAATGGCACGCTAATGCTGCTTGGCCAGGTTCTCCTGCCGAACACGACATCAACGCGGCCTGTTGCTGTCACAGAATTGTCAGGATAATCCACTTCTCCTATTATCAGGTCAGTGATGTTGTCATTGTTAAGGTCTCCAACTGCAAGCGAAAGGTCATCAACAGCGCTTACATTGATTGTGACATTGGCATTTGAAAGCATCCATGCGAAGTTTCCAAGCCTGTTGGCGCCGAAGAATATTGTGACTGAATGGTTTCCTGGCGCGCCGACAACAAGGTCATCAATTCCGTCGCCATTGACATCTCCTGAAGTTATTGCGTTTCCAACAAGGTCATTGGTATTTGAGCTTGAAACGCTGACATTTGCCACAGAAACTATGTTTCCGCTTGCCCTGTACGGGTATATTCCGTAAATCACGTAAACACGTCCTGCTTCAGGGGTTTCGTTATTGAATGCGGTGAATGGCGCTGAAACAATTATGTCCTTAAACGTGTCATTATTGATATCGCCTGCTGCGAGCGCATAGCCAAGGCCGTCATATCCTGTGCTGTTTGTCACGTTTATTGTGTAAGTGCCGTTGAATGTGGCGTTGGCAAGGGTGCTGAGGTTGCTGTTTGGCCCGCAGACAAACTGGGTTTCATTTGATGAATACGAAGTGAATGCGCTGACATTGAATACTGTCAATCCTGGTGCTGATGATATGAGCGTGCATCTTGTGCATGCCTCATAATTGCCATTGTCATTGATGTCCATCAAAGGATTTGGTGCAAAGTAAAGGTTGAAGAGCTTGATGACTGCAGAGGCATTGAACTCTGGTGCTGCAGTGCTGTTGACAAACACCCGGTTGTATGACAGGTTCATCACTTCTTCAAATGTGCGCTGGACGCCAAAGTTAAGGTTGACAGTGTAAGTGAGCATTGCAGGCCCATTGCTGTTCTGCATTTCAAATGTGGAGTTTGCGACCAGCGTTGAGCCATTGATTGTGTTGTTGAATCCGCCGTTTGTGACATTGAGCGAGCCGTAAATTCCGCTTACTGTGCTGGTGAGAATTATGTTCCTCTGCCCGCCTGTCAGGATTATTCCCCATGCATTATTGCTGAATGTGTTGTTCTTCAGGATGTTTCTCAGCGCAGTCGGCTCAACCTTTATTCCTGCTTCGGTATTCTGCAAAAGAGTGTTATTTTCAACAAGGTTTTCCTGCGAGCTTTCATCCAGCCTTATTCCAACAACATTGTCAATTGCAGTGTTGTTTGTTATTGTGTTATTATGGCAGCTTCCTGAGAGTTTTATGCCGGTTGTGCTGTTTGAAACAGTGTTTCCGCGGAGCATCATCATGCTCGCGCTTCCCTGGAACAGGCAGCCTGTTGCCGTGTTGTTGGCAAATGTGTTGTTTTCAACAAGGTTGTTTTTGGAAGAGCCCTGTGCGATTATTCCCTCTGAGTTAAACCTGAAGCTGTTGTAAGTTATTGTGTTGTTCTCAGCGTTTTGCAGTGTTGTTCCTGTTACGCTGTTCTGGAACCTGCTTAGTGTGATGTTGTTGTAATGGCTTGAGTCAACATACAGTGCATTGCTGCTGTTGCTTGCGGCCATGCAGTCAAGGAGGGTATTATGCGCGCTTCCAGAAGTTATTCCAATGCCCCCTGAGTAATTGCTGTTTCCTGTTGAATTTACAAGAGTGTTGCTGTTTGAGGAAATGAGTGCTATGCCGTAAGTGTAATTGCTGATTCCTGTGACATTTGTAAGATTATTTCCGCTGCTGTAGGTAACTGAGACTCCGCGGCCAAAGCTGCTGTTGCCGAGTGAATCTGAAATATTGCTCAAATTGCTTGAGATAAAGGAAATTCCGCTGCTGTTAACGCTGTTTCCAATCACATTTACCAGGATTATGCCCTGGCTTGAGCTTAATGATACTCCAATGTCAAGAATGCTTCTGCCTGTTGCCCTTGCCAGAGTGCTGTTGCCTGCAAAGCTGAGCAATAATCCCCTTCCATTTGTGCTTGTTCCTGTGCTTTCACGTATTGTTATGTTAGAAACAGAGTTTGCAAGTATTCCTGTTTCATTGTTGCTCTGGCCTGTTGAGTTAACTACTGTGTCATTGTTGGACGATGTTATTGCAATGCTGTTATTAATTGAATTGCGGGCTGTTGTGTTGGTGATTCTGCTGTTGTGCGTGCGCATCAGCCATATGTTTGTGCTGAAGTTTTCAACAAGGCAGTCCTTTATTGTCACATTAGTCTGGTCTGTGACATTAATTCCGATTCCCAGGTTGTTTCCGCCAATTACAAAGCCCGAGCAGTTGAAAACAAGGTTGCTGCCATTTATGAGGAAGCAGCTGCTGTTTGACAGCACTAATTCAGTCAATGATGTGCTCAGATTTACAATTGTGCAGTTTGAGCCGACATTGTTGATATTGGGGTTGTACATTGACCCGCAGCCGTCAAAGCTCACAATGTCAGGATAGCCTGTTGCATTCATTCCAAAGAAATTGAGCGTTGTGGGTGCAATGTCGCACTGCTTTCTGAATCCTGCGGTTGTTGCATTGGCTACCATGCTGACATTGTTTGTGATTAATGGCAGGACAACAGTGTCAGCAGCCCAGGTCGAGTGGCTTGTTGTTCCTGTGTTCCAGCCATGGTCAGCAGTTATCAATATTGGCGTGTTGTTTTCAAGCCCTTGTTGTTGCAGTGTGTCCAGCAGTATTCCGAGTGCCTTGTCAATTTCCATGAAGGAGTTATTGTACTGGGCTGACTGGTCTGTGTAAACATGTGCTGTGCAGTCAGGGGTTCCAAAGTAAACAAACAGGTAGAATGACTCATTTGTGTAATTTATTATGAACTCCCTTGCCCTTGTCGAGACATTGCTGTCATACACACAGCTTGAGCCTATTGGCCATTGGGTTGAGTCAAACTGTGTGTCGTTCAGGAACCAGTTTACTGAGGGTATTGCGTTTCCAAGCACGCCGTTTGGAACATAACAGGTTGTCTTGCCGTAAATGCTGCCTGTTACAATGCTTGAGTTGAATACCTTGAGGCGCTCAAATGTTGTGTTGCCTGCAGGGATTGGGTTATTGCACGTGTTGTCCCACACGCCTGTGTAAGTTGCATTTCGTCCTGAGTGTATTTCTGCATTGCCAGGCGCAGTTACTGTATAATTGTGCCCTGTGATATTAAGAGTAAGGTTTCTTCCGCCGTACTGCATCAGCCTTGTGAAGTTTGTCAGGTTGCCTGCGTTAAGCATTGCGACATAATTGCGAAGTTCAAAGCCGTCAATGCCTATCACAATCATTCTTTTCATTCTTTGGTCAAATGCCTGAGTGTGGAACCCGGTTGTTTCAAATCCTTTTTGTTCCTCGCCGAACTCAAATATTTCTGATTCAGCGCCGATGTGGAGCTTGAATTTTGGCACTTTGTTGTTTTCCAGCATTACTGCGAGTGTCACAACATCATTAGGAGTTGCGTTTTCAAGGACAGAGAAAGTGTGGGTAACATCTCCTTCGACCCAGACCGGCAATGCTTGTGCCGCATTATGGGAAAACCTTATCCTGAGGAGGTTTTCAGTCCTTTCTATTGCGACCATTCTTGTTTCAAAATCAGGGTCATCAACTATCTTATGGCCCACAACAGCGCCGGTGTCGTCCTTCAGCTCGGTGACTGTTTTCCCAGTTATTCCTCCTGTCAATGCAGGCGAGTTGTTCAGGAATGAGAAGACAAAAAGCAATAGGATTAGAAAAACAACTGCCAAAAGCAAGTCTTCTGTGTTGCTATGCTTAGTAACCAAACTATCCCTCTTTATTCCAAACCCTAAATTATCGAGAGTGAACAATATGGGTATTTAAGCGTTACTAAAATGATATATAAGAACAGAAAAAAGAAAAAGAATCAGGCCTTGAAGACCAAATCGCCTTCTTTTACTTCCTTTGCGACCTTCATTCCGACTTCCATTCCCTTTTTGGCTTCCTTTATCTGGTCGTGCTCAACCTGCATGCTGTCAACTGCCTGCTCAAAGCTCTGTCCGTGGCCTTCTATCTTGATTTTCTCGCCGACCTTGAGCGTGGCATTAAGCTTGACGACCGCTACGCTAATCTTGCTGAAAAAATGCGTTATTGTTCCGATTGGTTTTGGTGCTGCTGGCATATTTTCACCCCGCTAATCGTCAATGGGCGTTTGTATTTAAAGTTTTTGCATTTTGCAGTCCGCAATGTTTTTATACAACCGCCATTAAACGACACTACTATAGAGTGGGGTTTGATAGGGTTGACTGAAACGATTTACGTTTGTGACACAAAGTATCCATTGAAGCATTTTCATGATGCAAGCGACCTTGACAGCCTTGTTGATCATTTAATGATGCATTTTCCTGGATTGCAGCAGGAAAAATTCTACAGCACAGAAGTTGAGCGCATGTCATATTCAGGAAAGCTAAGAAGTAATGCGGTGCTGTGGGTTGACAAGGAGGGAATGGAGCTTCTTTCATATCCTTTTGATGATGATAACATTGAGTTTGCGCAGAGCTGTTTCAGGACTTCGCGCGGAGACCAGGCAGAGCTTGTCAAGGCATTCCTGGATAGGAGGGTGCATTACGCCGCATATAATGGCAAGAATAGGGTTGACCGCCGCGCAAGGCCTGTTGGAACACAGGTGATTCTTGTTTGCACTGCAGAGCTTTCGCGCAAGCTTCAGCCCACACTCAGGCAGTACACGAAGATGGCTGAAGCCTTTGCTTCCAAAAGGCCTGTTGAGGTTCTCAGGGAGTCTGGCTGCTACAAAATATCATTCCTGCCTGACGAATCCTGGAGAAAATCCCTTGGCCCTGAGCCTGCTGAGGAATGGCGTAAATCCCTCGAAGAAGATCCTTAATAGCTCTTTGCGAAGTGGACTATCATTCAGGTGACCACGCAACAAGGAATTGCGGTCACCTCAGCAGTCGCTTTTGTTCTTTGATATACTTCTTGATAAACCACTGGACGAAGACAAAGTCCATATTTTTGGTTTGTGCGCGTTCGAGTGCAGTGTAGTATCCTGCTCTGCCTTCATAATGAATGTTGAGCAAAGGATAGTTCTTCCTATGAAGAACAAAATTCATCAGTAAGCGCGAAATACGCCCGTTGCCGTCCCCGAAAGGATGAATAGTAACGAATTTCAAATGGACGAGCGCGGCTAATACTGCTGGATTGAGCGTGGTTTTGCTTTTATTATACCATTTGAAGAAATCCTGCAAGAGCGGATATACTTCCACAGGGGAGGGCGGCAAGAATTTACTGCCCGAGATTGCCACCTGGTGCTCCCGGAGCTTACCTGCGATATCTGGTTTTGTATCCTGAAAGAGTTTTTTGTGCCAATGGAGTACCCGCGAATAAGATATATCTTTCTTGGCCTTTAACACTTCATCAAAGAGTGCCTTGTGAGCTTCTGCTTCTTTGACATCGCGAATTGGCTTGGCTTTTGGAGTAATGCCTCTTTCAAGCAAGTCTGCAGTTTCGCGCAGAGACAATGTTGACCCTTCGATTCTTTGCGTGTCATAAGTAAAATGGATTGCGAACTTCTCTATTTCTTCTTCACGCGCTGACGGCGGAGTTCGCCTGATTTCCTGCGCAAATACCTGCTTGATCCTGTCAAGAACAGGGTACCATCGTTCCTGATACAGCTTGCTCAGAAACTCTTTCTTGAGCTGTTCAACGTTCTTTGGAAGCTTTTTGCCAAGATAGTGCTCACGCTTTTCAACCTTTCTGCCCTTTCGAACAGTGTGCTCCAAATAGTAGTATGTCTGCTTTCCTATTGTTCTCTTGCGGATTGTCGCCATAAAATATGTATTACCACTACATATTTATTAATCTTTCTATTTTTAACAAAATGTAGGGGTAAAACGGCTATTTCAATAGCTCTTCGCGAAGTGGACAATAACTTTCGCCGGCTTTCCGCAGTGTATGCACTTGCCTGCTGCCTTATGGTCCATAAGAATTCCTCTTGTGGTTACGCCGTCTGTCTTTTCCTTGATGTAATCCTCGCATTCAGGCACATTGCAGAACAATCCGCGTGCTGCTTTCTTGCTGTCAATTGCCTTCTTTAATTCATCCATTGACTTGACATCGACGATATTTGCCTCTGTGAGCTTTTTTGACTTTGTGAGCAGTTCTTTTTGCATTGCTTCAAGCATTCCTGCGATTGTTTTCTTTACTTCTGCAAGTTTTACTGCCTTTTTCTCGCCATTATCCCTGCGGACAAGAACTGCCTGTCCTGCTTTCAGGTCCTTTGGCCCTATTTCTATCCTGACAGGCACTCCTTTCATCTCCCATTCATTGAATTTCCAGCCAGGGGTGTAGCCATCTCTGTCGTCGAGAATCGGGCTGAGTTCCTTAAGCTCGCTGGCAAGTTTTTTGCATGCAGCAAGCACGTCTTTCTTTGTATCTTCAAACAGGATTGGCACGATTACCGCCTTGTTTGGCGCTATCTTTGGCGGAATTACAAGCCCTTTGTCATCAGAATGCACAGCAACCATCACGCCAATCATTCTTGTGGTGATTGCCCAGGTGTTCTGGAAGACAAAGTTCTTGTTTCCTTTCTCGTCGAGGAACTGGATTTCATATGCTTTTGCGAAGTTCTGGCCGTCTGAGTGCGCGTCAGGGCCCTGCGCCATCCTTCCATTTGGCACAAAGAATTCCAATGATTCTGTCCCTTCTGCACCTGCGAACTTTTCTTTCTCTGTTTTTTTGCCGTGAATCGGGTGCAATGCGAGCGTGTTCTGGCACACATCTGTCCAGAGAGCCATTATGTCCCTGATTTCCTTGTCTGCCTCTTCTTTTGTGGCAAATGCAGTGTGGCCTTCAACCCACAAAAACTCCCTTGTTCGCATCAATAATGTCGGGTGCTTGAATTCCCATCTTACGACATTGTTCCACTGCATTAATTTCAATGGTAAATCTCTCCAACTGCGTATCCATTTGGAATATGAGTCATACATTATTGCTTCTGAAGTCGGGCGGATGGCAAGCTTTTCTGCGAGTTTTGTGTGCCCGCCATAAGTCACCCAGGCGCATTCAGGCGTAAAGCCCTCGACGTGGGCTGCCTCTTTCTTGAGCAATGATTCTGGGATAAAAAGCGGGAAATACGAGTTCTGGATGCCCATTTCCTTTAGCCTTGGATCGCAGGCAGCCCTTATGTTGTCCCACAATGCCATTCCAAGCGGCCTGATAACCATGCATCCTGAAACAATGCTGTAATCAGCCAAGCCAGACTTTGTCACAACCTGGGTAAACCACTCTGAAAAGTCCTCTGATTTCTTGACAGTTATTCCAAGCTGTTTTTCCTCTTCCTTTGCCTCTTTCTTGGCTGCCATAACACTGCATTTACTATGGAAGGTATTTAAGTCTTTTTGTGTTAATCAAGTCCAGTAATTTTACGGATATCTTTTGTTGAAAACTCAGTATAATCCGCGAGGATCATGTGCATGTGGTATTTACTGCCTTTTCCTGCCAAAATGCAAAAGCCAGGATAATTAATGGTTTTGTTAAAAAGCTCATTTGTCTTCTGACAACTTTCAATAAGAATAAATGATGTATTTGTGTTTTTCTGCATCTCTTCAGCCACATTGACATCAAATTTCAATGATGTTTCCAATTCATCATTCAATTCAATAAGCACAGGGATATTGAACGGTCTATTGTCAATGTATGTTTTTCTTTGCTTTGTATCTATCTCAATAGATTTTTCAATTTTAGGGAAATCCCAGAATTGAAGTATGTATTGTTTCCAATTAGTCAAATTATTTTGTATATCCTTGATTTGAGAGTCTGATTCATTTCTGTTTATTATGTCCCTGCCCAATCCGATATTGCCCTCATAGCCAATAAATGGCAGTATTGTGGGTGTGATGTCCATATTTGTTGCCCATTTGTCAATTTTAATTTCTTCTGTGGAATTAGGTTCATTTATGATGAAAAGGTTTGACCTTTTCATTTCATTAAGCTCAGGAACAGTTCCAGTCATTGAGAAATGGTCAGATACCAGAACAATTACTGTGTTATTTCCAAACCCTGACTGCCTTATTTGCCTGATAAACTTTGCAATTAAGTAGTCAGAACAGGCAACTGCATTGAGCATGGACCTGTTTGCATCGCTATAAACCCCGCTGTCACAGCTCTTTGAAGGAAGACCTTCAGGGTGGGTGTCCAATGTCAGCAGAAACATTGCAAATTTTTCCTGTGTTTTTGATAATTTAACAAAATGATTGTAAGCAAGGTCAAACAATGAGTCGTCGTATATCCCCCACCACCCAACATAGCTTTTATTTACGATTTTTGGCAATAATTGGTCAACACCATAAATCTCATCAAACTTGTGTGTTGAGAAGAATTTGCCTTTGCCTCCAAAATCAAGGCTTGCACCCCCATAAAATGCAAGGTAATAATCCGCTTTATGTAATAAATCTCCAAGACAAATTGCAGAATCAAGGTAACGGTCCATGCCGCCCATTGTATTGCCGTGCGCTGGGGCAATTAATGGAAAGCCGCATTGGCTTGCAACCAGGCCGCCCATTGTGTGAAGCGCATACCAGTCTTGGTCAGTATTAGTGAAAGAAATGCTTTCTGACTCAATTTTATTCAGATTTTCAGTTAATCCGGGAAAAACTGATTCATTGAAAAATGTTCTTTCCAGTCCTTCTGCGTAAATGAACATTAGATTTTTAGGCTCGCTTGTTTGCCTGATTTCAGGTGTTTTGTAATATGTGTAGAAATCTGAATTTTTGTCAAAAGTGGGTTTTTCAAGTTTGGAAGATATAATCTCCCCAACTACTGCTGTTACTGGATTAAAAATTAGGGACAATATCACTAGCAATAGAACAAGGTAAAGGTAATGCTTGCTTGTTTTGCTTGAAGTTGCGCCTTTGAAGAAAATCCACAAAGAGAAAACCACGCCAAATACTAGTGATAGTATTGAAATTGCTATCAAGTCTTGGTATTCAGAAAAACCCGCTCCAGACAGCCCATAATTGACATAATATACCGCTTCACCTGTTATCCCATTGCCTGTAAAATAGTTAGCAACTCCATAAAACGTGTAAAACACAAAAGAAACAAGCATTCCGAGGCTGATGAAAAGCTTTACTGGCCTCGAAGACTCTATCTTCATGTACAAGTAAATGCAAACAGCCAGCAATAACAAAATCACTGATATTTGGAAGTCAAAGCTTGTCAAGTAATCACCTTGTTGCCAAAAATGGAATCATTTGCTGATCACAGTTCCACGTATGCAGGTAAACACCCAATGCAGTTATTGCAAGTGAAAAGAAAAAAACAAGCACAAACAAATACCAAAGTCTTTTTGATCTAATCTCCTTGAAAAGTATTGGAGTAAATGCAAATAACATGGGTATCAGAGGAACTGTGAACCTGAATCCGAAGTTGCACCCTCCCCAATTGTTTGTTTTTGTGATGTAAAACAATAAAGTGAGCAATATTCCTGTTCCTATTGCAATTGCTTCATCGCGATACTTGTTCTTTCTTATTATTGCAAAGATAATTCCTGCAAGCGAGAAGAAAAGCGGAAGGGAATATGTGAAAAGCCCTTTTCTGCCAAATGTTACGCCCCACGCATATTTGAGTAAGTCAGTGTACGAATCCCATTTAACATATCCAGAGACGCCAATACCGCCAGCAAATTCAGAGCCAGGGTAATCAAACAGCTCAACCCTGACCTGAACCGGAATAATGCTGCCGCTGATTTCATAATTTATTCCGAGGTATGCAATTATCGGGATTGCAGCGAATATGCAGAACCAGATGATATTCTTTATTCCAACTTTTTTCCAAAGCATTAATCCAATGAAACAAGCCAGGAAAATAGGCCCTCCTGCGATTTCAAATGTAACGGTCAGCCCTGTAAGAAGCCCTGCAAATGCGTAATTTATTGGCTTTTTTGCATTAACAACCGCGTAAAATGAGAGAAACAAGAATGCTGCAGCAAGCCCGTGGCTGTTAATGACCAATGAATAAACAAATACAAGCGTGCCAAGACCAAGCGCGGTCGTATAAAACAGTCTTAATCCGGGCGAAAGATTGTAACGTTTTAAGAAGCGGTAGAAATAAACCAGCATTATGCTGGTGCTCAGTCCTATTGTTAATAATGAGAGAATAAAATAAACCAGTCCGAGATTATTCTCCATTGTTATGCCTGAATAATAAAGGAAATGGTAAATAGGCACTAAAATCAAATAGCTCAGCATTGGCTTGTCAGAATAAAAATGGTCTCCTATCTTGACTTTATCAATCGTACTGTTAAACATGGAGTTGTCAATCGCAAAAGTGCCTTTTTCAACAATACTTTGCGTTGCAGCAAGCCTTGATTCATCATTTGAGCTTACAGGATATGTTTTTGTGAATATTCCAATGAGAATGAAGAATACAATGAATACCCCCAATTCATAACGGTTCCACATTGATTTTTATCGCGGAGTGGGAGTATAAAAATCTTTGCGCATGAATTCCGCAAAGAATATAAACCCGCGGACTTAGGCAGACCACAATGAAACTCCTGAATCTCTTCAAGAAAATTCCCCAAGAAATATGGTACATTCTGCTTCTTTTTATCACAAGCCGCATTGTTCTGACAATAATAGGTGTCGTGTCAAGGATTCTTCTCGAGCCATTTCATGGAAAAGAATACGTGTGGGTATATTCAAAGTATCTTTGGCTTGATATTTGGGGGGTGTGGGATAGTGGATGGTATCTCAACGTAGCCCAAAATGGTTATCCCCCCTATTTTGATCCTGCTGTTTTTTCTAATTGGGGTTTTTTCCCTTTGTATCCCTTGCTGATGCGGATTTTTGGAAGCATAATCAGAAGCGAGTTTGTTGCAGGGATTGTTATTTCCAATATTTGCTTGATTGTTACTGCAATATTTTTGTACAAACTAGTGAGAATTGACTCTGACAAACAAACCGCATTTGATTCGGTTAAATACTTATTTGTTTTTCCAACTGCATTTATACTTTCAGGTGTATTTACCGAATCATTGTTTTTGCTTTTAGCAGTTATTTGTTTTTATTATTCAAAAAAGCAAGAATGGTGGAAAGCAGGAATTGCAGGATTTTTCCTTTCATTGACACGATTCTGGGGAATTTTAATCATTTTGCCAGTTTTATACGAATACCTTGAAACAAAGAACTTTAAGTTTGATAAGATTAAAAAGAATGTTCTCTGGTTGGCACTTATACCTTTGGGTTTAATCACATTCTCAGTTTATAGTTTTTACAAGGCGGGAAATTATCTTGCTTATCTCTTTGTTCAAAACAAGGCATGGGGGCATGGAATTGCAAATCCATTCACTTCAATTATCCAGGCGATAACTGCAAGTGATCTGACTGTTCTTTTTGGTGCATTATTCGCCATCACTGTTTTACTACTGATACTTATTTTTCGCAAAAAATTAGCACCATCTTATTGGCTTTTTTCATTAATCTTGATTGCTGCAACTTTATCAATCAATCCAGACTTCACTTCGCTTCCAAGATATCTTGTTGTTATCTTCCCTCTATTTATCATCTTTGCAAAGCTTGCTAAAAACCGTTCATTGGACACTGCAATGACAATATGCCTCTGTCTGCTTCAGGGTTTCCTTATGGTTTTCTGGGCGAACGGATTCAGGCTGGTCATTTAATAGCACATTTTATAAATCGCCCCAATCTTGCAAGTCAAGGGGGTATCGATGAAAGAAAAGCAAGATTTCCTGTTTTTGGTTATCCTTTTAGCACTTCTCATAACAATATCAGTTATTTGGCTTCCTTTCATGTCTGAAAAATGGTCAGAAAGCGAAAAACCACAAGTTTATGTGATTTCCTCGCAGGAATGCAAAGCGGGAATTCCCTGCCAGAGCTGTGTTGAGCAGGGCAGAAACAACAGGTGTGTTGACGGCATTTGTGATAATGCAGGGAATTGCCTGGTTCCTTTTCACGGAAACAATAACACAGAGCAAAAGGGCTTGAGGGCATTGGCGCTTTCATGAAAGGAATAACCAAGTATCAGTGGTGTCTTATTGCTATAGTTGGAATTGTATTTGCACTTCATTTATTCGCGATAATAAACCCTTACGGGCTTTACATTTATGACGAGTATTTCTATGTTCCTGCTGCAAAATGCATCCTAAATGGCACTATCTGCAATTCAGAACATCCTCCTTTGGCAAAAGCAATCATTGCCGCGAACATGGCGATTTTTGGCGACAATGGAGTTGGTTGGCGTTTGCCAAGCGTTATTGCAGGAACTTTGTCAATAGTTGTTGTTTATCTTATCGTCAGGAAATTACACAATGAAAAAACAGCTCTTCTTGCAGCATTTTTGCTCTGTTTTGAGAGCCTGTGGTTCACCCATTCATCAATGGCCATGCTTGACATTATTGCTGTTTTTCTGGGTTTGATTGCAATCTACTTGTTTTTGCTTGAAAAATACGCTGTTTCAGGCATTCTGCTTGGTCTTGCAATACTTTCTAAAGAGACCGCCATTCTTATCATACCTGTTCTTGTGGTATACTCTTGGTTTATCCATCCAAAAGCCAAGCTTGTCTGGAAGCCCTGCCTTAAGATTTGTTTGTCTGCTCTTATCATCTTTATTGCGGGGCTTTGGATTTATGACGCATCCATTGGCGCATATCCAACGCCAGCCCACCATCTCGTCGATATGTTCAGGCTGCAGGGCAATATAGAAATTCCTAATCAAGAGCTTGCAATTAATCCTGGCTATTGGTTTTTGGTGTTCAAGCCAGCACCTTATTTGTTGATAAGTTCAGGCATTAAGGACGGCGCAAAGCACGTAATTTACCAGTATCTTGGCAAGCCAAACTTGTTTGTTCTTCTCGCAGCATGGATTTCAGTGCCATTTGCATTTATTCTTGCAAGAAAAGGCAACAAGCTCGCCATCCTGAACTTGTTGTTCTTCGGAATAATTTATGCTATTTTCCTTATTTCCAGCATATTCAGGGTTACATACCCATTTAACATGCTCTTGCTGATACCAAGCTTAACAATTCTGAATGCTTTGCTATTAACAAAACTGCCAAAGCCGGCTGTAATCGCTTATTGCATTGGTGTTCTTGCCTGGTTTGTGATTTGGTTCCCTGTTAATTTGTTTTAGTGCAGAACAAGTGTCCATTACGCAGATCAATTGGCGCATTAATGCGCTGTCTTCTTTCAACATGATAAATTGAATATTGGTTTGCCAGCAAGAATTCAATCGTTTGCATTGAATTTTCTCCGTGCATTTCAATAAAAAGAGCAGGTTTGCAAGCCTTGATTGTTTCTTTCATGCCTTGTAAAACCTCAAATTCATAGCATTCAACATCAATTTTTACAAAGTTGGGTAAAATGCCTGTTAATTTCGAATAATTGTCAAGAGTATCCATATTCACAGGGATTTGTTTACTGCAGGAAAGCCATCCAGCCCGCCTTTTGCTGAATGTTGAATAAGCAGGAAGAGAATTGTCTGTAAACATCCTGCTTAAAATTCTCCTTTTTCCCAAAGCCAGTGGAACGATTATTGCATTTGAAACATTATTTAGTTTCAAATTTGCCTTAAGCTCTTTCAAGCAGACAGGATTTGGCTCAAAAACAACAACTTTCCCTTT
The DNA here is from genome assembly GCA_964353335.1 of uncultured Methanosarcinales archaeon. Classification (GTDB taxonomy): domain Archaea; phylum Nanobdellota; class Nanobdellia; order Woesearchaeales; family ARS49; genus JAWAAW01. The sequence goes on from CAYGVI010000002.1 coordinate 75,990, forward strand.
TTGTCCTGCAGCTCGAGAAAAAAACAGGGTATGTTCGCCAACATACCCTCCTGCATCAAAAATCGTCTTTCCAGACAATCTCAGTGATTTTAGGAATCTTTCTTCTGATGTTTTTTTCTTAAATGGGGTAAATCCAAAGCCAATCCTTCTTTTCATCCCTTTTGCAAGGCCTGTTCTTATTGTAAATACGTAATTTCCGGTTAGTTTTTGCAAAAAACTTGGCATAACCATTTTATTCACTTGATTTTTGCAGTCTTAGCAACATCCCATATCACTGAATCCCTTTGCTTGATATAACAATCATAAAATCCAAGCATTCTGACATATGATTCTGCAAGCGCTGCCAGAATAACCCAGTGAATTTGCTTCTTATTCTTTGGAATTGCATTAAGCGCTGCTTTCAACACAAGCCAGGTATGCATGGAGGATGGCGAATATCTCGTCTTTTTGCGGAGAAACAAGTGGCCTGAATAAATCCTGCGCCTTTGAACAACAAAATCCCTGAAATGCTCTGGCCCTTTGTTGAAAACAATCGCATTTGACGAATAAACCATCCTGAAGCCTTTGCCGCGAATAATACTTGCTATGTATTCCTCGTCGACAGAATTGGGCGGCAAATAGTCAAAAACTTTCCTGAAAGCAATAAGTTCACCGAATTTTGGTCTTAAAAGATTAAGTTCGTGATGCATTTGCCACTCAAAATTCACAAGAAAGCCCATAAAACTGGCTGGCTTGTTTACAGGAATAGAATGTCCGCCAACCATTCCCACAGAAGAGTCTGAAAGAGGCTTGCATAATTCCTCAAATGTGCGCTTGTCAGGCAGGACATCTGCGCTGATTTGCACTATAAAGTCTGATTTTGCTGTTTTTAGCACATGGTTTATCGCCGAGTATTTTCCTTTGCGTTCTTTTTGAATAATTAACCTTATTTTATTGTGTTTTTTAGCGAAATTTCCCACGATTTCATTTGTCTTGTCCGTGCTTCCTGAAGAAACCACAATTATTTCCTTAATTTTAACCTGGTTTAATTCCTGGTTTAGGAGAGCTTTTAGAAGAGGTTCAATATTTCTTTCCTCATTATGCGCTATTACCCCCACAGAAACTTCCATCAAACAGCTGACTTTTCACCTGTTTTTTAATCTTTGGGAAATTATTGCGCCCAAGGGCCTCGCATTATGCCGATAATGCTGATGTAGACTGCCACTAAAATAAGTATTCCGAATAAGATTTTTAGCAGGGGATTCTTGTATTTCTTGAAAACAACAGGAGTGTATGCAAAGAGTATTGGAATTAAAGGAACAGTGTGCCTGAATCCAAAATTAGACCCTCCCCAGTCTACTGTTTGTATTGAATAAATTATGAGCACCAGTATAATTCCAATTCCATTGGCAATTGCCTCTTTTCTGTATTTTGGTATTTGCCTTATTGTAATTATCAGGCCTGCCAGTGAGAATAGCAACAATGGCGAGAACACAAAAAAGCCCTTTGAACCAAGTATGATGTCGCAGGCATAATTGATTTTATCGACGGCAGTGTTGCCCCTGACGTGGATAACATTTGCTCCTTCTGCAAATGGGGAGCCTGGGTAATTGAAGTATTCCTTGTTTAGCTGCAATGGAACAATATTTCCAGTGATGGCAATATTGATTAAGAAATAAACCAGTATCGGGAATAATGCTGCGCAGACAAAACACAGGATATTTGGGAATTTTGTTCTTTTCCAGAGAAGATATCCTATAAAACAGGCAATAAAGATGCTTCCTGTGACCATTTCAAATGTCGCAGTCAGCCCTGCAAGAAGCCCTGCGCCTGCAAAATGAATTGGCTTTTTTGAGTTCAAAAGTGAATAGAAAGTAAAGAAAAGGAATGCTGCGGTTAATGCGTGATTATTGAGGACAAAAGTGTAAGGGAATAACAGCGTGCAGAATCCAAGCGTGAATGTGTAAAAAAGCCTTGTTTTTGTGCCAAGGTTGTATCGCGCGATAAACCTGAAGAAATAAACCAGCATAATTGCAACGCTCAGATTAACAACCAGCAAAGTGAGTATGAAATAGGCAAGATTTGGATGATCTGTAAAGTTAATTCCTGCATCATAAAGCAATGAATAAATTGGGACTGCTATCAGATATGTCATTGCAGACTTATCAGAGTAAAAATGCCCATTAATGAATACCTTGTCACCAGTCCAGTTATAGAGCGTATTGTCAATAACCAAGGTATTCTGCTCAACTATGGCCTGTATTCCTGCCAGCCTTGAAGCATCATTCCAGCCAGTAGTCGGCGCTGGCTTTATGAAAATCGCAGATAGCAAGAAAAATGCAATAAATATGCCCCATTCATATTTGTTCCACATACGACACATAACTGAATATCTTACTTAAATAGCTTGCTTAGAGTATGCCTTGGTTTTTCAAACGTTTTCGTAGCGAATAAAGATTAGTAAGATATTCTAACACAGTCATTATGATATTTACCCTGCTTTTTCTCTTGCTTTCTGTCCATTTTACAGGAATTTGCGCAATAGGATAACCAAGCTTTTCTGCCAGAATTAAAAGTTCTGAATCAAAGAACCAAACATTATTCTTAACTTTTGGCAGCAATTCATTTTTGGCTTTCTTGCTTATTGCCTTGAAACCGCATTGCAGGTCGTTTATTTTAGTTTTAACAACAAGTTTTGCAAGCTGACTATATCCTCTAGAAAGAACCAACCGGTGTAGATCACGCCGGATAATTGAGCTTTTATCAAACCTGTTTCCCGTTGCAACTGCAGAACCTTGTTTTATGGCAGTTATCATCTTTGGTAAAGAATCAAGCCCTGTTGCTAAGTCCGCATCCATGTAACACAAAATATCTGCACTGCTCTCATTCCACGCTTTCTTTAAAGCTAGTCCGCGGCCTTTTTGATAAAGGTCAATACGGCGGATGTTCTTGTATTGTTTTTCCAGGCATTTTGCAATACTCAAAGAGCCATCTGTTGATGCATTGTTTGCGATAGTGATCTGCCAATCATCCAAAATATTGGATTTCAGAAACGAGTGTAATTTCAGTATGTTTTTCTCAAGAATTGCCTGTTCATTATAAACAGGCACAACAATGTTAATAAGCATGCTCCTTTTCATCTTAGAGTTGTCTTGCAAACAGTAGTTTTAAAGTATTCGTTAATGGAAATGTAAAAACCGAAACATTTATATACTGGATTGTATATACACTCAGTAGTGGTTAAAATGGGGAAGACACTAGAATTGTTGTTAAGTGGAATCCTTGGAATAGGCAGCGTTATAGCTCCTCAACCTTATACTTATGCTCAGCCAGCAGCTCCTGCTTCTCAGGATTTGCAGCCACCTCAGGCTCCAGGCCAGAAAGCGCAGATGCCTTCTGATAATGAAATCAAGCTTGCTGAGAAGGAAATCCGCGATGTTTACAAGGATGAGTACAAACTTACAGACCCTGTAAAAAAGAAGGCTTTTGCAGACAAGTTACTTGCTAATGGTAGTGCATCAACAAATAATGCTCAGAAATATGTTCTTTTGCGCGAGGCAGCAAACACTTTGTCAGACTTGCTTGAATTAAGCGCAACTTATGACACTGTCAAATCAATGAAGGATAACTTTGAAGGGTATAATGCCATTGATGCATATGACAAATACCTGACTGCCGCCCAAAAGAAATCAAAAACAAAGGAAGATGCAAGCAAGATTGCAGAAGCATACATTCAGCTTGCTGACGCTTCAGTTGATGAACGAAATTTCAAGATTGCACTAAGTTCTGCCAAGTCTGCAGAAACAATAGGAAAGAAAGCAGGCGATGCATCACTTGTTGAGAAAGCAAGTGACTTGACAAAAGCAATACCGGATATGGAAAAGGAGTATGCATGTGTCAAGAAAGCAGAAGAGACTTTGAAATTAAATCCTAATGACCCAGAAGCCAATCTTACTGTTGGTAAGTATTTGGCATTTGTTGATAATGACTGGGATGCGGCTCTTAAGCTCCTTGCAAAAAGCATTAACGGAGTTAGCAAGATAGCTGAACAAGAGATTACCTTGCGCAGCAATGGTTATGAGAATACTGAATCTGTCGCCCAGGTTGCTGACCTTTGGTACGAACAATCAAACAAAAGCACTAATGTCCTTGACAAAAAGCGCTTTGCAACACGCGCATTTGAACTCTACAAACAGGCACAGCCAAAAGCAACAGGACTTACAAAAGACAAAATCGCTAAGAAAATAAGCGAATTGAAGAATAAAGTAAGCCCATCTAAGAATGGTGTAGCAAAGGGCGGGCTGGTGGATTTGATGAAGCTGATTGATCCAACTAAAGATACAATTTCCGGAAACTGGAAATTTGAAAACAATAAATTGGTGTCTGATAACACCGCGGGTGCACGTATTCAGATATCTTATCAACCACCTGAAGAATATGATTATCAAATAGTCTTTACACGTTTAGAAGGGAAAGAGACTGTGATGCAAATTTTAAATAAATCAGGACGTTCATTTAGCTGGATTATGGGCGGTTGGAATAATTCCGTGTGCGGTTTTGAAACCGTCAAAGGACGCGACTCAAACGATAATCCAACTACTGTTAAATCAGGTATTGAAAATGGTAAAACATACACATCCCTTCTACAAGTAAGAAACGAGGGGATTAAAGCATTCTTAGACGGAAAATTGATATCTGAATGGAAAGAGTTTAATGATATGAAATTAGGTTCTTTCTGGAAATTACGCGATGAAAATGCTCTTGGGCTAGGTACCTGGTTAAGCCCCACGCAATTTCATAAGATAGAGGTAAAAGAGATATCTGGGAAAGGTCGCAAACTTAGATAGGTATTACTTGATAAGTTAAAATACTTCTAAGACTTAAAAATATTTATATACCTGATAACTAAAAAAAGTTTGTGAAGGCAGTTAACATACTTAAACCAGGTAATAACAAGAACCAGGCAGTCATCCTTTTCTTCATATCTTTTCTTATTCTTGGTTTATTTATTTTTTCGGATTATGGGCTCTCATGGGATGAAGGTTCTCAACGGAACATCGGCATTATGAATATAGAATATGCCCTTAACAAGAGTGGCGCATTAGCAGACCATCAAGATAGATATCATGGGGGGGTTTTTGAGTCTATTTTGATATTTACTGAAAAGATTTTCCATCTGCACGACTCTAAATCTATCTATCTTGGAAGACATTTGCTCACTTTTCTAACATTTTATTTAGGTGTATTTTTCTTCTATTTGTTGTGCAAGCATTGTTTTAAGAGTTGGAAAATAGGAATACTTGGCAGTTTATTTCTAATTTTGAGTCCAAGAATATTTGCCGATTCATTCTTTAATAGTAAGGATATTCCCTTTATGTCTGTTTTTATAATAAGTGTTTATGTGCTGGTTAAATATCTAGAAAGCAAAACTGGGTTATGGATTTTTTTCCACTCACTAATAAGCGCAATACTTTTTGATATTCGCGTATTAGGCATACTGGTGCCTTTCTTCACTTTACTTTTCACAATTACGGATTCATACCGCGCTCATAAAATGAAAAAGAACATCTCAAGTTTGGTATTTTACTTCCTTTTGCTTGCGGTGTTTATAGTGTTATTCTGGCCAGTTTTGTGGAAGAACCCATTACAAAATTTTTTGCAAGCTTTTATTCAGATGAGTCATTATCCTTGGAATGGAACAGTGTTATTCTTGGGTGAATACATCTCTGCAGGATCACTTCCTTGGGGGTATGTGCCTGTTTGGATAAGCATAACTACTCCAATACTGTACCTTTTTGGTTTTGTTTTTGGTTTTTTCATCTTTTCAATTGAAATTTTTAATGCCACCTATGAAAAAAAGCGACAAGCACTTATCTTTTTACTGTGGTTTTTCCTGCCAATAATTATCGTTATCTTGCTGCATTCTATTTTACTGGATGGGTGGCGGCATTTATTCTTTATTTATCCTGCATTCTTAGTAATTTCCTTGAAGGGATTTACTGAAATTTGGACTCACATTATTTTATTAAAGAAAACAAAAGTGCGTTCCATTTTATTAGCACTTTTTGTATTAATTATTACTTTAAGCTTACTTTCAACAGCCTGTTTTATGGTAATAAACCATCCGCATCAAAATGTTTATTTTAACTTTTTAGTAGGAAAAAATGCAAGAAACAACTTTGAATTAGATTATTGGGGGATATCTTATCGGCAGGCATTAGAATATATTCTAGAAAAACATCCAAAAGGCGTAATTAATTTTACCGCAACAAATTGGCCTGGCGAGTTTAATTTACAGATTCTTGATTCTACAGAACGGAGCCGGTTGAGGTATTCATCTGAAGCCGACGCTACTTATTTCTTGACTAATTTTAGGTGGCACAAAGAAGATTATCCTTATACAGAGGTGTATAACATTACTGCTTACGGGTCAAAAATAATGTCTGTGTACAAATTAAAATAGTAATTAAATGTGACTTATTTCTTTTTCATTAACAAAACATACATTTTGAAGGGACCTATTTTAACAGCGGCATTTTCAATCACAGTAATTTTTGGCCTAAAAAGTTCAATGACGTCTCGAGGTAGACGTTGATAATTTCCACGATCAACCATGACCAGCAACTTACCAACTATTGATTTTTGCTGTTTAACTGGAAACATATCTACAAACAGTATCGAGCCACCAGGTTTAAGCAATCTTAGAATTTCACTCGAAAATTTTGATAGACCTTCTGGTGGAACGTGATGTACAACATGAAAACACATCAAATAATCAAAATAATTTGATTGCAACAGAGTGCTGAATCTTTTATTAAATGTGGCAAATCGATTATTTCCGCCTTTACTTTTAGCATAACAAATATGTTTGCCAGGGATATCAACACCAACGTATTCATGCGCGCGTACAAAATTAGCGAATAAACCAGTGCCGCAGCCAAAATCAATAACGCGAGCATTTGAAGGTATACGAGCGCGAATAATCTTCTGTTCAGTCTTAAATCCATTATGAATAAAATTGCGCCAAGTATTAAAAATCCAGGGAACATCAAAAATTAAATCCTTTAAGCGTCTAATCATCATCAGTTATTATTCCTATTCAATGGGGCTACCCGGATTCGAACCGGGATCGCTTGGTTTTTTTAACGGCTCTTGCGGGCGCGTTGCCCAAACCAAGCAGTCTAGCCAGGTTAACATATAGCCCCGATAAACTGTTATTTTTGGCTTTTGTTTTTAAAGTATACGGGCCCGCTGGGATTTGAACCCAAGTCTCGGGGTCCGAAGCCCCGAATTCTATCCAAGCTAAACTACAGGCCCAGAAGTAATCATTAGAAGGGGGTATTTAAACTTTGGTCAAGGAAAAAGAAACTTCCTCTTATCGTTGGTCTCTGCGACTGTAAGGAGCCGTTATTTGTCGTAGTTATTCAATGCAGTGCATATCACAGTGGTGTTGGCGGTAGTCCAGTCTTCCCAAGCGTTATCTCAATTGTACTCACGCGTACAGTCTTTCCTTCTGTGTTCTTGAACTCTTCAGAATCAACCTTAATGTCCTTTATTGCAACTCCGTTCTGCAAGAACCTCTTGGCAGAAACCTCGGCAATATCAACAGCTCTAGAAATGAACTTGCCTCGTGCCTTAATCACAACTTCAGGAGCCCCCTTTGTTGTGAACTGCATCACTACGCCTGTAACGTAGTTCATAAACGGCTTATTTCCGACATATATGGAGTTTTCCTCCATCGCTGCACCCCCAGTAGGAAGTTTTCTCAGTCTTCCTTGCGCTGCATTATCCTTGTAACATACCCTGCGACTGTGTTCCTTATCTTCTTGCCCGGCTCTGTGAGCAGCTGCTGAACTATCTTCTTGTTCGCTTCGAAGTCAGCTGACAAAAGCGCCTTGTGCTGCTTAACCAGGTTAAGCGTAAGCCTCTTTATCATCTGTGTTTTTATTCGTCCCATAAGTCATTACTCCCCTTATAGTGAAGACTCCTAGTCATCACTCTATAAAAGCTTTTCGTTTATAAGCATTATAAGAGCTCAGAAAGCACTTTGGCGCCTATAACAGCACCTTCTTCCTTAAAGCCTGTTATATCGCCTGCAATGAAGTTTTTCAAGAGCCTAATGCGCCGCAGAAAATAAAGCAGCTCCCTTACACTCATTCCGCCAGGCTCTGGCTTATCACACTGCACAAATGCAGGGTCAAGCACAGAGGCGTCGATTGAAACATAAAGCACAGGAAAGTCCTTTGCCGCGCCCATTACAGCGTCGCACATCTCATTTGCCCCTTCCTGCGCCATCTCGTGCATTGGATACTGCCTGATATTCCGTGTCTTCATAACTGCGTGATTCTCCCTGCTCCACGCGCGAGTGCCGACAAACAGCATCCTCTCTGCAGGCATTCCCTTGTGAGGCTTTGGCTCTGCAGTGAAAACAATGATTCCGGCTCCGGGATGATTGTCATTAAAAGTTGAAAAAGTCGCTTCTGTAGTCGAAGAATTACCGCCTATCATGACAAAATTCTCTTTCAAATCGTCAACAAGCTCAACAATAGGAGCCCTTCCGTGCTCATTTATCTGCCTTTTCTTAAGCTCAGAAAGAATAGCATCAGAGACAGCTCCGGAAACAGGGATTATTTTCATTTTACATTTCTTCTGGAACGCTTATTCCAAGCAATGACAGCCCGTTTCTTAGGACAGTACGCGCGCAGTCAATAAGCAACAGCCTTGCCTTTTGCTTTTCAGCGTCAGTTTCCTGCATGCACGGACAGGAGTGGTAAAACTCGTTAAATGCACGACCAACAACAATAAGATGCTGTGCGAGTATGTGAGGCTTGTACTGCCTTAATGCAGCTGAAACAGCAGCAGGATACTCTGAAAGCGCTGTAACCAGTTTAACTTCAGCTGCCTCTTTCAAAGCATCAAACTTCACTTTTGTGGTCACAGAAAGCTTTTTCTCTTTTGCCTTTCTGATTATCGAGCTAGCGCGCGCATAAGTGTACTGCAGATAAGGTCCTGTGTCTCCTTCAAAGTCTAAGAACCTGTTGACATCAAACACAATGTCCTTGTTCCTGTCATTCATCATGTCGCCGAAGAATAATGCTCCGACAGCAACCATTCGCGCAACTTCCTCCTTATTTTTCAGCTTAGGATTTTTCTCATTGATTGTCTTCAGTGCAAGGTCAATTGTCTCCTTCAAAACATCCTCCATAAAGATGCTCTTGCCCTTTCTGGTCGCCATCTTTCCGCCTTCAGGAGACAAATAAAACCCGAAATCAACGTGCGCAAACATTTCTTTCTTGTAGCCCAATAACTCCATCACGGCAAACAACTGCTGGAAGTGCAGGCACTGCTCGCGTCCGACGACATAAATCACATTTGATGCCTTGTAAGTGTCAAGCCTGTAAAGCAGGGCAGCCAGGTCGCGCGCAGCATAAGTTGTTGCGCCGTCATTCTTTCGCAGCATAAACGGAATTTCAAAGCATTTCAATGGCACAACAAGCGCTCCTTCGCTCATTTTGGCGATTTTTTTCTTCTCGCAAAGGGCAATTGCGTCATCTGTGTGCTTTGCAATGTGCGCTTCGCCGTCAAAGGAGTCAAACGAAACTCCAAGAGTGTCATAAATTTTCTTAAAGTCATCAAGTGATTCCTGCCTGAATTTTGCCCATAGTTTTGTCGCCTCAGAATTGCCGTCTTCAAGCTTCTTGAACCAGGCTTTTGCTTCTTCATCGAGCTTGGGATTGTCCTTTGCTTCCTTGTGGAATTTAACATACAACTCGAGCAAATGCTTTATCGGGCATTTTGCCATTTTTTTCTTGTCGCCCCAGTTCAGATAAGCGTAAATCAGGGCGCCAAACTGCGTTCCCCAGTCGCCAAGGTAATTGATGCGCACAACCTTGTATCCCTGCGACTCAGAAAGTTTGCAGATTGAGTTTCCTACAACGGTGCTGCGAAGGTGGCCGAAGTGAAACAATTTCCCAATATTAGGCGATGAAAAGTCAATTGCAACAGTTTTTCCTTTTCCTTCTGTTGAAGTTCCGTACTTTTCCTTCTGATACTCAATATCCAGCAGTATTTTCTCAGAAAGCACATTTTTCTTCAAAAAGAAGTTGAGATAAGGGCCATTGCATTCTATTTTCTCGACAAATGCAGGCTTTTTCAGCTTCAATGCAAGTTCTTTTGCAATCAATGGCGGAGCTTTTTTCATCTGCTTCGCAAGTGCAAAGCACGGAACTGCAAAGTCTCCCATTTCAGGCGATGGCGGAACCTCGAGCGGAATATCCACTTTCAGCTCTTTCTTTACAAACGCCTGCAAATCCTCCTGAAAAGACATAAGCAAAACCGTGAAGGTTAGGTTTATAAACTTTGCCACACAACAATAGACCAATGGTATTGCCAACAATTATCGGGCTGGTATTATTCATTCTTTTAATCGTCATCCTTGGCTATGTTTTTGCCGCAACAGTGCTTGACATTGCAATAAACGGCGTAATCCTTTACCTGATTGCAATTAGAATCTGGGTTGAAGTGAGGAAAGGCGCGTTAAAGGCATACACAATCTCAGGGTTTATCGCGCTAATTGTGTTTTTCATCAAGGCAGAAATATTCTCTTACCTGTGGCCAATAACCAATTTTGTCATTGTGTGGTTTGTCCTCGCCCAGGTCGCGAAAGTTTTGTTGAAGCTAACAAGAAGGACAAAGAGAAGATAACTATTTTCCCAGTTCCTGTTCAATTCTTTTCAGGACAGCATCAACCAGAAAGAAAACATTCTTGTCTGCGTGCACTGCAGTGATTTTGTTTCCCTTGCAGAGCACAGAGCCTGTAAGCGAGAAATTGTCTGCGTCGCGGGCAATGCCCAGCTCCATTTTCTCGCTGCCATAAGTGTCAGAAAAGCGCCTTGCATAATTTCCGATAATCTTCTTCAGCACTATCATTGTGCCTCCGTCAAGCTCGCGGAAGCCTGATAATTCGATGTTGCCCCCTAAGACTTGTACTTCAGAATTTGATGTCGGCTGTGGGGTGTCGTCCATATTCCCCTCGTTTTTGACGGGTCAAAAATGAGGCCAGCGGAATCCTTTCCGCGCTGCCTCTCAGCTAAATTAGCCGGATTCGGTATATAAAATTATCGACGAAAACACCAATATATTTGACTACTCAGAAGTAAGTAAGTTTCCATAAGCTTAATAAAGACCTGCCGTGTTTTTGCGTTCAGGTGGTTGGATAATGTTGGAAATGCACAAAACCCGGCATAGGCAATTGTGTGCATTTCCGAGCATGCTCGAAAACCCGAGGTTTTCGACATGACAGCAGTGTGTAAGCGTTGCGGAGCACCAGTGCGAAGCTTTTCTCCAATGCGCAAGTGGTGTGTTGAATGCCGCCGTGTCATAAGCCTTGAGCAGGCGCGGACAAGAAAAATGCACAACCGCATCAGCGGACGAAAGCTCCAGATCCCAAAAACAATCCTAAGGCCTTCTTTCAAGCTTAAGTTTTGATTAAGTTCTAAAGAACCGCAGTTCTGAGCTTGGCATTCGGTGATGCCAATGTTTTAATATCAGTGCTTCTGAATGGTCATTATGCCGACAAAAGAGGACATAATCCATGATATTCTCGCAAAGAAAGAGCTTGCCGGAATAGAGCATTCTTTTGTTGAGGCAATTCTCGACAAGGAGCTGAAAAGAAATCCAAAGCTCGAAAAGCAGCTTGACAACATCAGCACAAGAAGCGAGGCATACAAGGAACTCATAAAGTCTGTCCGCGCAATTCTCAGAAGGAATGTTTCGCTTTTCGAAGGCGACCCAAGGCACCGCGAAGCCCTTCTCGCAGAGCTTCAGCAGTGCTCTCTCAGCAGCCAGCGCGAGGAAATAATCACGCATCTGCTCGCAACACACTCGTCGACAAACGAGCGCCTGCCTTTCTATGACAAGGTTTACACGCAAATTTTCGCAATAACCGGAAAGCCAGATGTTGTCCTTGACATTGGCTGCGGTTTAAACCCGCTCTCATATCCTGACCGCGATGCAACATACATCGGCGTTGATATTGACAGGAACCTTTGCACAGCAGTTGACCAGTATTTCAGCATTGCAGGAATTGAAGGCGAGTGCAGGATTGTCGACGTGAAAGGCATGGAGCAGATAAAAAAACTGCCAAAATCAGATGTCGCATTTGTTTTCAAGCTTCTGGAGCTTTTGGAAAAAGGCGAGGGGCATAAAGTCAGCGAGCTCCTCATCAAAGCTCTTCCAGCAAAATGGGTTGTTGCCAGCTTTCCAACTTTAACCAGCAGCGAAAAGCCAATGAGGCAGCCAAGGCGCGCCTGGATTGAGCTTATGCTGAAGCGCATCGGATACAAGTATGAGACATTTACGATTCCTAATGAGATATTCTATGTCATAAGGAAATCAGTATGAACTTATGAAACAGGTTGTATCTATTTCTTGATAGAAAGCTCTTCTGCGGTGTAAAGAGATTGATGGATGCTTCCAACTTGTTCGCGGCCTATGATTGCTATGGGTGATTTTGCAAGTGCTGCGTTTAAGCATTCCACGAAATTTTTAGCGCCGTACTTGACTTGATATTCGTCTTTGCGAACTTGACCTACGTGGACTCCAGGATTGAGGCGTATGGTGTGCGTATCACTAGATTCTAAACGGCCGATATAAGCGACATCCTTGCCTGAGTTCAGGCACCCGTCACCATCATGCGCGCGTCTAAGAATAACCACTTCAACAATTTTCCCTTCCAAATCTTTAACGTTTCCCTCAAACACATATGCCCCTAAACCGCAGGTATTTATAAATCTGCGGAACAAATTAACCTCAAATACGAAACATTCACAATTCCAAATGAGATTTTTTACGTGATAAGAAAGCAGGACAGTTAGGAAAAAGCCTAAGCAACAGGCATTGTTTATATGCAAGAGTAGCATTAAGTGCTGTTATGGCCAACAAAATCATTGCATTCATCATCTTCGCAGTATTTTTATCTGGATGTACGGGTCAGGAAATTCAATTAGCAGATGATTCAGGCACAACACAAGAAGACGTTAATGTAGTCGTCAGCGCAAATAACCAGTTTGCATTTGAGCTTTATTCAAGATACAAGGAAAATGAAAATAATGTGTTTTTCTCTCCTTACAGCATTTCAACTGCATTAGCAATGACTTATGAGGGTGCAAAAGAAAAGACAGCAGAGGAAATGCAGTCAGTATTCCACTTTCCTTCAGATGATGCAAGAAAGAGGGGCAATGCAAGGATTTACAACGAGTTAAACAAAAAAGGCAAGGATTACACTCTTAGCACTGCAAATGCTTTGTGGTCGCAGAATCGCTATAAGTTCCTCGGAAGCTATCTTAACACGACTCAGAAATATTACGGCGGAAATGCAACCAATCTTGATTTTGAAGGCAATTCTGAAGGTTCAAGGCAGATAATCAATACCTGGGTGGAGAGCCAAACAAACAACAAAATCAAGGATTTGATTCCAAGGGGCGCAATCACCCCATTGACAAGGCTTGTTTTGACAAATGCAATTTACTTCAAGGGAAACTGGCTTACACAGTTTGACAAGAAAAAGACACAGGACATGCCTTTCGTGGTTAACCCTTCCACAACTGTAACCGCGCAGATGATGTCTATTAGCAAAGTCAAGTTCAATTACACAGAAACACAGGATTTGCAAATAATTGAACTGCCTTACAAGGGCAATGAGCTTTCAATGCTTGTAATACTGCCAAAAGAAGGCAATTTGACGCAGGTTGAGAACGATTTGTCGCCTGAAAAGATTGCTGAATTAAAAGGAAAGCTTCATGAAACTAAAATCCCTGTTTACCTGCCCAAGTTCAAGTTTGAGACAAAATACTTGATGGCAGATGACCTTGCCAAAATGGGAATGCCAACTGCGTTTAGTCCTGGCGAAGCTGACTTCTCAGGAATGACTGGCAATAAGGACTTGTTCATATCAGCAGTCATCCACCAGGCTTTTGTTGAGGTTAATGAGGAAGGCACAGAGGCTGCTGCTGCAACTGCGGTGGTTATGATGATGGCTGCAATGCCTCAGGAATTCAGGGCAGACCACCCCTTTATTTTCATAATACAACAGAAAGAGACAGGCAATATCCTCTTTATGGGCAGGGTTTCTGACCCAACCAAGCAATGATAATCCCGATTCGCAAACTCATCTGGGATTATCAGGCTTGCTTTTGAGAAAGCAAGCAATAGGTTTTTTATACCCCTTTTGACAATACTCCTCTAAAAGAGGGGATTATGGAAAAGCTGTTCAAAGCGTATGATATTCGCGGGATTTATCCTTCTGAACTTACTCTTGACTTTGCACACAGGCTGGGCAAAGCAGTTGCAATGTGCTTCACAAATGAGGATATTGTTGTTGGCAGGGACGCGAGAATTGGCTCTGACAAGCTCGCAGCAGAGCTTATCCGCGGAATAACCGAGCAGGGTGCTAATGTAATTGACATAGGGCTTTGCTCCACGCCAATGCTTTATTTCGCAACGCAGGAAAACCCAGGAATAATGGTCACTGCCTCGCACAACCCGAAAGAATACAATGGCTTCAAGATTTGCGCAAAAGGCGGAAACCCGCTTGGCTACCCTGACGGCATGACTCCAATCAAGCTCGCAATGGAAAACAGGGAGTTTGGAAAGCCAAAACACAAGGGAAAATCAAGGCACAAGGATATTCTTGCAAAATACTCGGCCCATGTAAAGCAGTTCAAGGGCAAACTAAAGTCATTGAAAGTGGTTATGGACGCTGGAAATGGCATACAGGGGCTCATAATTCCAAAGGTTTTCAGCCGTTTGCCTGCAAAAATAATCCCGCTTTTCTTTGAGCCTGACGGCAATTTCCCAAACCGCTCGCCAAACCCAATCAGGGAAGGCGCATTGGACAAGCTCTCAAAGGCAGTCAAGGAAAATAAGGCAGCATTCGGGGTTGCTTTTGACGGCGATGGAGACCGTGTTGTTTTTGTCGACGAAAAAGGCAGAGCAGCGCGCCCTGACCACATCCTTGTTTTGCTGGCAAGGCATTTGCTGAAACAAAATCCTCACGCAAGAGTGCTGTATGACGCGCGCTGCAGCAGGATTGTAAAGGAAAAAATCACAGAAGCAGGCGGTGTCGCGATTATGACGCGCGTGGGCCACACCTACATAACTCACACAATGAAAGAGGAAGACGCATTGCTCGCAGGCGAATTAAGCGGCCATTATTATTTCAGGGAAAACAACTGGACAGACAATGGCGACATTCCTGCATTGATGATGATGAACATAATTGCAGAGGAGAAAAAGCCATTGTCAAAACTCTTGGCGCAATTGGACAAGTACTTTAATTCAGGCGAGCTGAATTTCAGGGTTGAAAACAAGCAGTACAAGCTGGACAAAATTGAGAAAGAATATTCAGATAAGGGCAAAGTGTACCACATTGACGGCCTTACCGTTGAGTTTCCTGACTGGTGGTTTAACCTGCGCCCAAGCAACACAGAGCCGGTATTGCGATTAAACGTGGAAGCAAACACAAAGGCAATGTTAGACAGGAAACTGGCTGAACTGAAAAGACTGCTGGTCTGATTTATCACGTTCTTATGACGACAAAACTTCGCAAAGGCTTATAAGATGCGCTTGAACTGACAAGGACATCATAAATTAGGGGGTTGTTCAAAATGCCAGATGCAATATCTATTGTGTACCGTTGCGGAAAAAAAGGCGATGCAAACTATTTTGAAAGAATGTTCAGCACAGAGGAAAATGTTCTTTTGCACATAAAAGAGTTGGCAAGGCATTATGATGAACTCAGGATGGGCTTCCGCATGTCTCGCAATGGCGCGCCAATAGATACAGTCAGGGATTTTATGAAAGCTGCCCTGCAACAGGGTGACGGGCCGGTCATAACCCTCACAGGAAGCGGGAAAATAGCAGGGCTTGCAATTCATGACGGGGTTGTTGAGTATGACCTTTCAGAGGCGCATGCCAGAGTGCACCACTGGGATTATTGTGTAAACGGGGATGGGTGGAAAAAGGGATTATGTTGGCCCACGTGCTTGCTGGAAGGCAGTGTTGCTCATCCAACTGAACGCGAGATGATTGCAGCCTGCAAAGCAGGAAAGGAAATGGGAAACCCGTTAGCCTGCCCTAATTTGGACCCGAGGGTAAAAAACTCTGCAGGAAAGCTTGCAAGGCCGCTCGATGCCCTGATAGAAGAAGCATTGAGATAAGCTGGCTGGCCGCTACGGGCTTATGATTTCTGAATCGCGTCCATAAATCTCTTCGGGCTTTCCATGTAAAGGTCAAGCGCGTTCTGAATGCCGTGTCTGCGCACCCAGTTTATTGCTTTGTTAAGGTGAACGTAGCGCTTGTTATTTGAAATCATTATCGAAGTCGCCTCGTCAAGCATCTTGCCTGCTTTGGGGATTCCCTGTTGTGCCGCGAATTCCATCGTGAGGAAATAGCTGAGGGACTCATGGACTGCTTCGTCAGCACAAATCGCATTATCAAGCCCTGCCTGCTTGGAGTAGTGTAAAGTGCTTTTGATTGTGGTCAGCGGGATGATTTCTGAAAACGGCGCTGACATCATTGCCAGCCCTGAGCCAAAGAAAACATACCATTTCTTAATCAGTTCACTCTCAAAATCCGCCTGAAAGTCCATGCAACTGCCACATCTTTCCTCCCCCCTTTCAAGCTTAAATGACTGCTTGCTGTTGCCTGTATTTGTGACATAAACTCTTTGCACTTCGAAGCGCTTTGAGCCAACATATGCGTTTCCGGTGTCATTGTGTGCAAAATTGCCGTTGTTCTTAAGCACAACCCAGTTAAGCGAATGCTTCTGGAGCCCCTTCAGCCTGCTGTAAAGGAAGCTTATTGCGTCCTTGCTATAGCCAATCATTTGCTCTGCGGTTTCAGGATGCTCAGGGATGCCGTAAAACTGGGTTTTAACATCAGCAGCATAATTGCCCCTCAAGTCAAAGCCTCTTATCGCCAGCTGCCTGCTTAACTCAAGTTTTGCCTCTTCCTGAAGTCTCTTGAATTCCTCTGTGTCATTGGGCAGCCCCCACTCTTCCCTTAACGGAACCATCCCCTGCACATCTGCTTCTTTCCACGAACCATTCCACTTCTTTGGTTCAGAATATTTTTTTAGAAAATCCCAACTGTCTTCATCAGGTTTTTTTCCAAGAAAATAATGCCCCAGAGGTATTCCTGCAGCTGCAATCCCTGCCAATCCAGCCAGAACCTTTCTCCTGGTCAGTTTCATGGAAACGAAGTATATTCTGCAGTATATAAATGTGAGGCGTGTGGCAAGATTTAAGAACTGCCTGTTATTCGCAAGGTTATGGACAAACAGATGATGCTTCAGTTGCAGTTCCTTGGGATAATGCCAATGACTGACAATGCAAGAAAAGCATTCAAAACAGGAATCACTTTTGTCACAAAGTCAGAAACAAGGATTCTTCCCAGAAACGCCTATCCTGGCGACCCAAGGGAATACACTGCATTTTACGATGGATTAAGGCAAAAGGTTGATTTGCTTAAACAAGAAGAAGACGCTGACAAAGCAAAGGCGCTTGAAGACAGAATACGCGCTGACCTTGCAAAAGTTCCAGGAACAATTTCTTATGAGCCTAAATAAGAATTCTTATCCGTATCTTTCCATCAATGCCGCAACATAGTCTTCCTTGCAAAGGCACCGGCCCCTGTGCGAATTAGTGCAGGTGCCTGCCTGCTGGTTCTCAATAGGCGGAAGTATGCAGCTTGTGCCGTCGTGCTTGCAGCAGGCATATGGCGCATCATTTCCGCAAAGAATTGTGTTCCTGCAGACGTTGTTAATCACAGAATCTGTCTGCAACAAGACAGAGCCGCTCGCAACAACCATCTGCACTCCTGACGGTCTCACATAAAAGTCCTGTGCGTAAATGTTGTTGTAAGGATAGTAAACATTTGCATTGATTGCACCGCTGACAAAAAGGACAATGCCGATTATTGCGATGATTGCAAACACTCCTGCGGTCATTATTGCTTTGTCCATTTTAGCTGAAAGGAACAGGCCTTGACTGCCTGTAAGGGTATTTTTCAGGGCACGGGCACTGGTAAGGCATTGCGTCAGGGCACATTGGCGCCTCTGATGCATACCCCAGCATTGCCTGGGTGCATTTCATTCCGTTTGGCAATGGCGTTTCTGCACAGCACATATAGCTCTGGCTTCCGCCGCACATCGGGACATCAAGGCAGGCATACGGGTTTACCATGAAAGGCCTTGTGGGATTGAGCCACTGCATGACAACTCCTCCTGTCACATCAGAGCGCACAACCACGATTGCTGCCAGAACGACAACAAACACGCTGACAACGCCGACAATGCTCCAGAAGACTGAATTATCAGGTATCTCTTTCTCCTGCACCATCTTTTGCATGCTTCCAGTCCAGCATAATGAGTATTTAAACGTTTCGTTGGGGTGTGCAGGCAAAGTTTATAAATCCCCTATCAGTCGGCTGAAATATGGTTAAAAAGAAGCAGGCAGAACCAAAAGCAAGATCTCGACAATCAGGGATTGCCGATGAACTTGACGACGCAAAGCGCCTGTCAAGTCATCCAGAGCGCTCTCCGCCTGCAGAAAATGTTGAGGCTGTTTCTTTGCCGCCCCAGCCTGAAGTCAATATCGGCATGGTCGGCCACGTTGACCACGGCAAGACAACACTCGTGAAAGCGCTCTCCGGAAAATGGACAGACACGCACAGCGAGGAGATAAAGCGCGGAATCACAATCCGCCTTGGCTACGCTGACGTCACAATCTACCGCTGCAGCACCTGCGAGGGCTCAGACGCTTTCGGCATCCAGCCAACCTGCGCCCATTGCAAAAAGCCGTCTATCGCTGTAAGAAGGTTTTCGCTTGTTGACGCCCCAGGGCACGAATCCCTGATGGCGACAATGCTCTGCGGCGCAAACATTATCGACGGCGCCCTGCTTTTGGTTTCAGCGCAGGAAAAGTGCCCCCAGCCCCAGACAATGGAGCACGTCCAGGCTTTGCAGATTGTCGGGATAAAAAACATCATAATCGTCCAGAACAAGATTGACCTTGTGACTCCTGAGCAGGCAAAGAAGAATTATGACGAAATCAAGGCTTTCCTGAAAGGGACTCCGTACGCGAACTCACCTGTTGTGCCCATGTCTGCATTGCACAGCGTCAACCTTGATGTTTTGCTTGAAACAATACAGGCAGTGATTCCCACTCCAAAAAGAGACCTTGACAAAGAGCCATTGATGTTTGTGGCAAGGTCATTTGACATCAACAAGCCAGGCTCAGAGCCTGAAAAAATGGTCGGCGGAGTGCTTGGCGGAGCATTAAAGCAGGGCAGGATAAAGGAAGGACAGGAAATCGCAATCCTGCCTGGCTATGAAGTTTCTGAAAAGAAGCAGTGGAAGCCGATTACAACCACGATTGTCAGCCTGATGACAGGGGGCGTAAAAGTCCCTGAAGTCACTCCTGGCGGAAGCGTCGCCTTGATGACAAAGCTTGACCCTGCTGTCGTGAAATCAGACAAGCTGGTCGGCGCTGTGGTCGGCCTGCCTGGCAAACTGCCGCAGGTCTGGAACGAGTTAAAGCTTGAGCCAAGCCTCCTTGACAGGGTTGTCGGCGCAAAGGACAAGCTTGTTGTCGAACCAATCAAGCTTGGTGAATTATTGATGCTTAACGTCAACGCAGCCGCAACAGTCGGCGTTGTAAAGTCCCTGAGCAAGAAAGAAATCATCTGCACTCTCAAGCGCCCTGTATGCGCAGAGCCAGGCTCAAGGGTCGTGATGGCCAGGAACATGGGCCAAAGATGGCGCCTTATCGGCTACGGCACGATAAAAGCATAAAACTGAATTAAACGTCTACTGCAAATAAATGCTCCTTCCAGTCGCAGATACCAACAATAGTGGAAGAACTTGTTCTATAATTCTCCGAACTCGCGAACCTGAACGGAGTTCGGTTCGCATGAGTGAGGAGCGTCTTTATGCGAGCGTTAGCGAGCTCATTGTAGTTAATTAATTTTAAAAAATAAGAAAAAGAAAATAAAAAATGCACTTAGTGGTAGCTAAGTGTTGCTATGCTCTGCCTGCAGATTGCGTATGCATTCTGTACGCACTTTCTGCGGCAGTAGTCATTCGCAGGGTTAACCTTTGCGCACTCATCTGATGAGACAGCGTAGCACTTGCTTGCTGACGATGCGCCCTTTACGACCGCAGGGTCAGCTGCTGTGCAGCCCGCGGCTGAGTACAGCTGAAGGTTGCGCTGGAACGCGCCTGTTATGACATACAGCTTCATCTTGTCAATGCACTGCTGCTGGCAGAACAGGTTTCCCTTGTTCTGATTCACGCAGATCATGCGCTGGCGGCCGATGAAGTATGGGTCCCTCGGACTCACGGTCATCTGAACATTGCAAGGCGCCCTTGCACCCCTGCTTATCACATTTGACCTTACCACGCTGCTTGGCTCTGGCGCCATGCTGAGCGGATCAGTATACGCCATAGATGTCGCCGCAGCAAATACTGCAGCTGCCTGTAATACTATCAGAGCAGCAAACAAAACTGCAAACATTCCTTTCTTCATTATAATCCCCCCGTTAAGGTTTTTAATGTATAGTTTAAAATGACTTGTTTAAATACTTTTCTAATGAAAAATCACTCTTCGTCAGGCTCATACTCCTCAAAATCGTCTTCATTCTCCTCGAAACGCATTAATTTCTCCATTCTCCTCAACCTCCTTGGGTTTGATTATCGCGATAACTTGAGCCAGTGCCTTGCGATTTCCTTTGCCTGCCTGGCGTTCTTTATGCTGCTCTTTTCAAGGATATTGAACTCTATCTGGTTTAACAGTTTCACCTTCTTTTCCGGCTGGTTTACCATACAATCACCCCGCAGGCAACAAGGGCATTTCACTATATAAATTTTGTGCAACAGGTGGCATTCAAAAGTGCTATCGCCGGCACATTATTAAAAAGAGAAAAAGAATAAAAAAAATGAAATAAAAAGGTGTTCTTACGCCTTTCCGATAATCCTGTACATCTTTGTGCCGCAGTCAGGGCATTCTCCCTTTGCAGCCTTCATACCATTCTTCATGATAACTTCCTTTGAATTCTTCATTTCCTTTTCTTTCTTGCACTTCATGCATCTTCCTTTTGGCATTAAAATCACCCCGGAGTTTAACTTAATAGACGATAAAAACACACAGGGGATATATAAAAGTTTCGAAATAGGGCAAAATCGGGCAAAATCAGGTAAAAATAAAGAATTACATGTCTACAAATACCCTGTGCTTCTCAGTTCCTTCCAATTCAGCCAAAATACGCTTGATTATCGCCTTTTCAGGGTCAGGCATTAGCTTAACGCGCGCCTTTATGTCTAAAAAGCTCTTAAACGGCTGTTTTTCCCTGACTTCCAGTATTTCCCACATATGCTTCTTTCCAACGCCTGGAAGGAGCTCCAGCTGGTGCATTCTGGTTGTTAAGGGCTGTGCCTTGTTAAGGAAGTCCACAAAACGCTGTTCGCTCGTGTGGACAAGGTCCTTTACAATGTATTCAAGCTCTGTTTTTGCTGTTGCAGTGAGCTTGTCCATTGGCAGCTTGCCTACTATGTGGTGTATCTGGTCCCTCTTGCCTTCTCCGATGTAAACCTCTGCCAAGGGCTGCAAAAATACTTCTTTCTTCGGAACCAGTTCAAGAAGAGTAAAGTGTGTTTTCCCTATTGCCTGAACTATTGGTGTTTTCCTGTGGCTGGGCCTTGGGTCAAATGGATAGCCGTGCGGCAAGAAATCTAGCACTACAGCGAACTCCTCTTTGGACTGCCTTTTCTCCGCAAACTGAGTGCCTTGTTCCATGTCTGTTTACCCAAACCATTTTACACAATACTGTAAAGTTAAAAGGGCGAACTATATAAACATTGCGACCTTAAAACAGCCCATGGGCATTGATGATATTATCCTGTATTTGGGAAGCGTTGAAAACCTCAGGAAAGACACAGGAAGGGACTTTTCAGAACCGAAAACAAGATATGACCATCTTTACACAGGTGATTATGAGCATGCGCGCCGCAAGTTCAAGAAGCTCCTTTGCCAGAAGCAATACTCAGGGGCTGTTTACTACGCTCCTGACAGGCTTGCACCAAACATCTGGCGCATCAAAGGCTATCCTGTAAAGGAAAAGAATAAAAACACCAGCCAATCAAAGTGACTTATGGCAGCTGAAGCATTGGTATTTATTGGAATCGGCCTGTTTATCCTTCTGATAATGGCCTGCGCAGTATCCTCCATGATTTTGTGGATTTGGATGATAATTGACTGCGCGCAGAGAAAATTCAAGGAGGACAATGAAAAAGTTGTCTGGATTCTCTTGCTGGTCTTCCTCGGAGTAATTGGCGCAATAGTGTATTATTTTGTTGTTAAGAGAAAGAAATAATCACTCACCTGCTTTAATAAAACTTTTTTCAACAACAGACAGCAGTTCAATAATATCTTTTATCTTGTCAGCCACGCCCTGAAATGCCGCCAGGCCTGTTTTTTTCTGAAAGCTTATTGGGTTTTCAAACATTTTTGGGATTAAAAGCGCCTGACTTCTTGCTGTTGCGAGAACTTTGTTCAGGCTGCTGAAAAATGCCTTGTCAGCCTTTGTTTCTGACGCGACATTAAGCTCTGCCATCTTTTCCTTTATTCCGGGGTCGCTGAAAAATTCGCTGTCAAGCTTTGCAACAAGCAGGTTTGCTGACTCTGTGGCCATTGCAGGATGCTTTGACAGGGAGGATATATCACTTCCAAAAAGCTCAACAAAAGTGTTTATCTTTCCAACAGCCGCCTGGCCCTTTACGCTGACAAGTATGGACAAAGAAGCAGCTTTGCTTGTGAACAGCACAGAAAGTGCAGGCTTTTTCTTCCTGAACAAATCCAGCAGACTCATCAGTAACCGCTTAATTCAATCCGTATAAAAGCTTTTCCGGAAGAAAATCACTTCGCAATCTCAAGAATCGTGTCTGCTATTTTCTTGCAGTTTTCGTTTGTGACTGTCAATGCATAGCCCTGCAGGATAAGCTTCACGTCATCTGCTGTTTTTGGAAGAACGTCAATGAGCTTGTGGATGTGCTGTTCTTTCATCCTTGGGATTTCGAGCTTTGCAAGCGCGTTTTCAAGCTCTTTTGCCTTTTTGGCTGACAAAGTGCTGATTGATTCGAGGTGGTCAAGGCATCTTTGCGCCCTGAAGCCAAGCTCCTTTTCCTTCTCCTTGATATCTTCAAGCGTTTTTTTCACTTCTGCTGCGTTTGTCGGTGATTCTAATATTACCTTGTGTGTCATTTCAAGCACCTTGTCAAATGGATTGGGTGGACTATGAGTGTCTTTGCCTTGTTGCCATCCTTAATCGCGACATAGTAGCACTCGCCCTGCCTGCTGACTATTGTTCCGACTTTTCCGTGGAACCTGGGGTTGTAATTGCCGTTCTGCACAGCAGGCTCTGCTATCAATGCGACCTTGTCGCCTTCATTGTAGCTGGCAAAGTATGCTGAGAGCCTTATCTTGCCCTTGTCACGGGCATTCTTTGTCATAAGATGCCGTGTCTTGCGGCGATAGCCACCCTTTCGCTTGCCCATAGGAGGTGAGAGTTCGTGGAGGGTTTAAAAAGCTTTTGATGTTTTAGTGAAGGACAGTATTTATTGAACATTTGTGTCCTTCACTAACTAGTAAACGCCACTATTTCGTCATATCACTGCTGGCGTTTACTATTTACTGTGTTTGTTCAAAACAACCCCAGCACCGAAGATTTTATATACCAGTTCGTTTAACTTAGCACTATTGAGGAGTTAAGAAAAAACATTAAAAGCGATTGGTGATGAGAGGAGGTTCACAATGAAAAAGTTCTTCGAAAAACTGTTCGGGTCGAACAAGAATTATGACGAGCTCGACGCAGAGGAAGGATATGTTGAGCTTGACACAGAAGGCGGAGACGGGCACTCAAGGATTCTCGTCAGGCCTTTCCAGCTCGATGATTTCGAAGACGTGAAGCCGATTCTTGACTCATTAAGGGAAGGATACACAATTGCGCTTGTCAACATCAAGCCTTTGAAGGAAAGGGACCTTGTTGAATTGAAGCGCGCGATAAACAAGCTGAAGAAGACAACCGATGCCATTGAGGGCGAGATTGCAGGCTTTGGAGACGACTACATTGTCGTAACCCCGAGCTTCGCAAGCATCTACCGCTCCAAGCAGACAAAGGAAGTCAAGGCTGACGAAGCGCCTCAGGAATAAGTTTGTTTTTTTAACTCGTTTTCTTAGTATTTTATTTATCCAATTACCGCGTTAAAGAGATATCCTGTGAAAATTATCCCCAGTCCGACAATTGCCGCAAATAGCAGGATAAGCTTTGGCTTCATAACTTTTGAAAGAATCATGAATTCTGGCAAAGACAATGCTGTTACTGCCATCATGAATGACAATGCAGTGCCTATACTGACTCCTTTCTCCACCAAAGCGCTGATTAATGGCACAACTCCTGCTGCGTTTGAGTAAAGCGGGATGCCGATTAATGTCGCAAGGGGAACTGCATACCATTTGTCTGCCCCTGCATAAGCTGCCAGAAAATCCGTCGGAACATAGCCGTGTATCCATGCGCCAAGCCCGACTCCAATCAAAATGTAAATCCAGACCTTTCTGATGATGTGAAGCGAATATCCTGCTGCGTATTCAAGCCTTTGAGAAATCTTTTTTCCGCTGTAATTCCACCTGATTAGATGTTCAGCCCTTGTTTTAATGAGGAGCTTTTCAGGCTTCAGCCACCCGATAATAATTCCTGAAACAACTGCAATCACAAGCCCGCTCGCGACGTAAAGAAGGGCAATCTTCCAGCCGAACAAGGCAAGCAGGAGCACCAAGGCAACCTCGTTTATCATCGGCGAGGCGACAAGGAATGAAAACGTGACTCCTAATGGAACACCTGCCTCGATAAATCCCAAAAATAACGGAATCGCGCTGCAGGTGCAGAACGGCGTGATTATGCCGAGCAATGCCGCGAGGACATTTCCGAAGTATGCGCGCTTCCTTGACAATATTTTCTTTACTTTTTCCCTTGGCAGGTAAGTCCTTAGGAATGAAACTGCGAAAATAATGACTGCGAGCAGGATGAATATCTTGATTATGTCTGCTATGAAAAAGCTCACTGCGCCCGCAGCCATTGAGCCCTTCTGGAGGGAAAGAACGCTCAGGGTGAGCCATTCTGCAAAAACCTCAAGAGGATAAAATATGCCCATAAATCATTGGCGGATTAAACAGAATATAAAACTTTCATTAATTCGGGTCAGCGTCAGGAGCTGACGGGTCCAATGGGTTGTCAGATGCAGTAATTCTGTAGTATGAAATGTGCTTGTCTCCAACTGCCCAGATTAGCGGCGCTGTCTGGTGGTTGAGTCCTGCCTCAACGGTGTCGTGCGTTGAGTTTGCGTCAATCACTTTATACCCCTGACCCTGGAATTCTGCAGGTATCATCGGGTCAAGGAGCTTTATCCTGACATTGGGAGTGTTCTCAGGTGAATCGTCTGTGTGTGTCATCTCTAAAACCCTGAAGCTTGGTGTCAGGCCGTCAAACAAAAGCCCGCTTGCAACCAGGTCTGAAAGGTTCTTGTTCACCAGAGTATTGTCTGATTTCACATACCTGACCGCGTTTGAATAGTGTGTGTCAGAATCAACGTGCATTGACCTTAAAATAGCAGGCATAAAGTGCCTGTATTCTGCCTGCTCTGCAGCGCTTAATGCGAGGTTTTTCGCGCACGTTGCTGTCTGTGTTACATCAAGAATCATTTTGCTGCCGTTAAGCTGGGGCTGGTACATTATTATGTCCCAGTCAATGTCAAAATCCTGCGTTGCCTGGTCGCCTATTGTGCCTGTGAGCTTCAGTTCCAATGGCCCTGAGTGCATGTTTCCGATGATTTCAAGAGTTTTCAGCTTTGGGTTTGACTGGTATGAGCTGCCGATAACATCATTCCTCCAGTAAACCGGACCGAGCACAACTGATGCACCGAACGGGTGGTCTGCTGAATTAAGGAACTGGAGAAAGATTTTTCCTGATGCCTCAATTTCCGCGACATAAGGCATCGTGTCTATTCCGTCTTTTGTGTGCTGGAGATAGACGTGCCTTGCGAGCCCATTGTCATATCCGTTAAGGAAAACCTGCATTTGCTCCTGTGAGGGATCGTTGTATTTTGTCGCGAGCCATTCGTCAGCTGTTGAAGGCAGAGTTCCGTTGCTGCTTGAACTTCCTTTTCCGCAGGCTCCAGAAAGCAGTGCTGTAAGCCCGCCTGCAATGCCCTTGAGAAGATTTCTTTTTGTAAGCATTGGCGTTTTCACCTGGTGTTAGAATATAAAACTTCGTATCTGGACGCCATTACCAAAATGTTTTTAAAGAAGCAAAGCGACCTTCTGTTTATGCCGACAGAAAAAATAACCGCGTCATTGAAAGACCAGCCCTGTCCTGTCTGCGGCCAGAAGAAGCTGACTTTGACAGAGGCAGAGACAGAGGTTCCTTTCTTCGGCAAGCTTTTCATTTTCTCAATGCACTGCGACAACTGCAAGTATCACAAGTCAGATATTGAGGCTGCTGAGAAAAAAGAGCCGTGCAAATACGTCTTTGAGGTTTCAGGAAAAGAGGATTTGCAGGTGCGCGTTATCAGGAGCTCAGAGGGGACAGTGAAGTTTGAGCGCATTGGAAGCATTGAGCCAGGATCTGCAGCAGAGGGTTTTATCACGAACATTGAGGGCCTGATTAACAGGATAAAAGAGCAGATTGAGAAAATCCGCGACCTTGAGGAAGACGATGATGCAAAGCAAAAGGCAAAAAACCTCCTCAAGAAATTAATGAAAGTCATATGGGGCGAGGAAAAGCTCAAGATAACAATCGAAGACCCCTCAGGCAACTCCGCAATTATTTCTGAAAAAGCAAAACGGACAAAGCTTTAGCGCTTTCCGTCGCTTGGGAAATGCTTTGGCCAGAAGTCTTTTGTCCTGCGCGGAGGAATGTAAGGGTGGCGTTGGACTGCATGTGCGCAGTACTGGCGCTCGTATTTCTGCTGTTCATTATTGCCTGAAAAGCGGTTTGGGCTGTCTCCAAGAACCTCAGCCACGGTAAATGATATGTCGCTGTTTTCTTCACTCATCATAATCCCTCTTGTCAGTATCAATAATAGTTGCATATAAAAGTTTTGTTTGTCAAATGGCAGTGATAAACCAAAGGATTAAATAAGAGCCGGTTGTTTCAAGACGTTATGGAACAGCGCAAACAAAAGCTAAAGCCTGAATTCAAGATTGCAAATGACTTCCTTGACTTAAGGACAGCAGAAACAAATGTTGTAATCCAGCAGATTGAGGAAAATATCCGCCTCAGGGAGCTTCCTGTCGAACAGCAGATAAGGATGAGGGCAAAATTAGGAAAGAAGTGAACATTTCTCGTAAATGTCTTTAATCGCCATGCAGGATTTCTCAAACCAGGGGGCGTATCTCTTTTCGAAGCGCGCCTGATACCCTTCAATTCCAACATCGGCCATCAATACTGCAACTGCGCGCCTTATGTTCCCCTTGTATTCCTCATTGCCCTTTTTTGCAAGCACTTTTGCCCCTGCAAGAAGTTTAAGGATTGCGAGTTCCCTTACGTCCTCAATGTTGTTTTCAATCACATTTTCAAGCGCAGGCCCGCCTTTGTATGACTGCTTGAGGAAGTTGTAAAGCAAGTTTGCATTTGCCATGATATTGACAGGCTTGTCATCCACGAATGCGTCGTACATAACCGCCTCAAAAGCCTCGTGCTCTGAATGAACTGCCTTGCAGAAAGCAGATTGCACCATATGCCTGTCAAGTTCTGTATTGCCAACCCTTCCTGTCAATGGTGTTGGCTTAAGCCCCGGTTCTTTCATTATGCCTTGCTTGTTCTTGCAGGCTTTGTCAAGGGACTCCACTGTCTTGTTAATCCAATTGTAGTTCCTGGCTGGCTTGTAATCGTCAATCGACATACCGACCAGTTCAAAAGCCTTTATCGCATGGTCTTGGAAAGAAGCCTCACCTGCCTTTGCGAGATTCTTTGCATCTGACATCTCTGCGAGGATGAGCTTTTCCCTGAGGTCTTCAACGCGCTCGCCAAGTTCTTGTTCAATCGCTGCAGGTGTTTTGTAAACATCGCTGAAGTGCTGCTTAAGCACTGTCCTGAGCTTTAGAACATTGTCTGAGAGAAGGAAATGGTTGCCCTGCTTGAAAAAATCAAATATGCCCTTTTCAAGCATTGAGACAACATCAGATACCGTTGGTACTGCTGTTTGTGTTGCCATCTTCACTCACGCAATAATGTATGTTTCCGGCGTATATAAAACTTCCTATTTGTCACTACTATCTGATAACAAACAACTTTATAAACCTAAGGCGCATTCACAGGCCAAAAGAGAGGAAATAACATGCAGGTTGATACAGCACAGCTTCGCGGAATACAGCGCGCAATAGCAAAACAGGTGAGCACAGAAGACAAGCTCAAAATAGATGAAATCAAGACCATTGCAGGCTTTGACGTGACTTTCTTCGGCGACAAGGCAGTCTGCGCTGCTGTTGTTTTGGATTTCAAGACAATGGCTGTTTTGGAGAGCAAATATCTTTTGACAAAGCCTGAGATGCCTTACATTCCTGGTTTTCTTTCCTTTCGCGAGGGCAACCCTATTTTACAGACATATTACGACTTGGAGCACGACCCTGATGTTTTAATGGTCGATGGGCATGGAATAGCCCATCCTATGAGGTCAGGGCTGGCTTGCTATGTCGGAGTTGAGCTGGCAAAGCCGTGCATAGGTGTTGCGAAAAGCCTTTTGATTGGCGAAATCGTTGACGACAAAGTAATGATTGGAAACGAAGTGCGCGGAAAACAGGTTGTGACAAAAGAGCACGCAAAGCCTTTGATTGTTTCCCCAGGACACCTGGTTTCAGTTGAGACAGCTGTTGAAATCGTCAGGAAATGCATTGTTTATCCGCACAAGCTTCCTGAGCCATTGCACCAGGCGCACAGGTTTGCAGACAAGGCTGCTGAGAAATATCAGGAAAATCAGGGCTGAAGGTCGCACAGCTTGATTATGTCCTCGATAACAATGGGCTTCTTTTCGTCAAAAACAGGAAGGTCAGGGGTGCTTCTGTTCAGTTTTGCAACAACAGAAGCTGCCTTTTTGTAAAGGTCTTCGTCAACATTTGTAAAAACACCGACTGAAACCTGGCTCTGGTTGTCAGTCCTTGCGTGGGAGTCTACCACAAAATCCATTGCGTTCTTAAAAGCGTTTGATATTGAGTAAGTCAGTTTGCTTTCCCCCTGCATAAGGTAAACGCCAAAATGAACATCGCCTTTGTAAAGCCCTCTCAGTTCTGCGTTCATTTTATCGCTCCATAAAGACAGTTGCTTCGTAATCTACGCGCTTGCCGTTCCTTGTGGTTGAAGATTTTGCAACAACCTGGTCATTGCCAGCCCATTCGTATTTGACAGGCTCTGTGCCATAAGCAGTATCCTTAAAGCGCATTGTGCGGTTAGAGTAGTCTATCTTGACATTTGTAGGATAAGTGTTGCTTGTGCCAAGCTCCCTGACAACAGCCATATGGCCAATATCAGTATCCCTCTCAATTGAAGGGCCGTCCTTGTAGCCGAATTCATACTCTGGCGCTACCTTGTCGCATCCGACACAAGCTGCAGCAATCGCAGCCAATCCGATAAGTTTCTTCATTTTGTCCTCACCCATGATCGTTATTTAAAAAAATATGTAAAAATAAAAAATCATACTGTCTTGAGCAAATCTTCCTCAAGAGTCACATTGTCGTGTTCGTCAACAAGGAATGCCTGCTTGCCTGTGAAGTTTCCTTCCCCAGTCAAGTCAACTGCAAGCTTTTCAGTTGCAGGGTCAATCTTGACGCGGTATCCGTTTCCGCCAACAACAATTGTTCCTTCATTGGTTGATTCGGAATACACGATTTCCCTTGTTCCTGTGGCACAATCCCTGAAAGTCAGTGTTTTGCTTGCAGGGTCATGTCCGATGTAACGAAGCACGTGCGTGTTAGGCTGTGAATCTCTCCTGCTAAGCACAAATGCGTCATACATTTTAATCGGGTTTTGCAGTCCTGTCGGCGAATCCTTTGCCTCGTAGAAGTGCAAACGGCCCTCAATGTTCACGTCTGAGTCTGGATAAACACAAACACGGTCAGTGTAGCACCTAAGGAACAGTGTGTTCAAAAGGCCTTCCTGGTTGATAAAGTCAACACGATTATAATGCGAAGGCTCAGAACCAGTCTCGAAATGAGTAACTTCCTTCTCATCATTGCAGCCGGCTATGGCTGAAAGTGTTACTGCACCAGCTGTACCACCAGCTGTTTTAAAGAAATTACGCCTTGATATTGCGTTACTTGTTAATGTTTTGTTCATGTTCTTCCCTCACTTGGTTGTTGAAAAAATTACTGAAAATAAAAAGCTTATATCACCAGCTTGGTAGTGTAAGGCCAGTAGTTATACCTGTTCCTGTACGGATTGTACACCTGGGTATTGCTTGTAGCCCTAGCAGTACTTGCTGTTTTGGCAGTTGTTGCCGCAGTCACAGTGTTTGAAGTGCTTTCAGCAGCTACCTGCGCAGCAGCTTCACGCTGTTGGGTAAGGATGTCTGAAAGTGCCTTCTCACGAGCCTGTGTAAGCTCAGCTGTCTGTTGCAATGTAGTTGTCATCGCAGACTTGTCAGCAAGCTCCTTGGCAAGGTCATCTGCACGCATAGCCTGATCGGCATATGCATCATTAATGTTATCGAACGCATTGACGCTGTAAACCGTTGCGGTCACAAGAGCGACCGAAAGGAATGATATCAGCATCAGCAATGCGCTGTTAATGTTTTTGTGTATGAATGCCATTGTGACACCCCCTAAAATTGAACTTTGGGAACCAGCCAGCTTTGCTGCCGCTGCCCCCAGTAATAACTACTAGTAAGTAGTACTAGTATTTAAGCTTTTCGCTTTCAGGGCTTCCACTGTGACATTATTGTCATATCGCCCTTTACAGCCCTTATTGACGAAGAAAAGCGCCATATTGCCCTCGTGAAATCAGCCCTTTTGAGGCCTAATGCCAAGGTTCCTGAGCTTCCTGTGAAGGACCTCATACCTTAGCTTTGTAATCTTGGCTGCCTCTGCGATTGTTGAACACTCCTTTAGCAATTGGCTCAAATATGCCTTCTCAAACGAGTGTTCTGCCTCTTTAAGCGTCAAATGTGTTTCAGGCAGTTCTTTGACAATATCCTCTGAAATCGCCTCTGTCTGGGCAGAAAATGCCTTGTATTTGATAGGGTTCAAGGCAGACTTGTACTGACCAAGAACGCCCTGAATTATGCCCTGAACAGCAGCCTGCCTGACGTATAAAGGCTCTGCGTCCTCGCGGAATTTCAAAGTAGGAACTTTCAATGACAAGACAAGCCTGTGGATGCTCCTCCTGTCAAGCCCTGCGACAGTTGCAGCGATTGAAATGTTTCCTAAGTGCATCTGCAAAAGCCTCATCAAATAAGCCCTTTTGAATGCTTTCTTTGCCTGCTTGTAAGGAAGCTTTGTGTCAATGGAAATGTCCAAAAGAGTCGAATGCTTCAGCTGGTCAGTGATGTCTGACTCAATGTTAGAAACTTTTACTCCCAGATATTTCTGCATCGCGCTGCCGACTATCGGCTTCACTTTCTGGTCGACTGCAGTCTCAAGTTCAGAGTTCATAGCTACTAGGTAGTAACAACTAGTATATTAACCTTATGATTTTTTTGTCTCAGTGGTCAGAATCAGCACGCAACGAGTGTTGTTCCCTGCACGCAAATCTCATTGCCTGTCACGCTGATAAACTGGTCTGTGCCGATTGCGTTCACAGCTGCGATTACAAGCGCGTCTGTCTTTCCTGCTGCAAGAAGCACGACATTTCCGTTTGCAGACTCATACAGCCTGATAAGCCCTTTTCCCGACGGCAAAGGAGCAGTGTCGCAGGGTATTGGAGTGCCCAGCAATTTCTCAACAACCTCATTATTGCAGGCTGTTCCCGCAACAACAATGTTATACTTTGACAAATCATTAATCTCGCTCGCAAGCATGCTGAATCCTGTCGGCTTGGTTCCAGGACTGCGGGCCATCAGGTTGGAGACAGCGACAACATAGCTTGACGGCGCTTCCTCGCCGACAACTGTTATGAAGTTTGACTTGAAAGCATCGCCGTCCATGAAATAATTGGGATAAACCCCAAGAGGAATAGACGCTGTTTGCGCCCCCTGCTGAACTGTAACCTGGGGCTTTGGCTCCTCTGCAGGCTTTTGCGCTTCCTGCTGCTGCGCCTGTTTTTTCTGCTCTGCTGCTTCAAACTGCGCCCTTACCTGCTCTTTAGCCTGCTCCTCAAGCAGGGCAATTTCCTGCGTGATATTCGACGATGAATGCTCGCGGTCTTCAAGGACATATGGCTCTGGCTTTGGAACGCACGAAATAATGAGTAGCATCAATGCAATGATGACAAAAAATTGTTTCTGCATTTCTCCTCTTTATAGGTGCTCTAAAGCAGCGGTCGTCCAGCCTTACAGCCCTTCGCTTCGCTACGGGCTCTAAGGGATTTGAACCCTTGACCATTCGGTTTCCATCCACTCTGCCTTGAGAGTTAAGAGCTACATCCCAAACTTCTTCCAAAGTTCAGTCGAATGCTCTACCAGGCTGAGCTAAGAGCCCATGACATTATTCCCTTGGCGCCTCTTTAAATATCTTTCCCTGTGATAAGAATGGGTTGTCTGTATACGCGACATAAAACGTTCAATAGATTCTTGATGTGTAATCCTTAATACAAATGCAACTTTATCACGGATTATCCTATTGGAAATTATGCCCGAATCATCAAATATCCGTTTTAATTGTTCAAGCAGATGACCTGAATTCATTTTGAACTGTATTACTTGATGTGCATAAATTTTTGCGTGGTTTTTGTATGCTTTGCTGTATCTCTGATAAATTGAACCGTCTGTGTTGAAAATACCGCGCACGCATGCCCAAATCAAATTTTTATCCGCCAGAATTTGGTCTGGAATTGTTAATTCGTGTTTCTTTCCAACAGGCATGCCAAGTTGTTGGAAAAAGTCAAAGACAGTTTTGCTCATAATATCATAAATTATGGCATTGGTGCCTTTTCGGTCTCGTATCGATCCCCTGACGACAAAGTTCTTCAGAATTGCCGGTTGCAAAACTGATTCATAATAATCCCTGTCGTGAGAATGACCTGTCAATTGAACACAGTGCCGTATCCTGTTTTCGGATTTGGCAAGGTATTTTGAAAGACACCCGTCGCCAAGAAGTGCACCGTACAGCTCTGCAATTTCCTCGCACATCATAAGAATAACCATCAAAAATGGGTTTAAATAGTATGCGTGAGGATGTCCAGTGACTACTGCGCCCACTTCTGCACAAATTCAGCAAGGCCGTCAAAGCTGCCTTCCTTGCCTATTTTCACATACCATGTATGATGCGTGGCCGCAAGCTGTGAAAGGTCCTGTTCTGAAACATAAGCAGGAATTATTCCGTGATACTTGCTTGGCTGGTAAAGGAGTTCAAGCATCAGTTCCCAAGAGCGGTCATTTCCGAGAATAACCTGAGGCTTCTGTCCGCTTCGCAATGCATCAACAGCATCGCAGACGCTTTTGAAAGCAGTAACTGCAACCCCAGGTATTTTCTGCTCGAGCTCCAGGCGCATTTTATCCTCAATAGGCCCAGAGTCAACAATCCAGACTGATTTTTCTCCAATCATAGAAGCAGGAAATTATTGCCCATTTATAAAACTCATTGCGGGAGTGCCTTGTCTGCCCTTTGGCTGAACTCCTTCATTTTGCGCACGCCTGTAAGGAATGCTGCAAGGCCTGCATGGTCGTCCTTGTGAATATAATGCACGCTCTCAGTTTCTGCCTGCTTTCTCATATCTGTCCACGAATAATATGCAACTGCAATTCCTGTATATCTGATATTGCCCATCAGCTCGGTAACAACAGACGGCATATAACTGCTTACAAGAACAGCATCAGGTTTTGCCAGCTGGGGGTTTTTCAAATCAGATACAAAAACATCATGACCTGTGTATTGGCGAACGTCAACCCCGCTTATCTTCTGGCTTTCCAAAGCAAGCTGCACAACCTTGTCAACACTTGCGCCAGGGTCTGCAACCCATACCAAAATATCAGGTTCTCCACTCATAGACACAGAAAACCGCGGGCTGTTTATAAAACTTAAGCCGCAGGCTTTGGAGCGCACTTCTTCACGTGTTCCTTGAGCGCGGGAATTTCATACGGCTTTCTAAGGAACGCATAGCCGTTCGATTCAGCCATCCCTGCCATTGATTTAGCCGCTTCAGCAGACGTGTCAGAAGCAAGGATTATGTTCAAGGAAGGAAACCTGTCGCGCGGAAACTTTGCCTGCACTTTCTCAATCAGCTCATCGCCATACATCACATTCATATTCATATCAGTGAGAAGCAGGTGAGGGGGCTCCTGAAGCTGGCTCAAATAATTCCACGCTGGAACACCATCGTCAAACTCTTGAATCTCCACCTTTTGTGAAATCTCTTGCGCGATTAACTCGCAAATTCCACG
This sequence comes from uncultured Methanosarcinales archaeon, assembly GCA_964353335.1. Taxonomy (GTDB): domain Archaea; phylum Nanobdellota; class Nanobdellia; order Woesearchaeales; family ARS49; genus JAWAAW01. The sequence continues at coordinate 110,602 of CAYGVI010000002.1, forward strand.
CGCAATTCTCCTTGGCAGTGCGTCATTGTCTACAAGAACAATCCGGTAAATAGTGTTGTTTTCGCTCATAATAGTGGTAAAAGCACTACTCCCTTATTAATGTTACTACTTTAGAGGGATTAATCATCAGTAACTAATAAGACCGCAATCTTAATAAATACCCCCCACCTCTCAAAATTGTAAGTGAGAAAAGGGACGCGAAGACTTTATTTGTGTTTTTCTCACCAATGAACGGTGTTATAAAGGTGAAAAGGCCAAATGGCAAAGATTAAGGCAATTCTGCCGAGTTTGAGGGAGAAAAAGCGCTATTTAGCGTTCGAAGTGCTATCTAAAAGCAGAATTAAGGACTATTCAAGCGTATCCAAGGCAATCTGGCAGGGAATGCTCTCATTTACAGGCACAAAGGGCACTGCGCAGGCAGGAATAATGCTCCTTCCGGAGAAATATAACCCTCAAACGCAGAGGGGAATAGTAAAAGTAAACAACAGGCAGGTTGATTCATTGAAAGCAAGCTTAACTTTAATCCAAGAGATTGACGCGATGCCGGCAACAGTCCGAAGCGTCGGCGTTTCAGGCTCTTTGAAAAAAGCAACAAACTACGTGGCAGGGTGATGAAGAAATGAAAAAAGGCGAAGAAGAAGCAAGCGCACAGCCAATGCCCCACCAATTGATGGGCTATGACCGCGCAATCACGATGTTCAGCCCGGACGGAAGGCTCCTCCAGGTTGAATACGCAAAGAAGACAGTCAGGCAGGGAAGCACTGCAATCGGAATGGTTTGTTCTGACGGTGTTGTCCTTGTGGCTGACAAGAGGATAGTTGACAAGATGGTCATCCCTGAATCTGTTGAGAAAATCTTCAAGATTGATGACCACATCGCGGCAACAGCGTCAGGAATAATCTCTGACGCAAGAGTGCTTATTGAAAGGGCGCAAATCAAGGCGCAGCAGCACGCCGTGACTTATGATACGCCAATTGACACAATCAGCGTTGTCAAGGACATCTGCGCATTAAAGCAGGTGTGCACGCAGTCAGGCGGCTTAAGGCCGTTTGGAGTCAGCCTCATCGTGGCTGGCATTGACACCGATGGGCCAAAGGTTTACGAAACAGACCCGACAGGAATATTCTTCCAGTTCAGGGCAACTGTGATAGGCGAGGGAGAGCCGGAAATTGAGGAAATCCTTGCACGCGAGTACAAGGATAACATGACCATCGAGGATGGCCTCAGGCTTGCGCTCCGCGCTTTGAGCCAGGTGCTTGACAAGAATTTCTCCGTCGAGCGTATTGCCGCGGCATACATCAAGACCGACGAAAAGGTCCTGAAGGAAATGCAGCGGGCAAACATTGACCGGGTGCTGAAGGAAGTTAAGAGGAAATGACAGAAGAACACATGAACACCGCCCGGCTCAAAAAGGGCTCGGATGTGTTTGAAATCGTAATCGACCCGGAAAAGGCGATTGCCGCAAGGCACGGCAAGGCTGACATAAGGGACGCGCTGAAAGTCCAGAAGATTTTCAGCGACGCAAAGAAAGGAATGCTTGCATCCGAGCAAAGAATGCAGGCAATCTTCGGCACAACTGACGCATTGGAAGTCGCGAAAAAGATAGTTGTTGACGGAAACATACAAGTCACCTCAGAGTACCGCCAGAAGCTCATGGACCAGAAACGGCTCCAGATTATCGAGTTCATCAGGTGCAATGGCGTTGACCCAAGGACACACACGCCGCACCCTGCGCAGAGGATTGAAGCAGCGCTGGTTGAGGCAAAGGTGCACATTGACGAGTTCAAGCCTGTCGAACAGCAGGTGCAGGACGTATTGAAGGCATTGAGGCCCATCCTGCCCATCAAGTTCGAGATGAAGGAAATCGAGCTCATAATTCCGGCGCAGTATGCGTCAAAGGCATACAGCCTCATAAAGCACTTCGGCAAAATCCTGTCAGAGTCGTGGCAGAGCGACGGCTCCTGGAAGGGAGTCCTTGAGATTGCCGGTGGGATGGAGCAGGAGCTGTATGACAAGCTCAATGCGGCAACGCACGGAGAGCTTATTTCAAAAGTAGTCAGGGTAAACGGATAAAAACAAACACGGAGTGAAATAATATGAGTGATGAAACACTGAATGTCAAGGAACGCGATATCGTTGTTCCTGGTGAGATAGTGGCAGATGGAATGGGATTCCTGCCAAGCAAAGGCCTGTATCGCGAGGGCGCAAAAATCCACGCGGGCAGGCTCGGAATGATAAGCATCGAAGGAAAGGTCATCAAGCTGATACCGCTCACAGGCGCGTATGTCCCAAAGCTGAATGACAAGATAATCGGAAAGATTATCGACGTGCTGATGACAGGGTGGCGCATTGAGACGCGAAGCCCTTACAGCGCAGTTCTGGGATTGAAGGATGCAACAGCAGAGTTCATCCCAAGGTCATCTGACCTGACGCAGTACTACGGCATTGGGGAGTATATCCTCTGCAAGGTCATCAATGTCACGAGCCAGAAGCTCATTGACGTCACGATGAAGGCGCCTGGAGTGAAGAAGCTCAAGGACGGAAGGCTTGTTGAGGTAAACCCCTACAAGGTTCCGCGCGTCATCGGAAAGGAAGGCAGCATGGTCATGATGATAAAGAACGCAACAGGCTGCGACATCTCTGTAGGGCAGAACGGCTGGATATGGGTCCAGGCACCTTCGCCTGAGCAGGAAATGCAGGCAGTCAATGCAATCAAGAAAGTCGAGGAAGAGGCGCATTTGCCAGGCCTTACCGAAAGGATGAAGGCATACCTCGAGCAGGCGACAGGAAAGCCTGTTGAAATACCTGTTGTGACAGCCAGCACTTCAGAGGAATTCCACGAGCCTCCGCAGGAGGAAAGAAGGGAATTCCGCGAGCGCAGGGATTTCAGCGGTCCAAGGCCGCACGCAAGGCACGGTCCGCCAAGGCGTTTTGGCGGCGCACCAAGGGGGCACGATTAAAATGGCAGCTAAAGCAGTAAAACAGGCATATCCCAAGCGCCACGACGGAAGGGACTGGGAAGAGCTTAGGCCGATGGCAGGAAAGGTCGGCATAATTCCGCGCGCTGATGGAAGCGCGATGTTCAGGATGGGGCACACTGTCGCGTATGCGGCTGTTTACGGCCCGCGAGAGCTTCACCCGAAGTTCAAGCAGGACCCTGAAACAGGAATACTAAGGTGCCGCTACAACATGATGCCGTTCTCAGGGCACGGAGAAAGAGTTAGGCCCGGAGGCGGAAGGAGAAGCCAGGAAATCAGCATGCTTATTGCAAAGTCATTGCTTCCTGTGCTTGACCTGAAGGAATACCCGAACGCAGTTATCGATGTCTTTATCGAGCTGCCTGAGACAGACGCAGGGACAAGGTGCGCTGCGATATGCGCAGCTGCAATGGCTCTTGCTGACGCAGGCCTTATAATGAAAGACCTTGTTGTCGCACTCTCAATGGGGCACTATGAAGGAAAGATAATGGCTGACATTGACGGCTATGAGGACTGCGAGGTCGGCATCTCGGACATTCCGGTTGCTTACATCCCGTCCATGGACAAGTTCTCATTGCTTCAGCTTGACGGCGAAGTTCCGAAAGAGGACCTGAAAAAGGTCTTGGAAATCGCCAAGCAGAAGGCAATGGAGATTTACAAGGTCCAGCAGGAGGCTTTGAAGGCAAAGTTCGCTCCTGAAGAGCACAAGAAGGTGAGAGCATGATACTGAAAGAACATATTCTCAAATACCTGGCAAAATCGCTCAGGTATGACGGAAGAAAGATGGACGAATACAGGCAGATATCAATAGAATACGGCGTGTCCCACATGGCAGAAGGAAGCGCCAGGGTGAAGATAGGCGAGACAGAAGTCATCGCGGGCGTAAAGCTCGGCGTTGGCACGCCTTACCCTGACACTCCTGCCCAAGGCAACCTGATGATTAACGCAGAGCTGACACCTATGAGCAGCCCGCTGTTTGAGACAGGACCGCCAGGAGACCAGGCAACTGAGCTTGCGCGTGTCATTGACCGCGCAATCAGGGAAACAAAGGCAATTGACCTTACAAAGCTCTGCATCAAGGAGAAAGAGAAGGTCTGGAGCGTCATGATTGACGTTTGCACAATCAATGACGAAGGAAACCTGCTTGACGCGGCTGCTTTGGCTGCTGTCGCTGCTCTCAGGGACACGGTATTCCCTGAAATTAGCGATGAAGGCGAGGTTGACTACACCAAGAAGACTGAGAAAAAGCTTCCATTGCAGCAGTGCCCTGTCGAAGTCACTCTCATCAGGGTTGGCGGCAATATCCTTGTTGACCCATTGCCTGCCGAAGAGGAAGTGCTGGATGCTCGTTTGACTGTTGCATTCAACGACAAGGACATGGTCTGTGCAATGCAGAAAGGCGGAGAAATGCCCCTGTCTGCAGACGAGATTATCGCAATGATAGACATTGCGCAAGCCAAGGCAAAAGAGCTGCGCAAGAAGCTTCAAAGGTGATTCCAATGGCAAAAGCAGAAGAACGCGAAAAGCACACAAAGTACGAAATCGCCAGGATGATTGGCTCGCGAGCTTTGCAGATTTCAATGGGCGCCCCTTTCCTTGTCACTCTTTCTGAGAAGGACCTGGAAAAGATAGGCTACAACCCTATTGAGATTGCCAAGCTCGAGCTTGAGAAGGACGTTTTGCCCATAACTGTGAAACGCCCATTGCCTGCCAAGCGCGCCCAAAAGGCGGCTGAAAAGGCAAAGATGGCATGAGCTCGGAAATAACTCCTGAAAAGCTGAAAAAGTACTTTGACGTCACTTCAAGGGCACTTGAGAAAGTCAAAATAGCCAAGGCGAAAACAATCGACTGGGAAGCCAAGGCAAAAGACTTTTTAGATATGTCAGAAATGCCGCGCATTTCTGAGCATGCTCAAAAACCACAAGCCAAGTGTTACTGCACGTATTGTCTTGCGCACGTGGTTTTTGACATGGCTCAAAGGTATTTTTCTGACGCAAAGCACTTCGAACAGAAAGGCGACATTGTGACTGCCTTTGCAGCTTTGAATTATGCCCACGGATGGCTGGACGCTGGAGCTCGCTTGGGCTTCTTTGACGTAGACCACGATGACACGCTGTTTACTGTGGATTGAGGCGCTAATTATATAAAGAATTTCCTTGTTTTGTATAGATTATGAAAACAATCAAATTAAGCCCCAATCAGATAGTTACCTTAAATGATTATCCTGTGCATAGTGCTAACGTTCTAAATGAGTATTTCAGTAAATGCAAGCTGGGCAAAGAAGTGCCTTTTGTTCCGGTAATAATGAAAGAAATTGTGCTGAACTATTTTGATGCCAAATTGCGCAAGAGATTTGAAGAATTTGAGGACGAGAATCCTGCAGCGCAGTATTTCATGTTAGACGGCAGCCACAGAACAACTGCATTAACACTCGCCGGCTGCAGTATTCAAGTAATAATCTACGAAAAGACTGAAGATATTACTGAAGCAAGAAAATTAGTGGCAACAGGCCAGATTCTTGAGAGCGGCACACTTGACCATACATTGGAAGAAAACTGCAAGATATTGAACAAGCACTTTAATGAAAAACCGTATTTTATGACTGTTGAGCAAAAAACAAAGAAAATGGTTGAAGAACGGGTTTTACCCCCAAATATGGCTGAGTCTTATAGATAACCATCTTCATCAAGTGTTTTTGCTTACAATAAAATCGTAATTCTGCTCAATAGTTTGCTGCAATAAATCCGGTCTCTGGATTAAGAAATTGTGCCCGTATTTTGGAATCACAACCAGTCTGGAATTTTTCATTCTTTTCTGCATTTCGCTGTTCATTTCCTGGGTCATTAAAGCGTCGGTTTCACCGCGCAAAATAAGAATTGGAACGTTTAAAGAGTTTAACTTCTGCCGCACATCGTATGAGTTAGTCGCATTAAAATTTCCTTCCAATGCCTGGGGGACAGTGCAATCCAGGCCTGCGGATAATATTTCATTCTCACTTAATTGCGGGTTTTTATCAAACTGGTATGTTCCTTTTGATTTAAACAGCGCATACGAATTTTTGATTATGTCAGGTATTATGCTGGCTAATGGGATCGTCTTGTTTGCTTTAATTGGGTCAAGGTCTGAAGTGTCAACCAAAATAAGCCCTGCAATTTTTTCAGGATATTGGACAGCGTACTGCAAAGCTATCATTCCGCCCATGGAATGCCCGATTAATACCGGCTTATCAATCTTTGAATACTGCAGAACTTTAGCAAGCGTATCAGTGAATCTCTCCATGGAATATTTGCCGTCATGATAACTGTCAGATTTCCCATGGCCTGGCAAATCATACACAAGGACAGGATGGCCGAGCGAATTGAGATGCTTCAAACATGCATCTGCAGTCGTATGGTTCTGCGCGTTCCCATGAATGAAAACAAATGGCAGGAAGCCTTCTTTTCCTGCTATTTTCTGGCACCATATTTTAGACCCGTCTTCTAATTTCAGATAAGAATCCTGATCTTGATCTGCCATCTGATTCAGTAAGAAAACGCGGCTTATTAATCTGCTGATAAGCCGAAACTTTAAAAGCAGCAATATTGTTAAGATTACAGCATGATCAAAAGAAAAAACATAATGATACCTGGCAGCACTGCGCAGTATAATGCAGGCGGGCTCCACATCAGGGCGCATTCTCACTCAGACAGTTCAGTTGAAATATCCGGCAATGGCATCTTTATCGGCGGAAACAGGTTTGATTATGAAATAGACCAGGATTATGACGTCAAGCCAGGAGACAGGGTTGTTCTTTATTCCCTGAACGAATCACTTGACTTGCGCCTGCAGGAAGGCAGCAAGGTGAAGGTTAAAGGCGACACCCGCAGGGCGCCGTCATACTCGAACAACACTTTGTTTATCGACGACCTTAAAGGCCAGCTCTGGCTTCCGCAAGGAATCTCTGATTTGGAACTCGCAGTCAAGACCATGAACGGCTTTGTAAAAGGCGATGTTGCGCACAAAGGGACAATTGAGGCAATGAACGGTGATATTGAGCTGAAATTGCATGCGCCATTGGCAATTGACGCATTTGCAATAAAAGGCAATGCCAACATTCAAGGAATGGAACCCAAAGGCGGCGGCAAGTATGCGCCAATAGGTGAACCTGCTCTTGGCGGATTAAGGGTGTCAACAATGAACGGCAATATCAAAATCACTTACCAAAGAACAGTGCTGCTACCTGCTCCACAACCTTAATATAATTGATTTCTGAAGCGGTTGATAATGGTTGACAAAACAAGAAATACCTGGGGCGCGAAATTAAAGCGTACTGCTACCTGCGTTCTTCCTGTCGCAAAGAACAGGAAAGGAAAATGCATTAACTGCGGTGCGTGCTGCAAGCTTCCTAATGTCTGCCCGTTCCTGAAATTCAAGCCAAATGGGGAATCATACTGTTCTATCCACCCATTTAGGCCTTTGAACTGCAGAATATATCCAAGGACAGAGGAAGAGCAAATCACAAAGGACACCTGCGGCTTCAGGTTTGAGTGATACCCTACCCGCGAGTAGCAACCAAACCTTTTATACTCTCCTCTCTGAAACAGCTATAAAAGGAGGTGCTTTTATGGCACAAGATTCGCGAACTGTTATGTTTTCACCAAGACAACCCACATTCGGGACAAATATTCTGCTTTTGCTGATTGTTATCGGCTTGGCAGTGATGATATTGCTCATGCTGTTCTGGTTCCCATACCATTGGGGCGGAAAGGTAATTGGCGCTGACGGAAAGGTTATGACAGGAGGCGGTGGAATAGTAGTAAATGCCGCCTGCTGTGACGGCGGGGGAAGATGCCCCACGTGCCCAGACTGCCCGGGAACAAACACCTGCGAGACTAACTGCAGGACAAGGTATGCGAACAGCCCAACTGCTTTGAAGACATGCATTGATGTTGAGTGCAATGATGGAGACCCGTGCGAGCGAAGCTGCTGGAAGCGCTATGCCAACCAGCCGACTGCTTATAATTCATGCATAAGGCAGGAATGCACAACAGGAGGCACTCCCACGCAGCCGCAGACACCAACAACACCAACAGGAACTCCAGCGTATCCCCAGACACCCACCTGCGAAGATAGCTGCAGGGAGAAATATGCTAACCAGCCGACTGTCATGGAGCGGTGCATAACACAATGCAGACCGTCATCAGCATTATTGGCCTGAGCAAAAATGGCACTGGATTACACTGAATTTCACGCAGGAAGGCAGCCTTCGGTATTGCCAAAGCCTCTGCTTGTCCTGATTTTGCTTGAAATAATAGTGTTAATCCTGATATTTTTGTTGTTGCCGCGCATTTATGGAGGCACTCTCACAATAGGCGACGGTGTAATGACTGGCTCAGGCGGCGGAATAACTGTCTCTGCAAGCTGCGGAGAAAGATGCAGGGAATGCCCGGATTGCGAAACTTGCCCTGACTGCCCTAAACAGCAGAACTGCACGTGCGAGGAATACTGCAGGCAGGCATTTGGAAAGGACAAGACAAAATACGACCTTTGCGTAAAAGAGCGCTGCGCGCCTGAAACCTGCGAAGACACCTGCAGGACAAGATACAGTTCAAACAAGGACGCTTACGCATTGTGCTTAAGGCTTGACTGCAACCCAGGAGACCCCTGCGAAACAACCTGCTGGAAGAAATCACAGGGAAGCCCGACAGTTTACCAGGCATGCGTGCAAAGGGAATGCAATACTTGCGAGGAAAACTGCAAGACAAAATACAGCTCAAACAAGGACGCTTACGCATTGTGCCTCAGGCTTGACTGCAACCCAGGAGACCCCTGCGAAACAACCTGCTGGAAGAAATCACAGGGAAGCCCGACAGTTTACCAGGCATGCGTGCAAAGGGAATGCCGCGAACAGACCTGCGAAGACACCTGCAGGACAAAATACAGCAATAACAAGGAGGCTCTTGCGATTTGCCTTGATGTTGACTGCGGAAAGCCAACAGACTGCGAAAGGGAATGCTGGCAGAGCGCTGATGGAAGCGCGACAACATATGCTTATTGCGTCCAAAAGATGTGCGAGAGGCAGCCGACCACCCCTGTGACAACATACACCCCTGACACTGCACGGACAGGAACAACAACCTGCAGGGAAAATGACAAGGGAAGGGATGCACAAAACAAGGGAACAGTGACGCTTACCACCTCTTACACAGACGGTACGCAGAGTTCAAACACTTACACTGACTCCTGTGCAAACACAAGGGAAGTGCTTGAGTATTACTGCCAGAGCGGCAATCTTGCTTCTGAAAACATTGCCTGCCCGTATGGCTGTGATGACGGCGAGTGCGGAGTGCCTACAACTGCCCCTGCGCCATCCACATTCACCCCAATTATAGTAAAACCGCAGCTGACAGTCTCACCGACAGTTCTGAAGACTCTCACATTGCAGAAATAAATTTATATACTCTTAACAGCAATTGACTCTCATGCGAGACATACTGAAAAAGGACATTCTTGAGGTGATTGAGCAGGTTTTGGCAAGTTTGCAGGCTGAGGACCACCACGCTTTGAGCGAGCTGAGCAACCACGTCATCCACGACGCGAGCATATTCCAGGATGATGACTCTGTTTCATTTGCAGTTGTCATTTACGCGCTGAGCAAGATTGTGCAGCGCTGCTGTGACGAGAAAATACCTGTCCCCCAGGTTGCCTCGCTTTTGCAGGAAGCAAAGGACGCTCTTGAGCTTGGCAAGGAGGATGTTTACAGGACTGTTGTCAAGCGCATTTTTGAGGAAGTGAAAAAGCTTGATGAAAAGATAAGCCTCTACATTACAGAGGTGATTAACCAGGCGAGAATCAAGAAGGCAAGCAAGATGTCAGAGCACGGCATCTCCCTGGCGAGGACTGCTGAACTGCTCGGAATATCACAGTGGGAATTGCAGGATTATTTTGGAAAGACGCAAATCCCTGAGCACGAGCTCGGAGTGCCTGTGAAGCACCGCCTGAAGCTCGCGAGGAGCTGGTTCCAATGACAGAAATACTCCTTGATGCAGGGCCTGTAATCTCGCTAACCACAAACAACCTCCTCTGGCTGGTTGAGGCTTTGCAGAAAAAAACAAGCACAAAATTCTATGTGGTTTCAAGCGTTAAAAGGGAGCTTGTTGACCGCCCATTGGCGACAAAGAAGTTCAAGTTTGAGGCTTTGCAGGTCCAGCGCCTGATAGAACAGGGCGATTTGAAAGTCATTGACAAGCCTGAGCTGAAAAGCAGGGCATTGCAGTTCCTTGACATGGCAAACACGGTTTTCTGGGCGCAAAAGTCGCCGATAAGTATTGTCCAGCTCGGCGAAATGGAAACCCTTGCCGCTGCTTCAGGGCTGGGAATAAACAGGGTTGTGATGGACGAGCGTATCACAAGGTCATTGCTTGAGACCCCTGAGCAGCTTCAGGAGCTGATGTCGCACAGGCTCCGCACAAAGCTTCACGTGGACACAGGGCGCCTTGAACAGTTCAGGAACATAACCCGCCATGTGGAAATAATCCGCTCTGCAGAGCTTGTGACGATTGCATACGAAAAGGGATTGCTGGACAACTATGTAGTCAAGGTTCCAAACGCAAGGAAAGAGCTCCTTGACTCTGTTCTTTGGGGAGTCAAGCTGAACGGCTGCGCTATTTCAGAGGATGAGATTAACGAGCTTGTTGGAATGGAGTTGAAATGAAATACAAGAAGAAAAGCCAAAAAGTAACTGATTTTTGCATTGGTTTTTTTGCGATGATGGTTGTTGCGGGAATAGTAAAAAACGGCCTGCTTTTGTTGATGATGAATATGCAGCAGGTGCCCATGAAAATCATTTTTATCGGCGTCGCGCTGGTGTTTTTGTATGCCCTGAGCATCGCGTATTTCTTTGAGAAAAGAAGATACATTGCATACGGCATCATCACCCAGATGATTATCAACATAATATTCACAGGGCTGACTGCGTATATGATGATGAGAAACAATGGCATTGAGGTGTTTGCACAATGAACAAGAAACAAAAAAGCAAGAAACAAAAAGAAGCAGTGATTAAGCTGATGGGCGGAATAGGGATAATAGTCCTGCTCACAGGATTGTTCACTGACCTGTATAAATTCACAACAGGGTTGCTCATTTCAATAGCAATAGGAATCCTGACAGGCGTGCTGGCAAAGTACTGGGGAATTAAGAAATAATTCTCAGGCAGGCTTAACTGCGGTAATATTGTAGAACGGCTCTATCTCATGGTGCTTGACCTGCACATCTTTGAAGCCGACATCATTAAGCGCAGCCAGAATCTGCGGCTCGCCCATGTAATACTCAACTATTCCCTTTCTTGCCTTTCCGCTTTCATCTGCAAGACCTTTTGAGATTTTTGCAACAAGCTCGTCATCAACTCCCTGATATCCTCTGACTATGCGCGACTTGATTGCCGCGTAATATCCGTCAACAGGATTAATGTGCCCTGCAACATCCTCAGGCATGGACGGGTCTATCAATGGCATTGTGACAGCTGAGCCATGTTCAATGCTAAGGCTCTTGTACCCCTTGCCGTGCAGAGTGCGCATCAGATCAATGGGCTTCTGAGCGGTAACATGAACAATTCCATCCTTGTCAACAAGAACTTCTGCAGGAAGGACTGCATCTTTGAGTTTGCTAAATGCAGGCAGGCGGTCATATTTTTTGCCAGGCACAAACATCGCATTCAGGACATATCCGTTTCCTGAATCCCTGTTGTCTTCAAGATGGACTGGTGTTCCAAGATATTCGCAAACATCCTGCCCAATTCTGACAAGCTTGTCTTCAGAATAGTTCATGTTTACGTTTCCTTCGCCAAGATGCACAATGCCCCCTGGCTTCAGAGCCCTTGAAATCTCCCTGTAAACGCGCCTAAGCTCATCCCTTGTGACAGAAGCGTGATGGATTGAAAGGGTTGCCTCAACAAGGTCAACAGAAGAGTCAGCGACTTTCAGGTTATCCCTGAGGTTGTTTTTTACAAATGAAACCGTGGCAGGTTTCAGGTCAGCAGGGTTAATTGTTTCACCTGTGGCAAACTTTCCAACATTGAAGATAACAGAACTGTCAGCGGCTTTGTCAAAAAATCCTGTCTTTGTCAGTGTGTACAATCCCTTGACAAGCCCATTCTGGTCAAAGTCAATAACGTAGTCAAGAAGTATCAGTTTTCCGTCGCGGATTATTTTCTTCATCCTGTCGCGGTTTGAATCACCAAGCTTGCCATCAGTGTATTGGCAGGAATACGGTAGAACCTGGCCTCCGGGGCCCAAAACAAGAACAACAGGGTCGTTTTTGCCTGCGAGCTTTGTTTCAAGGGTGTCAAGAAGTAAGCCGTGCTGGTCTCCTAGAACCCTTGGCGCGCTCTTTGAGTACGCGTCACCGAACAATGTTGCAATGTCCCTGTTTTGTTCAGCCATGACACTGGTAAAAAGCCCGCCATATTTAAACCTTATGTTTTTATCTACTGAGGAGTAGTTAAAATAGGAAGGTTTATATACTTGAAAAACAGCGTATAGTGCATGAGTGAAGCACAGAATCCTGCAGAAGTTAGTTCTACGAGCCAGAAGGCGCTCTCTGATTACGTCAGGGAATGCGAACAATTCGTCCAGAACCCTTCCACAATGGATAATGGCGGAGACCCCAGGTCAAAGGTTGCTGCGCTGTACTTGCTTAAGCATGATAAAAAGGATGTTTTTGATGAACTCCTGAGAAGCAAGGAAATGGTCCGCATAGGCGCGAAAATAGGCATGGTTGGAGACTACAGCCTGCTTCTCCAGTTCATAGACATTGTTTCTGACTCTGCAAACAAAGACGTGCCATACGCCCGCCTTGAAGAGCAGGTTGATGAGATAATGCAGAGCATACACAGCAATACGTTTGACAAGAGCAAGTATAACCTGCTTGAGCAGACATTAAAGGCTGCTGATGAATATTCACTCACGCTGAACAAGCCAGATGCACGCTTTATCGGGCTTTATGCACGTATCCAGAATGCTGTTGATTGTGCATTGAAAAGCCAGGCTGAACCCGTGCTTGATCTTGTGCTTGAACCGGTTGAAACAACTGAGCCAGTTGAAACGCAAGAGGAAATCACTTATGCCCCTCAAATCAAACCAATGTCATTTGATGAGCTGGAAAACACACTTCGCGACATTGATTGCAAAATAACAGACTGCGAATTCAATCCGGAATCACGCAGGCAATTTGCTGACCTTCAATTGCGTGCAAAATACACTACGGCCAAAGACCCTGCATCTGAGAGGCGCAAACAAAGGCTGGATAAAGTAAGGGAGAAAATGATTGACTACATGATTACATACGACAGGGTAATCAGCGACGTTTCTGAAGCTGCAAAAGAAGGCAGTGTAAGTGCAAAGGTTGCTGCGCTTAATATGCTCAAAAACGAGAACAGCCTCGAGCTTGAGGAAGCGCTCAAAAGCAAACCTGGAATCCTGATGGCACTTAAAAAGCAGGTTTATGCAAATGACAGCGCTGAAAACTGGGCAATGATGAAGAAATTCCAGAGCATAGCCCCTTATTCAGGCAGAAAAGACTACGAAACCAGGACAATCCGCAGGCACGTAAAGAAACCAGTAAGCGGATTCAGAAAATTCCTTGCCGCAACTGCAACAGCTGCTGCTTTGACAATTGGCGGGATGTTTGGGCTTGACTATCTTTTGATTGACAAAGAAGAGCCTCAGAAGCAGGAAGAGCAGGCTGGCACCAGAAAAGAAGAGCCTCTGAAACAGGAAGCGCAGGTTGCTATAACAAAACAGGAAGAGCCAGTTGCTGTGCCGATTAAAGAAGAGCCTGTTGTCGAAGCAAAGCGCTTTTCACTTTTCGGGGCTGCAAACAAATTAGCAAGCCACTTTACAAAAGCGCCTGAAGCAGTTAATTATGCAGTCATACAGGCTAACGACGCAGCCGCGCAGATAGCAAAAGCATTTGCAGAAGCTCCTTCAATACCGCCAGCGCCAACAGCACCTGCGCCAAAGGCAGAGCCAGTCCTTGACTTTATCTGGGACAAGCCTTCTGAGCCTGAGATGACGCTCACTCCTTTGACAGATACAGAGCTGAAATACCTTGAAGACAGCTTTGAGCCAGCAGTTCTTGAGCTTGACTTTTCAAAGCCAATAAAGCGCGAGCCTTCGCTTGACTTTGGAATTCAATAATCTTTATAAACCGCCCTCAGGCAGCATTTCTGATTCGTGATGGGAAAAGACTACCTAAAATACACACCTGAGAAAAAGCCATTCAAGACTTACTACTGGGAGGTCTGGCAGGGGCTTCCTTTTCCGGAAAGCAAATTCAAGAGGGAATTCCTTCCAGATGCGATTGAGGCATGGAGCTATTCAAGGAACGGGCTCTCAATCTGGATTCCTCAGTATGCCATAAACGCTTACAGGCAGAATCAGAAGGCAGTATTTATCGCGACAGCTGAGCGCAAAAAGCACGGAAAAGGGTTCAGGACAGAAGTGATTTCACTGCGCCCACTAGAAACCACTATTGATGACGCAATCCTGGAAGCAAAAGACCTGAACAGGGAAGTTGCAAAGTGGCACAGGACGTTTAAATGGTAATCACTCATTCAAAACAGTATAGAATGCGTCAAATATCGGGTAATCTGTGCTGAAGACAAAGAATTTCGCGCCGATTTCATCGCACGCCTGCCTTATTTTCGCCTGGTGCTCTGCCATTTGCTGCAAATAATTCTTCCTTGCGTATGGCGAGATAAAAGTCCTGAGCGTGTCATCTGTTTCTGCGTCAACAAGCTTGAAGTCGCCCTCAATGTTCATCTCTGCCTCTGTCTTGTCAAGCACCTGGATAAGGACAACGTGGTGGTCCCTGTAGCGCTTTATCGCGCTCTTTATCTCTGCAGGGTCATACAGGAAGTCAGACATGATAACAACAAAAGACCTTGTGTTGATGCGCTTCTTGTAAGCAGCAAGGGACGCCTCAAACTTGCTCAGCCCTTTTGGCTTCCTTTCATTCAGGTAGTCAAGCGCCCTCATCAGGTTTGTCCTGCCTCTTTTTGGCTTGAAAACCTCAAGGCGGTCTGCAAAAGTGCTCACGACAAACCTTTCATTGTGCTTCATTGCCATATAGCAGAATCCAAGCCCGAGCATGTCTGCATAATCCACTTTCTTGACTTTCTGGCCAAATCCCATGGAGCCGGAATAATCAATTATGACGTGGACTGTGAGGTTTCTTTCCTCCTCAAAGCGCTTGATAAACAGCTTGTCAAGCCGGGCAAGCACTTTCCAGTCAATTGCCCTGAAGTCATCCCCTGGCGTGTAAATCGCGTGGTCCTTGAAAATAAGCCCGCGGCCAGTCGCAACAGCCCTTCGCTCTCCCACATAGTTGGATGTAAGCCGCTTGTTGATAATCAGCGACATCCTGTCCAGCTGGTGCAGGAAGCTTAGGTCAATTGCCATAAGTTCACTTAAGGAACTGCTTGATTACGTCGTCTTCGTGGAGGTTTTGCCTTTCTGCCTCAAAGCTCAGGATAATCCTGTGCCTCAGCACTGGAAGCGCCATCAGGTTAATGTCCTGCTTTGACACGTACTTCCTTCCCTCAAGCAGCGCCCTTCCCTTTGCCGCAAGCACAATGCCGATTGATGCACGCGGTGAAGCGCCGTATTCAATCAGGTCTTTTTTCTGCCTTGTTGCGGTGACAAGCGAGACAGCGTACTTCTTGATGTCTGCAGCGATTGGCACCTGCCTTGTGAGGCTTTGCAGGAACATAAGCTCGTCGCGGCTCAGCACCGGCTTCAATGTAACCCGCTTTTCCTCTTCAGCATACCTGTTGACAATCTCCAGCTCCTGGTCAAAGGTCGGGTACTCTGTCCTGATTTTGAACAGGAAACGGTCGCTCTGTGCTTCAGGCAGGGGATATGTTCCTTCCTGTTCAATCGGGTTCTGCGTTGCAAGCACGAAGAACGGCTCTTCGAGCTTGAAAGTGCTGTTTCCGACAGTGACCTGCTTTTCCTGCATTGCCTCAAGCAAAGCAGACTGCGTCTTTGGTGTTGCACGGTTGATTTCGTCTGCCAGGATGACGTTTGCGAAGACAGGGCCGGGCTGGAACTTGAAAGTCCTCTTGCCGCCTGTTGTCTCCTCAATGATGTACGTTCCTGTGATGTCCGACGGCATAAGGTCAGGCGTGTTTTGGATACGCGAGAACTTTAGGCTCAGAAGCTGCGCCATTGTCTTGATGCTGAGCGTCTTTGCCAGCCCCGGATAACCTTCCAGTATTGCGTGCGAGTTCGTAAGCAGGGACACTACCATCTGCTTAAGCACCTCGTCCATTCCGACGATCACCCTGTTCATCTCGTGGAGCAGGTGGTCAAATGTTTTCTTGGTGTCTTCCAATCTCATATTTTTCATCCTCCTTTTTTGTGATAGACGCACAATTTTATTGGTATTGCGTCTATCATGCTTGCCAAACATAACATTTTCATTGATTATTATGTTTGGCATTGATTATGAAGTTTTTGCGATTTCACGGAAATATGATTTGACAATCCTCTGGTATCCCTTGGGAATGCTTTCCTGGAACGAGACGTCTGTTGTCGCCTTGATTTCCTGCGGCAAAGAGCTCTTGAACTCCTTGCTTTCAGGCGGGCTTACCTTGCTGATGTCAATGTCGCTCAGCACAGGCGAGAGCTGCATCTGGATTTCGTCATTGCCAAGCTCCTCAATGCTCTTGTTGCCGTAAATGTCCTCGCTCATGTTCTCAAGGAACTCAAGGCTCATGTTTGAAAGGTCATAGGCTCCTGCACCCTGCCCAAGCTTGCCAAGGTCCTTGAGCACATCATTGAAGTCAAGGAATTTCACGCCGTGCGCAGAGACTGTTATAATCAGTATGCTCACGACTGCGAGAGTGATAAGCTCGCGCGCAAGCCTTCCGAAGCTGAGGAAGTATGATGTCTTGATAGCCCTCATCCCCCTCAGCACATCCTCCTGCAGGCTTGTGACAATCGCGTTTTCCTTGTCTGTGTTGTCAGCGACTGTTATCAGCTGCTCCTGAAGCTCAGGCACCTTTTCCTCAACATACGCGAGGTTCTTGTATTTCCTTATGTTCCTGTACAGGTGTACGGCGCCGTAAATGAGCGCAGGCACCAGCGCGTACCACCAGGGAAGCGATATCAGTATCAGCACAAGTGCGCAAATCAGGAAAACCACAAGGGTGTCAAGCAGTGCTGTGAAGATTGTTATCTGCGAAATCGCGCTGCGCAATTCCTTCAATGCCGCGATTATCGGCTTCAACACCATCAGCAGCTGCCCTCCTCTGCGTCAGGCTTTGCGAGCTGTGTCTGCAGGCAGGATATCTTTGACTGCAGGGCGTCTATGCTGTCCTTGTAATCGTCAATCTTCTTGTTTAATGCCACAATATCTGCATTCGCTTCTATAAGGTCTGCCTTCAAAAGCACGTTCTCCCCTTTGAATGCCTCAAGCGAGTTCTTGGTGGTCACAAGCTGGTTTTCAGTGCTTTCAAGCTCGTTTTCCAGGCTCTTCTTCACCTGCGTGAGCTGCTGTTTCTCGCCCTCAAGCTGTGTTTTTTCTGTTTTGACAGTTGAGTATTGCTGTGAGAACTGCTCTTCGCGTGCTGCCTTGAGCGTAAGCTCATTCTTTATCTGGTCAAGCGCTGCCTGCTTGTCCGTAAGGTCTGCCGTTACCTGTGTTAGCTGGCTGAGCTTTGAATTGTATGCCGTGTTTATGCGGTCAAAGTTCTCCTGGAAGAACACTGTTGCCGCCACAAGGGCTCCTGCGCTGATTAAAATCAGGAACAAAAGGACGATGTTTGCGTTTCTGGTTATGTATGCCATGTCATTCCCTCCTGACAAGTCTCCTTATAAATATTTCTATGAGGAAAATTATGACTGCAAGCAGGACAAACGGCCAGCCAAGGCGGTCTTTTGTGTTGATAATGCGCCGCGCCCTTGCCTTGGTGTACTGCACTATGCCGTCTATGTCATTTGCGTCAAACACTTTTCCTCCTGTGCTCATCGCAATCCTGCTCAGCTCCTCATTAAAGCCAAGCCCGCCATACTCGCGGGCGTAGTTTGCCGCGAACAATGCGCCTGAGACTTCCTGGAAGCCGACTGTTGGCGGGGTTATTGCCGCAGAATACAAATCCTCATCTATCTTGTAGAATGTAACTCCCTTTGCCTCCGGCGGCGTGGGTGACTTTATCGTAATCTCTGCAGGCTCATTCACAATCGTGTCTTTTGCGTCAATGTAGCTCTCTGCCTTCCTGTCCGGGTCTCCTATTGCCCAGTTGAACATTCTTGCGAAAATCCTGCTGTTAATCTTGTTCAGGACATCGCCAGCCCATTCTGTGCCGTCGTCTGTTGTCCACGCAGCGACCCTTCCGAGCCCGACGCGCCACACAGTGAGTATTGGCTCTCCTGTTGTTGTTGTCAGCAGGAGCCTTGCTGTTGTCTTTGGCACTGCCTGGTTGAAGCCGTGCAGGTCTGCCTTGGGGTCATAGCCTTCTGTGATAAAGTGGTTTGCATTGAGGACCACAAGCCCCATTGTCCCTTCTTTCTGCTGATTTTCCTCAACATCCCCGAAAATAATCCTGAGCTTGGTTTCCTCTGTTGCGCGGAAGTAGATTCCGTTTCCTATTTCAGCCATCTGCATCATAAGGTTCTCGTTTGTTGTGGGCCCGACCCCGACTGTGTAAATTTTTATTCCCTCGTTTGCCGCGAGCTTTGCAGACTCAATTGCCGCGCTCTCGCTCTGTGTCTTTCCGTCGCTCATTATGATGATGTTCTTGCTTCCGCCCATCTGGGAGAGCATTGCGACTGCCTTGAGCATTCCTGCCTGCATCAGTGTTCCGCCGCCGAACTTGAGCCTTCCTATGCGGTCCTCAAGCCCGACTTTTTCATAAACCTGGCTTGGCTCTGATATGAGGTATGCCTGCGTGTTGAACGCGATGACCGCGAGCCTGATATCCATCCTCAAATCCTTGTAGATTCCTATTGCGGCTGACTTCTCAAACTCCGCAGTGCTTGTGAACCTTCCGAAAGGCGCCCCTGTGCTTCCGGAGATGTCAACCACAACAGCCACGCTTATCTCACCTGGCTTCTTGCCCGGCGTTGAGACAAAGGCAGGAAGCATGGTCTCGAACATTGAGTCCTTGTATCCGCCATTGTCAAACGAGTTCTTTCCGCCCATTACTACCATTCCATTGCCGTCAGACACAAACTCGTTTATGCGTTCTGTCGCGTCCTTGAGGTTGTCAGCAGGAATGTCATTGATTGCAATTGCATAATAGTCCTTGAGGTCAGTCGGCACTGATGAAAGCCCGTCAACAACATAAAGCTCATTGAGCAAAGTCCTCATCGGCGATTCCTTGTCTGAGACAAACAGGATTCGCGGCTTTGGAACAACCTTTATTGTCTTGTAGAATACATTGTTCTGCTGGAAGTAGTCCTTTGTGTCAATCATCGCAGTCATCTTGTGGTATCCTTGGGACAGCTTCTGCGTGATTTCCTTTACAGGGTCTGCTGTGACTTCGTCAAGGAGCGTCGCGCCGTCCAGTGTCACAATAACATGCACAGGGTCTTTCTTTCCGACATGATTGATGACAATCGTGAATGTGTTGTCAACATCTGCCATTGTCTTTGACGGTCCGAGGATTGCGATTCCAATATCGTTTTCCTTCGGGGTGAGCTGGATTGCGTTGATTGTGGCGTTCAGCTTGCCAGCAAACAGCGCCACATCCCCGAGGTCTGCGCCAAAGTTGCTGTTGCCGTCTGTTACGAGCAGGACGCTTTGCCCTGGCTCAAGGTTGTTAAGTATTGCGTCGCCAATGTCTGAACGCTCTCCTGTCGCGATTGTCTTTGTTTCAACAGTCAGGCGCTTCTCAAGCTTTGCGGCAAGGTCAGGGGCAATGGTTTCGAAAAGTTCCATGCTTGTCGAGTTGTCTATCATGAGCTTGATGAACGGGTCGCCCTCAATTATTTTCTCGTGCTGTATGTACGGAGACGCCAGGGCTATGCAGAGGCAGATGATAATTATCGTGCGCGTGACAACCATTACCCGTCTCGCGCGCTTTTTCTGCTTCACAATATCAGGGTCTTCCTTGAGCTTGATGAAATCCTTCCTGAGGAGCCAGAGAGCAAGCAGTACGAGCGGTATTGCAAGCAGCAGCACAAACGGCTGTTCAAAGTAGTTGTAAGCCAGCTTGACAAATGTTGATATGCTCATATTGTACCACACAACTTTACATAAAGCAGTTCAATGAAAAGTATGATTAACCCGAGCATTACAAACGGAAGCTCAAAGTCAAACTCCCTCTTTTCCTTGACAGGCGTTAGCTCGAACTCAGTGCTCTTTGCGCCCATTGAGGTGTTTGCGTTTATGTCGCTCTCGCGCTCGTTGAGCAGGTTTACCGCAAGCGTCCTGCCGTCCTCAAACTTGTAAATTCCCGCTTCCTCAAATATTAATGCTGACTTCTTGAGCACCTTTGTGGGCGTCTCAATGCGCTGCATCGCGTCAAGTATCATCGTGTCCCCTGTCCTGAAGTTCAGGTTGCGCACATCCTGCTGGTCTGTCACAAAGCGCATGAACTCTGTCCAGAATATCGGGTAGCCAGGCGAGTATGGGAAGTCAGATGCCTTCTCAAGTATTCCATAATACGCAATCTTGCCTGTTCCGCGCCTTCCGACAGCGACCAATGGCTTTCCATTAACAGAGAGGACTGTCAGCGCGCTTTCCTTGGGTGTTGTGCTGAAATAATAATCAACAGCGCCGAATTCAATGTTCTTGGTGAACCTGTTGAGCTGTTCAACCGTGATGAATCCTCCCTCTGCCCTTCCGCCAATGTCAATCGGGCTCAGCCCCTTGTAGTCCATTTTGTCAGTGTCTTCCTGCGCTGCGACAATAACGCTTGCGCCTTCCTCAACCCTCCTGCCAAGGTCCTCAAATGTTCCAGGCAGAATGCTGCCCTTTGCGACATTGTGGATTATGTAGACGTCAAACTTGTCCTTGGGGATGATTGGCGGCTCTGCGACAGTAAGCTCTATCTCGCCTGAAGCAAGCAGGGCGTTCCTAAGGAAAATGCTCGCATTGTTTGCGATTAACAGCGCCTTTGTTCTTGCTTCGCCCGGGCTGCAAACATACACGGTGTTGTCAACAGGGAGATCATCCTGCACATTGAGCTGGATTTTTGTTGTGTCAGGCGGTGTGATGATTGAGAAAGTCTCTATTGAGTGCGCTGCGAGCGTGAGCTCTTTTGCACCGTTTCCGATTGCGACCTTGACTTTTTGCTGGGACGGCTCGTAGTTCTTGACATAAACTGTGGTGGTTGTCGGCTCCACAAGCAGGTCAACAATTCCTATGTTGCTTCTGTGGTCTCCTGTTGCGGTGTTGATGAAGTCAACAGTTATTCCCCTGGTTTCAACAACTGCTTTTGCAATGTGGGCGTCCTGCCCTGCTGTGTTGATGAAATCACTTAGGACAATAACCCTTCCTTCTCTTCCTGCCAGCACTTCGCCGCCTAAGATTACTGCGTCGCCAATCCTGCTTGCAGTGTCTTTCGGCCTCAGGGAATTCAAGTATTCTATTGTGTCAGCAACATCAACGTCCTGGACGCCTATCTGCGCCACGTCTTTTGCAAGTATTATTGTGTTCTTTGAGCCGAGCAGTGCCCTTGCCTTGTCAACCGCTGTGTCAAACCTTGTTTTGCCGTCTTCCTTTGTCTGCGAGCTCGCTGAAACGTCGATAACTATAACCGTGTTCTCTGATGTTATGTCGTGGAAATAATTGACATATGGCTGTGCGATTGTTGATGCCAGAAGGAAGACAATAAGGAACTGCAGAAGAAACAGCCAGTCTCTCAGGAACTGTCTTAGGAAGCTTGTGAGCTTTGTTGCCCCTGCGCTCTTCATGAAGAACATAAGGCTCGGGATAGTCATCTGCTTGGGTTTGGGCCTTATAAGATAGATGAGTATCAGTGGAACCAGGAATAGAAGCGCCCATAATCCTGCAGAGCTGCCTATATCGACGATGCCAAATAGTGCCATATACATTTATGTATACTGGTATCCCTATTTAAGCATTTCTGTTATCTAAATAATAGAATAAAAAAGAAAGAAAATCAGGCAGTTGCAACAGCTGCTTCAAGGCTTTCAGGAGCCGGAGCTGCTGGCTGCGTGTTTGCCTGAGTTATCTTTTTCAGGTAAGCACTAAGTACAGATTCAGGTGCATCAAGCGGCAATAACACGGCGCGTGAAACTCCATCCATCTTATACTCAATCTTTTGATATTTTACTGTTTTAGTGTGTGTATAGCTCATTTTGTCTTCCTCACCTTTCGTCTCTCACTTGACTAAGGAACTCCGAAGTGAAAGTAGGGGGTTTATAAAGCTTGCGGTTTTGTTATCCCTCTAGCTTGGTAACAAATATTGTTTATATACAAGTTCTGCTTACTGGTTCTTATCGGAGGTATTCAATATGAAAACAACAATTATCGCGATTATGGTTTTAGGACTTTTGGTTATTTCAGCCTGCGGCCCGCTTGTTACAAACAAGAAGGTGCCGCCGTCAATAATGCCACCGCCAAGGATGTGCACAATGGAATACATGCCAGTATGCGGTGTTGATGGAAAGACATACGGCAACAAGTGCTCAGCAGGGGATGTTGAGATAGCATATCAGGGCGAGTGCAATGAGACAGCGCCTGCAAGGATGCCGCCGATTAACCCGGAAATGTGCGCTGACGGAAGCTGCCCGAAAGAGCCTATTGCGCTTGAACCTGAAGGACAGCTCGTCGGAAATGACCGTGACGTGCACGGATGCATTGGCTCAGCAGGCTATTCCTGGTGCGAACTGAAGCAGAAATGCCTGAGAATCTGGGAAGAGCCCTGCTAGGCAGCTTCGTTAACCACTTGCAATGGCTCGAGTTCAATGACGCGCTGTGCAAGTGCTATTTTTCTTTCCTTGCTTATTTTTCCGCTGAATGCGTCTCCTATTTTCCTCGCTGTTATCGGGTCTGTTCCGAGCACAAGCTTTCCGCCTATGCCAAGCCTGTTCTGACAGAATTCTTTTAGCGCTTCCTCTATGCTCATGTGCATTGAATAGTCTATTCTTCTTTCTGCAGTGATATCCGCATACCAGAAGCTGTGCTTTCCTGTGCAGCACGTGTATGTTGCGTTGAGCGTTAAAGGATAGTGCGGCGCCTTGTTTGCCGTGTATATTTCATTCATCTTCTCTCACCTTTGTTTCTTCTCACCAAAATATTATGCGAAGCCCCGCGATTCCATCGAGGTCATTAATAAGCGTTTCGGTTTCACTCACAAGACTGAATTATTTTCAATAGGTAAGAATTATTTCTACCAGCATGAAAAGCGAATCTTCTTAAAAAGCGTTCATGTGGTGTTTTCAGGCAGAAAATGAAAGAATCTAAGTTAATACCTAGGGAATTGTTGGATGATTTCTTTAGCGGGCGCAGTCTTTCACAGGAGGATTTGGAACAGGTTTTAGCATACCGTGATGAATGTGTTTGGTATGCCTTAAATCAAAATTTGCAGATGGATACGCCTTATGGCAGTGAATTTGACAGGCTGGTTAAAATTCACAAAGTCAACCTAAATGGCCAAAGAGTCATAGAACTTGGTCCTGGCGGAGCCCCAAAAGCCAAAGTACTGCTTGAAAGATGGGGCGCCCGTGAATATGTCGGGGTGGAACCGTTTTTTATCGATATGACCAGGAGAAGGCTTGGCTTGGAGGATGAAAGGATTACGCTCATAAAAACAGACGGGCTGACCTATTTGTTAAGCCAGCCTGACAATTCAGCTGTCGTGATTAACTGCGGCGTCATCTGCCCTGAATTAATACGCGGATGGTTTGGACCGTACAATATGGATTATTATAGGTTTTTAGGGCGGGAAATATTCAGGGTCACTCCGTATGGCGCCGCAACTGTCAGCATAACCAACAGAACAGGTGAGGAACGGGACTTGTTTTTTCGGGACCATGGTTTTAAGGGTACAGACAGTATTGCAATCTATACAAAACCCCTGCCTAATCCTGTTTTGGCTTTGCCGGATAAGTCCCTGGACGCATGAAGACTTTGTGCGTTTCTGCGATATATTTAAATAATCGCTTCATCTACGTACATCATATGGGAACAATAACTGTCACGATTTCAGATGAGGCAGAGCAGTGGCTTCGCAAAACTGCAGGCAAGGGAAAGGGAAAGCTTGGAAAGAAGCTTACCGAGGCAGTTGCGAATATGCACGATAAAGAGGGGCGCGACGAGGCCGCAGAAAGGCTCTTAAGGCGGATGGATGAGACCACAATAATCGGCGCAAAGCGCGTCACAAGGGAAGAGCTCCATGAAAGGTAAGGCGTTTCTTGACTCAAACATATTGGTTTATGCCTTTGACACTGCTGAGAAAGATAAGCACGAGACTGCAAAGCGCATTGTTGCAGACGGAATACTGGGCAAACAGGATTTTGCCATGGCGTTGCAGAACGTGAATGAGTTCTTTGTTAACATCACCTCAAAGGCGCACCGCCCTGCCCGTGATGCTGCCGCGCTCGCAGGGGACTTGCTTGCGAAATTCCCGTGCTATCCTGCTGACAACAACACTGTTGAATACGCAATGAGCCTTGCGCAGCTCTATAAAATCCCGTTCTGGGACGCAATGATCGCCGCAGTAATGCTCGAGAACTCAATATTCACGATTTACACAGAGAACGAAAAGGACTTCAGCAGGATTCCGGGGATTAAGGTCGTCAATCCATTCCGGTCAGAATAAGCTGCCTATTCAGCAGTTTTCTTCGGATAAGTTCCCGGCAGCATGAAGACTTTGTGCGTTTTGACTGCTTCTCCGCGTTCTGCTTTGAGAATTTCTTCTGCGCTTTGCTGTGCTTCGCCAAGGGCAATCAGCTCGCCTTTTAGCGTCATTATCGCGACATGGACTCCTTTTGCAACATCTGCGTCGAGTTTTACAATGCCAGGCACTTTCAGTGTTGCTCCGTGGCAGATTGTGTCAACTGCTGAGTCCTGCACGTAAACTTTGGGCAGATGCGCAACTCCTGACTCCACAGGCTTGATGCAAGTGCGAAGTAATTTGTCATTGTTTTCATTCTTCCAGTACCAGTATGCGTCTTCCAAATCCTGCATTGTGACATAATCCTCGTCGGTGAATGGTCCTGCTTTTGTGCGGTGCAGTTTTGCCATGTGCGCTCCTGTTTTCAAAGCCAGCCCCAAATCGTGGCAGAGTTTCCTGATGTATGTTCCTGCCTCGCAGCCGACTTTGAAGAGAATGTCCTTGCCGCTCACTTCGAGAACTTCAAAATAATAAATTTCCCTTTGCCTCAGCTGCCTTTTGATTGCAGACCTTAATGGCGGCAGTTGCATTATCTTGCCTGTAAACTTTTTTATCGCGGCTTCAAGTTCTTTTGTCGGAACTTCGTCGTGCAGATGCATCACTCCGACATATTCCTTTCCCGCTGTAAGAAGCATTTGCACAATCCTTGTTGCCCGTCCAAGAGCAACAGGCAAAACTCCAGTAACTCCAGGGTCTAATGTTCCTGAGTGCCCTGCTTTCTCAATGTGCAGTATTCTTTGCAGGTAATCAGAAACCTGGTGGCTTGTCGGGCCTGCAGGCTTGTTCAAATTAACAATGCCGTAATCAAAAAGAACATCTGCTGTCCTTTTCTCAGGAAAGCACCCAAATGCAGGGTCTGTTTCAGCGTGCCTTTTCTCAAGTATTTTTGCCCTTCTTCTCTCAAATGGAAGCGATTGCATGATATTGCGCCCGCTTGCTTGCTATATAAAACTAGTGCAGAATCGCTATCTTGCGCGGCTTGGAGCAATGAATTTGTCATCCAAAACATAATCAAGGGTGGGCTTAAGATATGGATGAAAGTCATCTCCCTGTTCAGCAAGAAAGACATGTATTTTGTGCGGCAAGTCTGAGTGAATTGCGAGGGTGTTTATCAGATCGTGTGAGAATGTGAACTCTTTGGAAAATGTGTTATTCACCACATACACCTGATTTCCCCCAACCTGAATGCAATACCGCGGGCAGTGCCTTCCAAATACGAGATTAAGCATATTGTGGGCAGGATTGTGCACTCCTTCAAATGCCTCACTGAATGCAATTTGGTCTTGGCGGAGTGTGCTTGGTTTTGGAGGGCCTAATGAGCTTCTAAGCAGCTCCAGGTTATAATATTGAGGTTTGACAAAAAAGTCAGCAGTATGGTACAAATCATCCACGCTGGAGAAGGTATTCCTGCGGATTTTTGCTGTAACTTCCAATCCAGGCTCAGTTTCCCTGTAAAATTCTCCCAAAGTGTCCCAGCAGATGCGCGCTTTTTCACGTGCTGCTGTAAAATGCTCCCAAACCCTTGCTGAAATCCCCATATTATCCAAGAAAAAAAGTATAGTTAAAAAGCTTCACAACAAGAGTTTACTCAATCACAGTCCCGCAGTTCTTGCACGTGTGAGCCTGCTTCTGGTCATCCCAGACTGTTGTGAGCCCGTACTCTATCTTGTGCTCGCACTTCGGGCACTTGGGTTCCAGATAGGATGTTGAGTTAAAAAAGTTTATTGGCTCCATTTTAGTTCCAGTTTACAAATTATGCTTGTTTCACCCTGTTCACAGAAACGTATGTGCACTACTATATGAGCTGTCTATATATGTGTTTTTATATAAAACTTAATTATTCGCCAGAAACTTCATTTTCCTCTATTTCTTCTGGCTCCTTCTCCTCTTCTTCCTTGCGTGTTCTCCTTGGCTCAGTTTGGCCGCCATAGGACCATTTTCCGATAAAGCCGCCGATAAAGTAAACTATCAGGAAAAGCAAAAGAGTGAGGACATATTCAAGAAAGTTGTTCCAGAAAATATACGGCTTCAAAAGGTTTGCACTAACCATACCAACTACTGCAGAAAGTCCTATAATACCTCCTGCGGTAAAGCTTGAATCAGGCACCCCATACTTCTTCATAAAGTAAATTACAGAGATAATGGTCAGCACAATTGCAACAATAAGCTTCAGCCCAATTCCTTCTAAATTAAGATCCCTTGCAACAAAGTTAAGTATGAACGTCACAAGCGAAACAACAAACGCTGTTATGATTGACCACTTGAACAAGTCTTCCATAGCACTGTGCAAAATAGAACTACATTAAAAACTTAACTGAAATAATAAAATTCGCCGGCGCTGGGATTTCCAAAACCCTGCAGTCTGGCCAGCTGAAAACCGCAAGATTTTTGAACCCAGAGACCTTTTACGGTCACAGCGTATCAAGCTGCTGGCTTACCTGATTAGCCGTACGCCGGCATAGCCGAGCTTTTTGCTCGGCATTTTTTCTTTAATCACGCAGTCTTAATGTTTTTGTCGGTTGAAAATCATCATTTTTTCCGGCTAGAAGACAATATTTTCCGGTTTATGCATGCTTTCTTCCGGATTGCTTAAAAATGGTTTGGAAACATTCCGGAATAATCGGAATTTACTCAAAAGAACTTCGACAGGTTGCTCTGCTCTTTGCCAGAGAAGTAGTCTGCAATCTTTATCCCAAAGACGTCAAATATCCTTTCAACTCCTGGAATGACCTGGTTGTCAACATAATAATCACCGTCGTATTCCTCCTGTGAGGTTTCCTCCTGCAGTTTTACCTTGTCGCGGATTTTTCCCTTGCCTTTTACAACCACATAACGTATCATTACTCCAGGGCCGACCTGCTGTCCCAATGCCTGCATCCTTTGCGCTGCTGCAACATGCGGTCCTGTGTTTTCGTAATCTGCAATGTCCTTGCTTAATGCGGTGTGAATCGCGACTGCTGAAAGCGGGCACTTGTTCTGCTTAAGGTCTTCAACCACTTTCTTGACATATTCAAGCGCCTCTTCCGGCTTTTTTGTTGATAATAAGAGCTCAAGAACTTTTTTCTGGGTTTCTCTCGCAATCGGGCTCCAGTTCCTGCGCACAGTCTCAAAGCCCACAATCTTCAATTGCCCTTTCTGGTTTATCATTGCATATTTTTTCTTTGCCCCTGCCTCGCTGGCCTTGACAGAGACAAAAAGTCCTGCAGGATAATATGCTTCAAACTCAAGCTCCATTGGCTTGGGCAAAGTGCTGTTTATCCTTTCAACAAAAGCCCTGACATCATCCTGTGTCTTCTCGCCGAGCCCTAAAAACACAGAGTCAGTGTCAGAATAGAGCACTGCATAGCCTTCTTTCTTTGCATTGTCAATCACGCCGTGTATGTACTGCCTTTCCCACGCTGTTGTGCTTTCTGCGCATTCAATGCAATACCACCTGGCGACAGAAAACGCGAGATAGCCGTAGAATGAGTTTGCCAAATCCTTTAATGCCCAGCTTCTCGCGTGCAATAACTGGTCTTTGTCTCCTTTTCGCAAAATATCCTTGATTCTCGCGCGCCTTGTAATCAAATCCTCAATTATTCCGCTGACAAAGCCTTTTCTTTTTTGGCAGTACCAGAATGTCCCGCGGTCTGTCTTTATTTGCGGAGCGTCAGGGCAGCAGGAGCAGTTTCTCATTCCTGGGGAAATGTTATGCGAGGCAATAATTGTCGGATAAAGCGACCTGTAGTCGCAAACTGCAATCTTTTCGTACAATCCCGGCTTTGGCTCGTAAACAAATGCCCCTTTTATCCTGTCGTGGAACCTTTTTGCCTGCTCGTGGTAGCCTGGTTTGTTCGGCGCAATCTCATCCAAAGGATATGCCTGCCTCATCGCGAACCATTCAACCAGCTGGGAAAATCCCATCCTATTGATGTCATACGGCAATTGCCCAACTATTTTGACCATTTCAATCAGGTTTGGCATTGTCAGCTGCGCAAGCTCATAAGTCAGCTCAGCGTCCTGCAGGTTATACTCTGTGAACTCCTTTAGCAACTTGCTGTCGCCGGAATCCCACGCGCCAGCGAGCTTTTCAATTTCGACAGGATGCTTTCCTTTGCCCAATAATTCCTTTGCGACAGCATCCAATGTGAATACGTCAGTCTCCATCACTTTCACAAGCAGTTTCCTGACAATCCTGAGTATGTCAATGTGGGCTATGCCTGTGATTTTTGCTGTGGTTTTAGCCCTTCCCTCAATCCTTAATTCAGAATAGTCAAGCCCAAGCTCCATTGGAATCCTGTTTTTCGTAGCCCGAACGCGGATGTAAGGCAGGTCAAAGCCGTCAGAGTAATACCCTGCGAGGATATCTGGCTTGTATTCCTGCACAAGGTCTGCGAACCTGTCAAGCACGTCTGCCTCTGATGGCAAAAACTCAACATAAGGCGCAGGATTGTCAAACTTTTTCCACGTCAATACTTTTTTGAACTTGTCGCCTGCGAGCCCAATCATCAGTATCGGGTGCTTGTCAGCTGTCACGTGCTTGCCGTCAGGGTTGTATGTCTCAATGTCAATTGTCAAAACCCTTGGCTTTGCAAACGTTGCCTCTCCTGCCTGCTCTATTTTTGAAGCGCGAATTGCAGGAACCCTCATTTTTTCCATTGCCTGCTCGCCTTCTGCTGTCACAAGAGTCATCGGCGTTATTCCCTTGTCAATCATGTACCGCCTTACAAAAGGAATGTCATATTCATGTATGGCGCGGACTCCTGGAATGTTGCGAACTTCGTCTTTCAGCTCAGCCACTGCCTTGGGGATGTTTGTGAAAACCTTTAGCGCGCTTACAGGCTGCTCAAGAAATTTCTTTTGCACAGGCTCCACGCGCACAATTGAGTAAGTGTCCTCGTGCTGCATCTTCCTGAGCTTGAGCAAATCCTGAGTCGGGTCCTGGCCCTGCGATGGAATCACGTAGAAGTACGGCTCAATGTGCGGGTCAATGACGCAAACCTGCTCTCCTGCAATTGTCCTGCCAAATAGGTAAATCTGCGCCTTGCCATTAACGACCTGATAAGTCGCGTCAACAGGATAGAACTGCACCGTGACCATTGCAATAAAGACGAGAAGCTGGTTTATAAAGGTTATTCAGTGTTTGCCCGCGCTATTCTTTCCGCGAGCGAGATTATCCTGTCCCTGAGCACATTGATGTCATAAGGTTTTTTGATAAAGTATGCCCCAAGCCCCTTTGCAACATTTTCGTAGTGTTCTGGAAAGCACGACATCATCACAAATGTTGTTTTTCCTTTTGGATTTCTTATCCTGTACTCCCTGACCACCTCATACCCTGCGAGAAAGGGCATTTGCGTATCAAGCAGGGTTATTGCGGGATTGTGCTCAAGCAGCGCCTCAAGCGCTTCATTGCCGTCTCCTGCCTCAATGACTACTGACACGCAGCTTAGTTTTCTCACAATTTCAACAGTGACCATGCGCGTTGACTGATAGTCCTCTGCGACAAGAACAGTAATCCCCACCATAAAGAACAGCTTAGAACGCGTGGTTTAAAAAATTACTTCTTTTCTTCCTTTTTCTCTTCTTTTGGCTTTGGCTCAGGCATTGGCAATGGTGTTGCGCCTGCCTTTGTGACTTTGAGGTTTATCTGGGTTATCTTGGGATGGATTGTGTTTCCGCACACAGTCTTCCTGACACGGATTCCCTTTGCGATTTTCTTCAACCCAACGCCCTCAACAGCGAGAATTTTCTTCCTACCTACACCCTGAATGTCCTTTCTCATAGGGAAGCCGGCATAGTCAGAGCCGCCTGTAATCTCGAATTCATAGCCTGTGAAGCCGATTGCCTCGCCAGTTACCTTGTCGCCGACCTTCTTTCCAAGGAATGAGTTGGCATCTGGCTCTGCAACTTCCTTTTGCAGGCATTTGCCCTCCTTTGTGCCGATTACAAGCTTGAAACTTACCATGATGTCCAAAAATCGAGAAGGTGTTTATAAATGTTATTATTCACCAAGAGTCATTGGATTCTGCGCAGATTAAAAAAGAACCAGCGATACCAACGCGATGAATGAAAGAAACCCGCGCGGCAAAATACGGAAGAAACCTTGCAGTCTGGGTAAATCACACCATTCACGCCATTCCTGCGGAAAAAAGGACGCATTACAGGTCAAGGTTCGTGCAAGAAATTAGAAAATACTCCTTTGAGCCAAAAAGAAAAGACGCAAAGCCAAATTCAGGCTGCACTTACGAGCTCAGGAGCATAGAACACTGCAATGTCTCAAATCCCTGGGACCTTGCAAAGCTTGTGAAAGAAGGTATTCACCTGATGTACCAGAAAAACACTGCCAAAAGAGTGATTGATTCATTGCTTGAGAACATCTGATTAAGAAATTAACTGCAAACTTCCTGTCACCGTATCAATCTTTTCTTCCTTGTCAGGACCTATGCCCAGGCAGGTGGCTGTTCCAGGGGCAACCTGTGTGTGCCCTGCGTCAACAATCAATGCAACAACCAAGCCCGCGTCTTCTGCCTTTCTTTTGTACTCGAGAAGCTCTTTCAAATCAGCAACTTTCAAGACAACTTTTTTCATTCCCTGCGCGCGCCAGGCATCACGGTCATCAGCGTGCGACTTCAAAAGCGACTCAACAGAGGCATGGCTGACCTGCGCTGCCATTTTTCCCTTTGTCAGCTTCAAATCATGCCTGACAAGGATGACCTGCTTGTATTCGCTCATAACAAAAATTCTCTTAAAGAAGTATAAAAGCTTATTGCCTGTCAAGACGCACACTAATGCGATTAAGTTCCTTGTTGACATGCGAAAATTCTGATTCCGTACTCTTTGTGAACTGCCTAAATTCGCCGCGAAGCTCCCGAAGTTCCCCCACTATTTTGAAAAGAACAACGACAATGCCCCATATCGCGGTCAAACCAAATGAAAATACCATGATAAGAATCTGGTCAGATGTTGGGCTATGACCTGTAATCTTTAGCAGAAGCCAGTAAATAAGAAGGATTCCGAGCGCATAAAATAAAATCTTTGATACAATGCCGCTCATACGCCAGAAATCCATCATGTGCCTCCGCGAAAAAGCCAGACGAGCATCAGCATAAGTACGACCCACAACATTACAATCATGCCATAATCAACAGGATTTTCCAGCCACGCAACAATCTTTTTGAACTCCATAAAGTATCACAAAGTGGCTCTTGTTTATATTCTTTTTGTAAAGATTTCCGACGATATCGGAAAGTTTCCGGATGTCAAAAATCAGTAAAGAATGCCCACAACAACCCTGTCAATCTGCGAGAACCTCACTGGGAATGGGTCTTGCTCTGCATTATTGTCGCCCTTTGTTATGAAATAATCGCCGTTTTCATCAGTTCCTTTGCCGATAACGCGGTGTATTATCACACGGCTGTCAATCCGGTAAGAGACAATGTCACCAACCTGTATCTCGCCTGCTGACTTTGGAATCACCTGCAGTGCGTGCGCGCTCGGTCCAAGCACAGGAAGCATTGAGCCTGTTGCTGAGAAGTTTGCCCACACCAGTCCGCGGACATCAATTATTGCCCTGTCAGAGTACACCTCTATCTGCTCCTTGTGGATTCTGTCCAAAGGCATCATTCCTGTTGGAGACTCAGAAGAAAGCGCGTATTCCTCGCGCGGCTGCAATTGCTCAAGAAGCAGGAAGGCAGTGGCGCCAAAGAGTATTATGGCTATCAAAAGCACAATAAATGCCAGCCTTCTCACCACTCCCACAATTTCATCAATTAAAGAACTCGTATATAATCATTTCTTTTCAGAGATTTCCTGTTTCATGCGGGCAAGGAACTCGTCAATCTTTTTCTCGCCTTCGACCTTGTTTTCCCGCGTCCTGACATTGATTGAGTTGTTTTCCTTTTCCTTTCCGCCGACAACAATTATGTAGTTTATCTTGTCAAGCTCTGCGTTCCTGATTTTCTTGTTCAGGGTTTCCTGTGTTTCATCAACTTCAATGCGGATTCCTGCCTTTTGATAATTTGCTCCAATTGAGCGCGCGTAGTCAATGAATGCTTCTGCGACTGGAATCACGCGGACCTGCACAGGGCTGAGCCACAATGGGAATTTTCCTGCGAAATGCTCTGTGATAACTCCAATAAAGCGCTCCATTGAGCCGACAATTGCGCGGTGAATCATCACAGGTGTCTTCAAAGTGTTGTCAGGAGCCATGTATTTCAGTTCAAAGCGCAATGGCATCTGGAAGTCAAGCTGTATTGTGGCGCACTGCCAGTCGCGGTTAAGCGCGTCCTTGACATCAAAGTCAATCTTTGGCCCGTAAAACGCGCCTTCGCCCGGCTTAATCTCATATTTCATTCCCGAGTCGTCAAGCGCCTTCTTCAATGCAGCTTCTGCCTGCTCCCAGAGCTTTGGTTCTCCCATTGCCCCTTCTGGCTTTGTGCTGAGTTTTGCTTTATATTCCATTTTGAAAACGTCCTTGTACATGAATTTGACAAAGTCAAGCAAATCCTTTATCTCTGCCTGTATCTGCTCAGGTGCGCAGTAAATGTGCGCGTCATCCTGGCTCATTTTCCTCACGCGCGTCATTCCGCCAAGCGCGCCTCGGATTTCATTCCTGTGCAGGCAGCAGAAGTCTGCAATCCTCAAAGGCAATTCACGGTAAGAGTGGTTTTTCAGCTGGTAAATCAGGCAGTGCGACGGGCAGTTCATGGGTTTCAGGGAGAAATCCTCGCCGTCAACTTTCATGAGGAACATGTTGTCCTTGTAGTGCTCCCAGTGGCCGCTTTTCTCCCACAATGCCTTGTTGAACATCTGGGGCGTTATGACTTCCTGGTATCCGCGCTTTTTGTATTCCTCGCGGATAAAGCTCTGCAGTTCATTGTATATTATTGTCCCTTTTGCAAGCATAAAAGGCGAGCCAGGGCTCCATTCATGGAACATAAACAGCTCCAAATCCTTTCCAATCTTTCTGTGGTCGCGCATTTCAAGCTCTTTGAGGAATGCGAGGTGCTTTTTCAGGAAGTCATCATTTGGAAATGCAGTGCCGTAAACCCTTGTCAACTGCTTGTTCTTCTGGTCTCCGCGCCAGAACGCTGACGCAATGTTCATCAGCTTCATTGCCTTCACAAAGCCGGTGTCAGGAACATGGGGCCCTTCGCAAAGGTCAAGGAAGCCAGGGCCCATTGTGTAAACAGTGAGCTTTTTTCCGCCTGACGCAAACTCATTTGCCATTTCTATCTTGTAAGGGTTCTTTGCGAAAAGCTTTTTTATTTCATCAAGACTCATTTCCTTTCGCTCGATTGGAATCTTCTTTGTTGAGATTTCCTGCATTTTCTTTTCTATCTTCTCAAAGTCAGTGGCTGAAATCTTCAAATTGTCAAAATCGTAATAGAAGCCGTCCTCAACAGCAGGTCCGATTGTGTTTAATGCGTCAGGATACAGTTCCTTGATTGCGTAAGCGAAAATGTGCGCTGCAGTGTGCCAGAAAATCTCCTTTCCCTCTTTGTCATCAAACATCAGGAGCTGTATTTCAGCATCCTTGTCAACAACTGCAGAAAGGTCCTTTAGCTCGCCATTGACTTTCATTGCAAGGGCTTTTCCCTCGCGCTTTGCATCCTTGACTATCTCAAGCCCTGTTACAGGCTGGTCATACTGCTTTTTCTTGCCATTCACTACAACAGACGGCATAACCCCTGCGTTTTGAAGTGGTGTATAAAAAACTAACTGTCCCGAAAGCTTTTTAAAGAGGCCCCTGTGTTTGATAGTTATTCTGGATATCCACGTGATGTCCAAAGTAGGCCGCAAGGCCATCGTAGAGGGAAACAATGGGTATATACGAAATTCCAAAGACAGAGCTCATTGAAAGGGCGTCAAAGGAACTGCAGAAAGTCACAGCCATACAGCCGCCGCAGTGGTCAATTTTTGTCAAGACAGGAATGTCAAAGCAAAGACAGCCGGCAAGGGATGACTGGTGGTTTGTCCGCGCAGCAGCAATCCTGAGAAGGCTCAGCGATGTTGAAGGTCCTATCGGAGTGCAAAAGCTCCGCACGATTTACGGCGGCAAGAAAAACTGCGGCCACGCACCTGAGCGGTTCTACCCGGGCTCAGGAAACATTTTGAGAAAAGTTCTCCAGCAGCTTGAGAAAGCGGGATTCGCAAAGAAGATTGACAAAGGCCTTCACAAGGGCCGCGCAATAACCCCCCAAGGGCTCTCGTTCCTCGGCAAGATTGCAGACGCATACATGAAGGAAAAGAACATTGTCCTTCCAAAGAATCCAGGCGGAGAACTCAATATCACAGAGCTTCCAAAGGAGAAGCCTGCAAAGAAAGCGCGCGTAAGGAAGAAAGTTTCACCTGAAGAAGGCGAAGCACCTGTTGAAAGCGCTCCGGCTGAAGGTGCGCCAGCTGCGCCAGTTGAGGCAGCGCCAAAGAGAAAGCGCGCGCCAAGGAAAAAAATTGAAACTCAGGCGGTTTTGCCGGCGCCGGAAGCGGCTCCTGCAACTGACGCTCCAAAGAGTGAATGAACATGGGACCACACAGGCATCCTGCAAGGAAAAAGCGTTTGGCAAAGAGGGGAAGGCAGACCAGATGGGCTCCTTTCTGGACAGTGCCAAAGAAATACGGCAAAGGGCGCAGAGTCCACCCTGGCAGGCACACATTTGTCAAGCGCGCGTGGCACAGGCAGAAGTTAAAGGTCTAAAATGGCAAACATTGAACGCACTTACACAATACCCTTGCGCAGGGAATGGCTGAAATCAGTCAAGTACAAGCGCGCGAAAAAGGCAGTGCGAGCCATACGCGAGTTCCTGATGCGCCACATGAAAGTTGAGGAAATGGACAACATAAAGCTCGGCAAATACCTCAACCTGATTCTCTGGAGCCACGGCATCAAGAATCCTCCTTCAAGGGTCAAGGTCAATGTTATAAAGGACGACAAGGGCATTGTAAGGGCTGAAATTGTCGGCGCTCCTGTTGAGAAAAAGAAAGAGGAAAAGCCAAAGAAAGGCGCAAAGCCAGGCGAGAAGAAGCCTGAAGCGCCTGCACGAGCAGGGGCGAGTGCAGACCAGCCGACGAAGTCGGCGCTGCCTGAAAAGAAAGCTGAGCCTGCAAAACCGGCAGAGGCAAAGCCAGCTGAAGCCAAGCCTGTTGCTCCAAAGCCTGCAGTTCCAAAAGCGCCTTCTGCGCCACAGCCTGTGCCTGTAAAACCTGCACCGATGCCTGCACCAAAGCAGCAGACCGGGCAGATTATTAGGTAACTATTTATACCCCTTTTCTGGTGGTGTTCTCCAATGACAACTGATGCGTATAACCCTGTCAAGAGCGAGCCTGAAATAATGAAGTTCTGGGAGCGCGAGCAGGTTTACGAAAAGGCAAAAAAGCGCGGTGAAGGCAAGAAAAAATACTATTTCCTTGACGGACCGCCTTATACCTCAGGAAAAGTCCATATCGGCATTGCCTGGAACAAGGTAATGAAAGACCTTGTCCTGCGCTACAAGAGGATGAAGGGCTTTGATGTCTGGGACCGCGCAGGCTATGACATGCACGGTTTGCCTACAGAGAACAACATCAGGAAAAAGCACAATCTTGTCCTGAGAAAAGACATTGAGGCATTTGGCATTGACAAGTACAACAAGGAATGCGAGCAGTTCGCTGTTGACATGATGCACCAGATGAACAAGGAATTTGAGCGCCTTGGAGTCTGGATGGACTTTGACCGCGCTTACATACCAATCTCAAGGGAATTTATTGAAGGCGAATGGATGCTTATCAAGAAAGCCCATGAACAGGGGCGGCTCTACCAGGGCTTGAGGACAATGCCCTGGTGCGCCAGCTGCGAGACAAACCTCGCAAAGCACGAGCTGGAATATGAAAATGTCAAGGAAAACTCAATCTTTGTCAAGTTCAGGATTAAGGACAAGCCAAACGAATACCTGGTAATCTGGACAACAACTCCGTGGACAATCCCTTTCAACCTCGCAGTGATGGTAAACCCTGACTTGGATTACGTTCGTGTGCAGGTCAACAATGAGGTCTGGATTCTCGCAAAGGCTCTGGCAAACGTGATTGTGCAGGGGATAGCCAATGTTTTCCCAAAAATACTTGAGACTTTCAAGGGCACAAGGCTTGAGGGAGTGAAATACATCCACCCGTTCGAGGACATAATCGCGGAATACAAGAAAATCGAGGCAGAATCCCCCAAGGCTCACACAGTCCTGCTCTCCTCTGAATATGTTGACACAAGCGCAGGCTCAGGACTCGTGCACTGCGCTCCAGGTTGTGGCCCAGAGGACTATGAAGTCGGCCACAGGAACAAGATTCCGGCGTGGAACAACATTGACGAGCACGGAAAGTTTCCCGAAAGCATGGGCGAATTCGCAGGGCTCATTGCGAAAAAGGATGACGTGAAGTTTGTTGATGCATTGAAGAAGCGCGGAGCACTGATTGACCAGGCACCTGTTGAGCATGAATATGCACACTGCCAGAGGTGCCATAATCCTGTTGTCTTCCGCACGACAAATCAGTGGTTCTTCAGGGTTGAGGACTTGAAGCCAAAGATGATTGAGATTAACAACAAGACAAACTGGGTGCCTCAGGCTGCTTACAATGCATTTGATTCCTGGCTGAAAAACTTAAGAGACAACAGCATCACAAAGCAGAATTACTGGGGGACTCCTGTGCCGATATGGAAGTGCGCTTCCTGCGGCGAGTATGAGGTCATTTCAACTGTTGAAGAGCTTGAGAAAAAGTCAAACAAGAAAATAGTTGAGCTCCACCGCCCCTGGATTGACAGGCATGAAATACCCTGCAAGTGCGGCCAGAAGATGCTCCGCGTGCCTGACATTCTTGACGTCTGGGTTGACGCTGGAACTGTGAGCTGGAACTGCCTTGATTATCCGAAGCGCAAGGATTTGTTTGACAATCTTTTCCCTGCAGAGTTCATCCTTGAGGGCAAGGACCAGATTCGCGGCTGGTTTAACATGCTCATGGTCGCAGGCGTTATTGCATTTGACAGGCAGAGCTACAAAAATGTGTACATGAACGGCTTCATCCAGGACGCGCTTGGCAGGAAGATGTCAAAGTCTTTGGGCAATTACATTGAGCCAAAAGAGGTTGTTGACCAGTATGGCGCTGACGCTTTCCGCTTCTACATGATTGGCGCTGCAAACCCCGGGCTTGACCTGAATTACAACCACGAGGATGCAAAGCTGAAGTACAAGAACCTGATAATTTTGTGGAACCTTCACAATTTCCTGGTTGATTTGGCAAAGACACAGGGCAAAAATCCTGCTGATTCAGACCCGAAAGTTATGGAAGCAATGTTCGCTGACGAGGAAAGGTACATAATGTCAAAGCTGAACAGCACAATACTCGCTGTCACAGACAAGTTTGAAAAATACCATCTTAACGAGATTCCTGGGCTGATTGAAGAGCTGTTCCTTGGGCTCAGCAGGACTTATGTTCAATTGGTCCGCGACAAGGCTGCTGTTGGCTCTGACAATGACAAGGAAGTTGTTTTGTACACTCTTTATCACATAATGCTTGAGACTTTGAAGATTTTGGCTCCTGTTGTTCCGTTCATAACAGAGCAGATGTATCAGGACATGAGGGCTGCGTTCAAGCTGCCAGAGGAATCAGTTCACCTGTGCCCCTGGCCTTCTGCAGACAGGAAGAAAATCAATGCACCACTTGAAAGCAGCATGCAGACAGCAGGCAAAATCATAGAAGCAGCTTTGGCAGCGCGCGAAAAGGCAAAGATTTCACTCAGATGGCCTGTCAAATGCATCCACGTTGTCAGCTCAAACGAGGACATTTTGAAGGCTGCAGAGGCGCTCAAGCCAATCATAAAGACACAGGTCAATGCAAAGGAAATCCACGCTGAAGCTTCATTTGAGGAGATAAAAGAGATAGTCAAGGCAAACCAGGGCGCGCTTGGAAAGGCATTTGCCGCGAAAGCGCCGCACATAATCGCAAAGCTGGCAGAGGAAAGCAGCCAGAGCATACTGAACGCGATGTCCAAGGACAAAAAGTTCACTTTGAAAGTTGGCGCTGAAAAGTTTGACCTTAATCCTGAGCACATAATTGTTGAAAGGCAGATTCCAAAGCACATTGCCGCAATGGAGGCAAAGGACTTCATTGTTTACCTTGACACCACAAGGAATGAGCAGCTTGAGGCAGAAGGATTTGCAAGGGAGATAATGAGACGCGTCCAGTCTTTGAGAAAAGACGCTGGTTTGGACAAGCGCGACCAGATAATGCTGGTAATACAGGCAGACAAGAGCTTCCTCGCGATGCTCCAGCCCTGGGAAGCTGCGATAAAGGAAAAAGTCGGCGCAAAGGCATTGAAGCTCACAGACCTCCCGCTTTCAAGGAAGCACGCACACACGAGCGAGGAAACAGTCAAGGACAAGGAGTTCTCAATACACTTTGACAAGGCGTAATGTTATAACTTGCCAGTAGTCACAATATGGAAACATTTATATACTCTGGAATACACATTATCCTCGATGACGCCAGCCCCTCTGATACTGAGGAATCTTGAAACCAGCGCAAACACAGGGTTCAATATCCTTTACGGCGCATTCAGAGCTTTTGAGTATTTTGGCAATACTGCTTTCAACAGGCAGTTCACAATGGTCACAGACGCGCCTGGTTTCCCTGACCTTCGCAGGAGGATAACCAACTTTGCCCTCGACATTGACGGCTACCACGCGGACCTGCAGAGATATTACGATGCAAATCCTGAAAAAGACATATTCTCGCTCGAAGTAATTCCAATACCAATCAACACCCAAAAGGGGCAGGTTTACGCGTCGAGCTGGAAGCACATTGACCTGCAGACAGGAAAACTTGTGACTCCAAACAAGTATTCTGTGCTGATTTCAACAATCCCGCTTTTCCAGAACGAGGAGCCTGCGGAAACCACACACGCAAGGGCCTGCCTGCTCGGGCTTCACGAGCTTGGCCACATCGCAAAAGACTTCTCTGCAGGAGAAAACGGCCACTGCCACGACCAGCAATGCATCATGTCAAAGCCTGAAAATGCCCAGAAAAGGCAGGCAGCTCTTGAGGAAAAAGTGGAGCGCTACCTCAGCACAAAAATGGTGCCGTTCTGCAAGGACTGCAAAAAAGGGATTAACGACTTCTCAATACGCTATGCCCCGGCTTAATAGGCTGTTGTGACAGTCAAATGATGGTTTCCTTTGCCCCTGTTAGCCCACAATTGGTAATCAATGTGCAATGCATTGACTTTTTTATCAGGTTTTAGCTGATTAACCCGCTTTACAAGAAAATCAGCAGCATGGATAGTGCATGCCCTTAGTTCAAGCTCTTCCTGCGAGTTTGCAGGAATCAGCTTTTGCTGGTCAACTTTTTGCGCCAGCGAGGGGGCATATTCAAAAATTCCCAAATGCCTCAGGCTTTGTGGAAGAACATAATCAGCAAAAACTGTCAGTTCACCAATGTCATCGACTCTGAACGGGCTTTGATTTTGAAACCTGCCATAAAGCATTGCAGGCGCCAATTGCGCCCTCTTGTTAAAATGCACCTGCTTTCCTTGATACATAACAGAATCATCAAAGGACAGAAAATCATTGGTTAATCGTTCAACAATGCCTTCTCCACGATTAAACAGCCGGTTTTTTGACTTTGCAACAAGATTGTGAAAGTGGCCGTCATATTTTTCCAGCAATACCCTGCCCACCTCTCGGAAGATGCGTGTTCGTTCTTCCAATAACGGAATTGGTGTGTTTCCTTCGAAAATAATGCGTGATACATCATTGTAAGACACTTGTTTGAGATAGTGCGCGTCTAAAACAGGCCAGCCTTTTTCTATGGCCCGCGTCAGGCATGCCCACATTCCCATTGAGCCGCGCCATTCCTGCCCTTTGTAAGTGGTTTTGAATTTTTCAAAAGTGGTAAAGTCAGTAAATGCAAAATTCATTGAGTTGCCCAGCAGGAAGAAATCAATAACCCGTTCATCTTTGCCTTCGAGATATGCCGGTTCCTCCCAGGTCGGTATTTTTAATTCTTCCTGGGTAAACATTTGGGCGGTTTCTGCTAACTTTTTGTAATGGATTTGTATATAGTGTGCAGCCTCAGCAAGCCTGTTTGTTGACTGCAATACTGGATTCTCCCCCATAGAAATTTCACAAAAAGCAGGGTCATTATAAATCTTCAGCAAAACGTTGCGGTTAGTCGGCGCGCTTCATCTCAGGCTTTTTTTCAGTGGGCAAATCCACATGAGGAAAGCCGCGAAGCGACCTGTAATAATTAACGCGGCCCACATACTCTGCCGTTTCATTTGCAAGGGATGGAAATGCCTTGTGCAGGTCAACAACAAATTGATATGCGCGCTGCGGGGTATCCATGAAATATTCCCTGATGCGCAGCCCATTACGCTCAGTTATCCCCAACGTATCATGAAAATCATCAAAAATGTGGTTTGCAGCAATCTCCTCCAGAACCTCGACGTTAAGCTTCCTGTTGCTCCCGTCTCCCCCCCACAAATCTGGCTTTGTCTGAAGGGCGCTAATCGCTTTTTTCAGCTGAGGCATAATTTTATGCAGGGATACCATCATAATATAGACCTAAACATACTATTTAAATGTTGTGAAATATATATTAGAGAACAATAATGCTTAAAAATAAGTGATTTGCTTATGAAGGACCACAGCGTAACCAATTGATGACAAAAAGAGGGATATGAGTGAAAGACATTATTCTTAACACACTTATGACGATGGAGTATGTCCGCGTCAGGAAGTCAACAATGAAGGAGATAGAGGAGCTTCTTGAGAAGAGAAAAAAGGCAGACTGGCACATTATCGCCGCAGTTGTCGGCGCTGTTGTTGTCGTTGCAATCACAGGGCTTGTTCTTGCGCTTTAAGTAAAATATTTATACTGCTGTGTTCTCGGCAGGGGATATGAGAAAACTGCCTGTAATAACAGTATTATTCCTTCTGGTTTGCTCTATTCCTGCCTTTGCGGTTGACTGCACTGACTCTGACAGCGGAGGCACAGAACCAGAGCCGTACATAGGCGAAAAAGCCTCTGTGACTTACGGGCTTACGGAAAAGTTTGACGAGTGCGTCAGCGGAAAAGACGGCTATCACCTCGCGACAAGCCCATGGGTGCGCGAATATTATTGCATAACTGAAAATGACCTTGTCCTGAGGAAGTACAAGGATTATGACTGCACGCGCTATGGCTATACCAAGTGTGAGGATGGAAAGTGCATTGGAAAGGCAGGCACAGGGGCAAACGCGACAAAGGTGAAAACAGTTGAGGCTCCAAGGTGCGGGGACCATAAAGTTGATGCAGGAGAGCAGTGCGACCCCCCTGACAAGATTTGCTATGATGACAGCGGCAACATAGGGCAGTGCACAAAGCCGAACGCCAAGGGATTTGGCGGATGCCAGTGCAAGATATTGGGCAGCACCGCAAAGGTCGAAGAAACAAACACAACAGTGGCTCCGGTGACAACAACCACAACACCGCCCGCAACCCCTCCGCCAGCAACTACAACACCCCCTGCAGTCCAGCCTCCTGCTCCAACAACACCGCCTGCTGAACAGGCTCCTGAAGATAGGGCGCCATTGCCAACAGAGGACCTTGACAGTTCAAATGGGGTTGGCATGACAAGGGGAATATCTAACGCTGTAAAGCGGTTCTTCAGTTGGATTGGAAGCTGGTTTGGTTAATGCCAAGAACCGCATGCTAAAGCAAACGATGTGATTAAAATGAAAATAAACAACAAAAAGTGTCGAGCGGTTCTTGAGCATGCTCGGAAACCGCGGGTTTCCGACAAATGAAAATTGCAGCAATAATGATTTTAGCATTCACAGTGCTTGCCCTCGCAGCATCAGCAAGCATTATCCCTTCCTCATTGACAGAGCAGAAGTGCGGCAATGGAATCAGGGAGGGATATGAGGTCTGCGAGCCGGAGACTGCTTATGACCTATGTCCTGCAATAGGAAAAATTCTCAAGATAGCGCTGGTCTGCAATGAAAATACCTGCAACTGCCTTCCTGACCGCAGTGCAAAAGACTGCGGCAATGAAATAAGGGAGGGTGTTGAGATGTGCGACCCTGGAAAAAAGGAGGCGTCAATTGACTTCTGCCCGAACATTTCAATGGCTATCGGGATTGACCTGAGATGCGACAACAAGACCTGCGACTGCATTCCGACAGGGCCTATAATCAAGCTTTCAACGTGCGGCGATAAAAAGGTTGAGGGAAATGAGGACTGCGAGGCTGATGATGACTGCCCCAAGGGAAGGGTTTGCCAGAACTGCACCTGCATCAGGCTGGAAACTGACTTGAACCTGACTCCTGTGCAGTATAATATTACAACTGACAATGTTTCCATGCCGAGCCTTGAGGACATAACAAGGAACGGCGCAAAGACAGAGTTGGCAGGGTTTGTCCTTGAAGATTACATTGGCGAGGTCATTCCTGAACAGTTGGAATACTTTGACGCTGAGGACATCAATGCCTACATCAAGATGGCTGACGGCAATGAATATGTTGCGAGCCTTGTCACAAGGGAGACTGTTGTGCAGGAAGTCCATCCTTACCCGCTTAATGACACCTCAATGGAAATGTGGCTTTCAGAGGAAACCCTTGGAAAGATAAAGGCGTCTGACACGCGCACAGAAACAATTGTCACAATGCTTGAGGACGGCACAATAAAGTACAAGCCCACAGGATTCTTCCGCAGGATATGGTTCTGGCTGTTCAAGCCTTTCTAATATGAAAAAGCTCTGCATATTGCTGGCAGTGTTGCTTCTTGCTGCCTGCGTGCCAGAATACCAGGCGCCGCCGACAATTGTCCAGAAGGTAAAGCAAAATCAGGCGCCTGTGATTAACGCGACACCAGAGCGAGTTATTCCTGTTCCTGCAACAATGGTGTGGCAGACGAGCGGTGCTGGGCAGGTCGTCTGGGGATATAACGCAATAGGAGACCTTGTTCTGCTCAATACATCTGAAAAGACAATCGCACTTGAGTATGTTGACCACAAGCTGCTTTCAATTGATAACGGAGTGAAGCCGGTCAGGTTTTATTATGACGGCAATGGAAGGCTTTCGCGCGCTGAACAGGGAATAAGGAAGTGGCTGTTCACATACAACTCCAAGGGCAAACTGGTCACAATGGAAGACGGCGAAAGGGTTGGAATCACTTATGACTCAAAAGGAAGGCTCAGCAGTGTCACAAGGGACAGCGGCGCATCAACAGAGTTCGAGTATGATGAGCTTAACCGCACAAAAGCAATGTACAAGAACAGGATTAAGACAGACATGCGCTATGATGACGAGGGCAGGCTTGGAATGATAAGGCGGCAGGATGATTACATTGTGATTGGATACTGGCGCTACAGCCTGCTTTCATCCATTAGCGGTCCGATGTACGGGCTGAAAGAGACTGTCAATTACGGCCCGACAGCAATCACACTGGTAAGCAATGTCGAGCAAAATGACTTCAAGTGCGAAAATCCAAAGGACTTTGAAACCACATCAAAGGCATTCAATGTTTTCATGTTCTGCACAAGGTTCAGGAAGCTGCCTGTGATTTTTGACGGCCAGAGCTGGATAATGTACCACGAATACTTCAAGGGAAATATAGACGACTACCTGTTGACAGGCTTTATCTGCGACGCACTACCATGATTTACATGCCAAAAGAGGACTCATTACTGCTTGAAAAGCATGTCAAAAAGCTTGCTTCAGGCAAAGTCCTTGACATGGGCACTGGTTCAGGAATACAGGC
The DNA here is from genome assembly GCA_964353335.1 of uncultured Methanosarcinales archaeon. GTDB lineage: Archaea > Nanobdellota > Nanobdellia > Woesearchaeales > ARS49 > JAWAAW01. Next base: position 155,170 of record CAYGVI010000002.1, read on the forward strand.
TCTTGCTGCTGCAGGAAGGAAGGCTGTTAAGTCTGTCCTTGCAGCGGATGTAAACCCTGCTGTTGTTTCACACTGCAGAAAAGAAATTGCGGGCAAGAAGATAAAGTGCCTGCAGAGCGATTTGTTTGCAAAAGTCAAGGGCGAATTTGACACAATAATCTTTAATCCCCCTTATCTTCCGCAGGAACTTGCTGAAAGGGATGTTGCGCTTGAAGGCGGAAAGAAAGGCTATGAGACAATTGTGCGGTTTTTGGAAAGTGCAAACGCGTTTCTTTCGGCTGATGGAGTGGTTTTGCTCCTGTTTTCCTCGCTTAGCGGAAAAGACCACATTGAGCAGTCAATAAAGCAAAACCTTTTCGAGTTCAGGGAGCTTGGCAGGCTTCACATTTTCTTTGAAGATTTGTTTGTTTACAGGATTACAAAGTCTGCATTGCTGAAAAAGATTGAAAAATCAGGGGCAAAAGGCACAACTTACTTTTCAAGAGGAAAGCGAAGCTGGGTTTACAAGGGAAAATACTGCGGGAAAGATTGCGTTGTCAAGGTAAAGCGGCCTGATTCTGCTGTGAACTCGCCTGCAAAAGAGGGAAAAGTGCTGAATGTTGTTAACAAACTCGGGCTGGGCCCAAAACTCTTTGCTGCTGAAAGGGATTTTGTGGTTTACGAATACATCCCTGGAAGGTATGTTGAGGATGTTCTTGACACTGCAGGAAAAAACCTGAAGCGGCAAATATTCAGGCAGTTGTTTGAGCAGGCATTCACACTGGACAGCGCAGGGCTTGCTAAAGAGGAAATGCTAAGGCCTTTGAAGAACGCGATACTGACGCCTAAAGGAAAAATTGTCCTGATTGACTTTGAAAGGACGCACATGGTGAAAAAGCAAAGGAATGTAACTCAGCTTTGCTCATTCGCAGCAAAGCAAAGGATTGCCCCATTTAAGGACATAAAGCACTGGGCAAAGCATTACAAGCACAGCCCGACAAAAGGCAACTTTAAGGCGCTTTTAAAAGGGATGGGTTTATAAAGGGATATTTTATACCCTGAATGCAGAGACCACGTATGGCTACACAAGACAAGTCGCTTTCAGAGCGTTTACAGCAAAGGAGCGAGGCAAGGCGCAGGATTGCTTTAGCAAGCCTTCCTGCTGAATTAATGCCAGCATCGCTTGAAAAAAGCCAGGTACCGGTAATTCTTTACAAAGATTACGGCATTGCATATGTCAATCCTGCAGGCATTACCAAACTGGAATATACTTTTGATGAGCTCAAAACATTCAACAATATCACGCTTGACACCGGCGAATCAAAGAAAAAGCTTGACGAAATACTTGTTGAGTGCGCTAAACGCGAATGGGCTGACCTTGACCTTTCAATCTACATGAGAACCCTTGACAACAAGGGATTGTTCATGGCGCCGCACATGCGCCACACAAAGGTTGCAGGCCACGATTACTGGGTAAGCCGCATAATAGAGGCTGAAAAAGTTGACTTACAATGGATAAAACGCCAGCAAACAGTGTTCAGGAAGAACTGGGCATATGCGAGCACTGACGAAAACGTAACAAAGAACATTCTTGAGCAGGCAGTGCGCGCAATGGCTGACGGAAAATACAATTTTGTGCTTGACTTCAGCAGGGCATCGAAGTTTGAGCCTGGCGCAATTCCGATACTGACTCACTTGACCGAGACAAGCATGAAGGACCAGCTGTTCCTTGTAAACACAAGCGAGCCATTGTACAGGATGCTGGCGCACCGCAAGTTCCCGCATTATTTTCCTGCAAGAAAACTGCCGGCATGAGCAAATTCTCAGAGAAAGCTTTTCAGGTTCTGACTCACTTGCCAAACATGAGCCTGTAAGCAAGCTTGTATGAAATGCCTGCCTTCAGCATCTTTTTAATGGTTTTCATCTGCGGGTAAGGCACCCTGATATTATAGAAAGTTCCAATTGAGCCTTGTTCAGGGTCTGGCCTTGTGTCAAAAATACCATAGCTTGCCCTCCTGTCGCCGTCCCTTGGCTGCCCCACTGCCCCTGGATTGATTATGTAGCTATGGTCTGGCATTAACCTCAATTCCCACACAGTACGCCCAAACATTTGCTCATTCCTTGACGCTGCGCTGTCGCCGCAAAAAGGAAATTCAAGGTGCGGTGTTTTAGGGTCTTTTGAGTATTGGTACGCTTTTGGGAAATGCGAGTGGCCCACAAACCCGATTTGCTTTTTCAGCCCAATCAGGGTTTCAAAGCTGTGGTTCAGCTGTATTTCCTCTATCTTTTCAGAGTCATGCGTTTCACTGCCCGCTTCCACTTTTTTATTGCCATGCAGTTCCCTGCTCAATTCCCTGTCACAGTACTGCATTATCTTCGCATAGCCAAGGTTAACCTCGTCATTGCCTTCAAAGAAAACGCTGTGGATTGCCGGAATTATTTTGCTGCATGGCGCGCCGTGGACATAAATCTCATTTTCGCCGTCAAGCTCCCATGGCAGGTTTATGAGATAATCAATTTTCCTCTTGCTGAGCTGTTTTCTTGTCCACGCAAATGATTCAAGCGCGTATTTGTTGGTATTTTCGACAAGCGGGCTGTCCGGATTGGTAACAACCTCGTCGTGGTTGCCTTTCAGTGCAATTATTTTGTGCTTGCGGAAAAGATAAAGGACTTCCTTTGGGTTTGGGCCATAGCCGACAATGTCTCCGAGGCAGATTGTCTGGCCAATTCCGCCAACAGAATCAGCCATTGATTCAATGTCATTAAGCACTGCTGTCAAAGCTTCCAGATTTGCGTGCACATCTGAGATGATTGCTATAGCCATGCATTACCTTCACCCACACAATGAGAATAATAACCAGAATGCCCTTTTTAAAGCACGCTGTTTAGCGCTTCTTTTTCTTGGTCTTCTTTATCTCACGCTCAAGGTTGAGCTCGTCAAGAAGCTCCTTGTAGCGGTTCCTGATTGTGACTTCTGTTACGCCTGCGACATCTGCAACTTCCCTTTGCGTCCTTTTCTCGCCGTGCATCAAAGCCGCGACATAAAGTGATGCAGCTGCAATGCCAGTCGGCCCTCTTCCAGAGGTTAATTCCTCGTGCTGTGCCTGCTCAAGGATTTCAACTGCCTTGGACTGCGTCTCTGGCGATAATTTCAGTGAGCTTGCAAACCTTGCGATGTAGTCAGCAGGATTGCTTGGCAGGATGGTTATGCCGAGTTCCCTTGTCACGAAGCGGTATGTTCTTCCGATTTCCTTCTTTTCAATGCTTGACGCCTCTGAGAGCTCGTCAAGAGTCCTTGGAACCTCGTGGCGCCTGCAGGCTGCGTATAACGCGCCTGAGACAACTGATTCCATGCTTCTGCCCCTGACAAGCCCGCGCTGGACTGCCTGGGTGTAAATCATTGCCGCCTCTTCCTCGACGGACTTTGGCAGCTTCAAATAGCTTGAAACCCTCTTTAATTCGGCAAGGGCTAATTTGAGGTTTCTTTCGATTGCAGTGCTTATCCTGTACTGCCATTTTCTCAACCTGAAGAACTTGTTCCTGTCTTTTGAGCCGAGCTGGAAAAGGTCTGCCTTCTGGCCGACTTCTGTTCCCAAACCCTGGTCGTACTGCGTGTAGGTCATTGGCGCGCCTGTGCGGCGGTGCCTCTGCTCTCCAGAGCCCTCGCTTTCAAACTCGCGCCATTCCTGCCCGAACTCAACCATCTTGTCTTCGACGACAAGACCGCAGTCCTTGCAGATTATTTCCCCTTTTTCACGGTTTACGAAAAGATTAATGCCCGCGCATTCAGGGCACTTTTTTATGTAGTACACTTTGTGCACTCCCCCATTATCTCTCCATTTGAACTATACGTCCGAATGTAGAGGAACTACCACCACAATATATTTATACTTCTGCAAGCAGGCGGTTTATAAAGATTTATTCTCTCTAGAATATACTTCGAATCGAAAGACTTTTAAGCGTTGCGGTTCTTTTAGAGGAGCATGGCGGATGTTGTTCCAAAGGAGTTATTGGAAGTTCTTGCATGCCCTGAAGACAAGGCAGAGCTGAAAATGAAAAAAGACAGCACCGCGCTTGTCTGCACGAGATGCAAAAAGGAATATCCTGTAAAGAACGGTATTCCTGTTATGCTGCCGCAGCCTTAGAATTATTTCTTCCGTAGCCAGCTGGTTTCTTCAATTCCGTGCCTGAACGCGTGCCTTGCGAGCAGGTTTACAGAATACAGCGCGACACCAACTGAAATGAACGCGAAAATTACTGCGACGATTTTTCCCTCAAATGTTTTTGGGGTTATGTCGCCATAGCCCACTGTCAGCATGGTCATTCCTGTGAAATAGAATGAGTCAATAAAGTGCCAGCCCTCAATTATCTGGAAAACAAATGTGCCAAGAGCAAGAAGCACTACAAGGCTGAATAGTGAAGCCATCAAAAGCAGTTTTTCCCTGTTTAGCATGCTGTGGCTGCGAATGAGCTCATTTATATACTTTTTTATTTGGTCCTGAAGAAACCAACAGTTGATTTGATAATTCTCCCTATTCTTGAAAGAACAGGCTTGGAGTAAAGCACTGCAAGCAGTATGCCTGCGATTATCATGAATACGTCATAGCTCTGCCTTGCCCAGTAATCGCAGCCCATTGGCGGCGTTGTGCAGGTTAATAACAGCCCGAACTCGTCAACAAACAATCCCATTCCCACACCAAAAAGCACGGCTGAGAGCTTGAACATGTGCTCCCTGTTTGTTGTCAGGGCAATCCAGTTTGCAATCGCGAGCAGGGCAAATCCGTAGTAAAAGTGGTGGATGTGGTAAGTCCGGATGTACAGCCTGAGCCACTCAGGGCCGTATGTTACTGTAAGCCTTGATATTGCAAAGGCAAGCACAAAAGAGATGAATATGATGAAAGGGGTTTGTTTTTTCCTGCGGAGAATGTCCCAGTAAGAAATGCTTTTCAGGTCTTCAATGCCGTCCGCAGCCATAAAACACCGCTGGGAACCGCATGTTTTTTAAAGTATGTATTTGATTATGAGTAACATAATTGCAGCGTATAATGCCGACGTCGCATAACCTTGAAGTTCCGCAGAACGAGAGGTCTTGTGACGGAGGCCAGTAATCGCAGCGTATAATGCCGACGTCGCATAACCCGGTAGTGCGCCCGCCTTGAGAGCGGGTTCCGAAAGGAATTGTAGGTTCAAATCCTGCCGTCGGCGTATGAAAAAAAAGAGGAGTTTGTGGCAGAGGTTTACTCATGAGTTTGAGCACTTTACTGACCACATAATACCTTTTCTGGTGATCATCCTTGCCATCGTGCTCATTGTTGAAAACCCGTTCTGGACGCTTTATCCAATCAGCGAACACGGGCCGTGGATGACAATATTTGACTCAATAGTTGTTTTCTTCTTTGTTGTTGACCTTGTTTTCAAGTGGTTCAAGACAAAAAATGTCAGGAAGTTTTTCAAGCTGTACTGGCTTGATATGGTCGCGGTGTTCCCGTTCTATCTTGCATTCAGGGTTTATGAGGAAGTGGCTGCGATTTTCGCAGTCGGTGAGCAGTTCGCAGAGAGTGGCCAGAAAGTCGCGCACGAGGCAGTCCTGCTCAGGGAGGCAAGGCTTATACAGGAAGCAGAACAGTTCGCAAAGGAAACAAGAATTGCAAAAGAGGCCGAACTGCTTGCAAAGGAGGCAAGGGTTACTGCAAGGGGATTAAGGGGCGGGCAAAACGTTCTCAGGGTGATGAAAGGAAGGCTTTATGCCTCGCACAGGGCAATGGTGGCAATACACAATGAGCATGCCAAAGAACACAAGGAAGGTTACTGAACAATAATTCCGTCAAGGTCTTTCAAAATATCTATTGCATAGCCGAGCTTTTCTTTTGTGTGCGCATAAATTGTCATTATCGGCTCCCCTTTTTTCACAGAATCTCCGCAGTGGCGGTGGAGAAGTATTCCTGAGTCAGGGTCCCTTGGCGCGCCTGCCATCCTTGCTATGCGCGCGATTGAGATATTGTCAAGGGATTTTACCATTCCTGCCTTTGGCGCGGAATAGGTGTACTGCAATGGGCAGGGTTTCAGGCTTTCAGGGTCAACATCTTTGCCGCCCTGCGCGCGAATCATGTCAACAAATACCTTGTATGCCTTTCCGCTGTTCAGGATTTCTGTCGCCATCTGCATTCCCTGCCCTTTTTTTGCTGCTCCTGCGAATTCAAGCGCGACAGCTGCCATTTCAAGGCTTTTTCTCCTCAAATCCTGAGGCGCCCTTGAGTCGTTTTTCAAAGTCCAAAGGCAGTCTTTTGCCTCAAGGACAGGCCCTATGCCGTTTCCTATCGGCTCTGAGCCCTGTGTTATAATCGTGCATACCTTAATTCCGAGCTCCTTTCCAAGGCGCTCAAAGTGGCCCTGAAGGTGGACTGCCTGCTTCCTGTCCTCGACCTTTGCGCCCTTGCCGACAGGAATGTCCATCAGCAGGTGCGTTGCGCTGACGCTTGCCTTTTTCGCCATAATCGAGGCAAGCATCTGGCCTTCTGCGTCAATGCTTAGCGGGTGCTCGACTTTGATAATGCGGTCATCTGCAGGGGCAAGGTTGACAGAGCCTCCCCAGATTATGAAGCCGCCGACACTGTTGAGAATCTGGTAAAGCTTTGAAATCGGCAAAGAAACAGGGCAGAGCACCTCCATTGTGTCTGCAGTGCCTGCCGGCGATGTTATTGCCCTTGAGCTTGTCTTTGGCACTGTCAGCCCTGCAGCGATTAGGATTGGGACGACAATCATTGTTGTCCTGTTGCCAGGCACTCCGCCAATGCAGTGGATGTCAACAACAGGCTTTTTCGCGATTTTCAGCTTTGTGCCTGTGAAAATCATTGCCTTTGTGAGGTTTATGATTTCATTGTCGCTCATTCCCGTGATGTAATTTGCAGTGACATAGCTCGCCAGCTCTATGTCAGTGAGCTGGTTTTTGCCAATGTCTTTTATGACCTCGTAGATTTCGCTGTAGGTCAGCTCTTTTCCGTCGAGCTTTTTCCTTATGTAGCTGACGCTCTTTGGCTTTCTCGCGAGCTCGATTGTCACAATGTCTCCGTCTTTTGCATACAGCGCGTCAAGAACTTCCTCAAAAAGCCCTATTGAGCCAGCCGGCACTGCCTTTTCACTTTCTGCAATGTCAAGGACTGCGATTGTGTGGCGCCTGTCTTTCCTGAGGAAGAGACGGTCATTGTGGTGCAGGTCAAGCATATCTGCGTCTTTCTCATTAAGAATTACGACCTGGACGTCGCCTGTGGCTATGTCCATGTCTTTAACGCGAAGTTTCATTCCCAGATTATACCTCTTTTTTTACGCTTCTTCGTATTCCTGCCTGTAAATGTCAAGGAAGACCTTGAAGACAGCCATGACTATCGGGCCGATAACAAACCCTGCGACACCGAATGCCGCAAGCCCACCCATGACTCCAACCAAAATAAGCACAGGGTGGACTCCAGCCCTGTCGCCAATAAACGTGGGCTTGAGAACATTGTCAATGCCTGAAATTATTAAGAATCCGTAAATCAGCAGCCCTATTCCTTTCCAGACCGAGGCAGGATTTCCTTCTGCAGAGCCTGCGAGAATCATTGCAACTCCTGCAGGAATCCAGATTATTGTTGTTCCTATGAAAGGTATAAGCGCGCATAATGCCATGGCCATGCCCCATAATAGCGGCGATGAGACTCCAAATACCCAGAATCCAAGCCCTCCGACAATGCCCTGTATGACCGCAATCACAAGCGTGCCGTATATGACTGCCCTTGCAGTGTCCTGAAGCCTTTTGAAAATGTGGTCCCTGTGCCTTGGATGTATTGGCAGCAGGTCTTTTACGTGCTCAACAAGTCTTTTGCCATCTCTCAGCAGGTAAAAGACTGCGAAAAAAGTGACAAAGAGGTTGATAAAAATTAATGGCAGGGCAAAAACAATGTCAGCGATTTTCTGCATTATGAATCCTGTTGCCTTGCTTATTGTGTCGCTGACATAATATTTCACGTCAGGCTGCTGGAGATAGACCTTGATTCTGCTTTGGAAGCTGCAGAGGAAGTTCTCGTTTTGTGCAGGGCACGTTACGTCTATGAATTCGCCGCTCATTATTTTCTGCTTTGCCCTGACATAGGTGTATGTTGCGTCAGGGGCTGCTGATTCGACGACAAGGAACAATGGCCCGATGAACAATAACAGTATGAGTACTGAAACCAGCGCTGCGCACACGTTCTTGTACTTTATGTGCTTGTTCAGCCAGCTGTAAAGCGGGTAAAAGACATAAGCTACAACCGCGCTTGCCAGGAGCGCGTTGATGAACGGCTTTGCAACCCAGAATGTCAGGGCGGCAACTAACACAAACAATCCTATGAAGAAGTACTTGAACACTCCATCTTTTGGAAACCTCTGCGCTGCCATCGTCGTGTTAGTTCGCGACAGGGTTTATAAATGTTGCTTTAAGAATGCAGGCTTTGATTATTGAAAGCATATTCCCTAGAAGTAAAAACCTTATAAAGAGCCAATTTAACCTTGTTGGTGGTGGGTGGATGACTGGTTGGCAGAAACTTGAAAGTCGGATTGAAGACTCCCTTGAGCGTATTCTTGAGATAGGGCTTGTCAGCATAGCCAACAGCAAGGACAAAAGGCTCAGGAGGAATGTCGCAAAGCAGTTGCTTGCAGCTGCAATTCTTGCATCACCTTTGAATGATGATGATTTCACCAGGAAGGCTCTTGCGCTGTATGCAGGCAAAACTGCCAGTCATTATGTTTCCAAGCCAAAAAGGCATTACTCTGCAAAGCCCGCTGTAAAAAAGCCAGCGCCTGAAAAGCAGTATCACAAGCCTGCGCCTGCCGTAACACCAGCGCCGGTTGCAAAGCCAAAAATGCATTATGAAGCAGCGCCTGCAGTAAAGCCAGCGCCTGTTGCAAAACCAGAACCGGCAAGGAATTATTCCCCGCCTGCACCGAGAATTAAACACGCTGAAAAGTCGGCAGAGCTTGAAGCAAGGGTTGAAAATTCTTCTCCTGCAGCCTCTGAAAAGAAAATGACCATTGCGAGGATTATCCGCAATGCTGTGTTTGAGGTTTATAGCTTTGTCCCTGACAATGAAAGGGTTCAGTCATACAGGGCAAAATACAAGGATGTCATTGCAAAACACAGCATAAAGACAGGCAGACGCCAGCAAGTCGCAAATCCTGGCAGTATGGCATACGCACTCGTTGAGCTTTTGAGGCAGGAAAAGGACAGCACAATCCATCCAAGGCTCGCAAGTGTCAGCGGAAAAGTCCTCAGTATCGACGATGTGCGGGTAATGGGCAAGATGACATACGAGCAAATGCGCACCTGCCTGCAGGATGAGAAGTTCAAGAAGGCTCTTGGCAATGTGGTCACGAGCAGTCAGGGCGGCGTGAAAACTGCAGGATATCTTCTGGAAAATGTTGAAGCCGCACTCGGCATGGTGACTGGCAATGCCCAAAGGTAAGTTCTACGGTGCTGTTACCGCAGCGGATTATGACAAGGAATACCTTTGCGCGATGGAAGTGCCGCAGGTTTTCCCCTGCGTTGACGCTGTTGACATTTACGAGGGATTCTCAAGGCACAGGAACCTGAACAGGACACTTGGCGTGGAAAGCCAGACTTTCAGGGACATGATTCACGTCGATGATGTTGGGCTTTTTCAGCGGCTGAGCCTTGAGGAGCTGGCTAACGCGTTTGACATCACGGATACGGCGCCTGTCCAGGAGTTTTTCAAAAGCAAGTATGGAAACAGCCTTGGCTCATCAAAATCAGTCCTTATCGCAGACTTTCAGGCGTATGTTGAACAGGCAAGGGAAAAAATCTTCAAGTCATATCCTGAAAACAATGGCCAGGTTGCATCGACGCCATTCCTCAGGATTAATTGCATTGCACTGCCTGAATATTTCAGGGTCAAGGGCGGGATTCCGATAAGCCTGCTGAAGGATGTTTACACCGCAATCTCAACAGACCTCAAGGAAACAGCCCTGCTTCCAAAGAACAGGCGCTCAGGGCTTGTAAGCCAGCGTTACAGAAACCTCGCTTTTATCGAGGAGCAGAGAGAGCCTGGCGAGGAATACCTGCCGATAAGGAAGGCATTGAGGGCTACAAAACCTTATCTTGATTATCACAGGATAAAGCAGGCGGCAGAATATCACAAGGTTGCGACAATAATGCGCAATGGCAACACATTTTACAATTTTGCAGACCTGAAAAAGCTGATTGACGAGCAAAGGTTTGCAAAAGAGGGCAACATTGTCAAGAGGGCTGTTGAAAGGGAGCTTGCCAAATCAATCCCGCACGGATTGCTGAGCAAGTGGGTTGCTGCAGGGGTTGTTTCGTACACAGCAGTTCTCGGTGTTGTTGGCAATTCTGACTATGAGAAAGTCGAAAAGGTAAGGGACCAGCTTGAGCAGGTAGGGGTGAAGGTTTCTGAAATAGACATTGACCACGTATTTGATATTATCAAAAAGGGAATCAACCTCGACCCCCCAAAGAACAGGGTGGAGGATGCAATCCCGTATTATTTCAAGAAAGTCGCAAATGCCAGGGTAATGAGCGCGGAAAAGCAGAAGGAAATCTGCAACACGATGAATGAGCACAGGGAAAAATTCATGTATCTCACGCTCAGGAACCCCCACGCCGCAGCTGCGGTCGCAAAGGAGATTCTCTCGCTTATTGAATCAGGGGATTTGCGCCAGTCAACAAGCGTTTTTGAGTGCGACGCGTATAAGGCAAGCGCGAAGATGGGCGCCTGGAAAAGCGTCACAGCCAGGCTGGAACTGCGCGCTCAAAGGGCTGTGAATCTTGAGAACGCGCTGAAAGAGAAAACAGGCAAAAGCAGGGAGTATTTGCTGAAAGAATACGAGAAGCTCGAGGACGAAGTGGTGCAGATTTACAGGATGAACAAGTTACGGCCGCGAACCCTTATTCCTATTGTCTCAAGATACGTCGCTGACAAACCGCACATTAGTTCGCGTGACCGCCGCAGGGAGGCAATCAAGAGCTACGCAATTTACCGCGAATCGCGCGACACCCTTGTCCTGCAGATTGCAAAGCTAAGCGCGTTCTGGGCAAAGAAATACGCGACAAGGGGAACGCACGGAAGCTTCACTGACCGCTGGATTGACCTGATAAGCCACGCAAACATAGGCGCAATGACCGCTATTGACAAGTGGGACCCTGAACTCGGAAAACTTACAACGTACGCAAGCTGGTGGATAAAGCAAAGCGTCACCAGATATATTGACGAAGTGCAGGGGCTTGGGTTGCGAAGGCCTATTCATATAAGGGAGCTGCTAGGAAAGTATCTCAAGGAAGTTGATAAATTTATCCAGACCAACTACCAGGAGCCGTCAATAAATGAAATCGCGGAAAGAATGGGCATGACGCCCTGGCAGATGTGCAAGCTTAGAGGCTGGGCAAAAAGGTTTTCATCCATTGACAACGCAATTTCAGAGGACGATGACTCTGTAATCGGAGATTTTCTTGGGCGGCTTGACCCCAGGCTGGAAAGCGCTGGCGAGGCGCTGAACAACCAGGAGCTCTGGGGATATCTTGAGCAGATTCTCAAGCCAAAACAGCTGCAAGTGATTCGGGAAAGGTTTGTCCAGCGCAGGACTCTCGAGGAAATCGGGGAAATAATGAAAGTGACAAGGGAGCGCGTCAGGCAGATTGAGAAAGTTGCGCTTGGAAGGCTTCAGCACCCCCAGCACAAGCAGGCACTGGAGCGCATTGCCAGCTCATCAAACGTATTGGACGAAACAAAAGCAGCAGGTAGCACAAGCTAATTCTGTAAGAGCTTCATTCGACAACCACTACAAATAACGGGCGCTTACAGCGCCAGAGACAGAACGATTCATGGAAAAATTATCAGTATGGTTGGTCTCTGTGGCGTAGCCACCCCATTTATTGGAGTTTATAATTAATGAAGAACTCATGAGCCCGGCCAGATTCGAACTGGCGACCTCCTCGACGTCAACGAGGCGTTATGACCGCTAAACTACGGGCTCGAATAGGATAGCGTTCCCTCTGCTCTGTATTTAAAGATTTTGAAAAAATAAAATTAATCGAGCAGATTTCCCCAGTCGCCGTCAGACGCAGATGATGCCATAGTTACCTGCGGCCTTTCAACGCGCTGCAGCTTTCCGCCTGTGAGCGTCTGCAGGTCAAGAGTCATCTGGATTTCCCTCTCGATGTTCTTGAGCATTGGCTCATCCTTTTGCGTGCAGAAGCTGATGGCATCGCCTTCCTCTCCAGCCCTTCCTGTCCTGCCAATGCGGTGGATGTAGTCCTTTGGGTTCTTTGGAAGGTCATAGTTGATGACGTGCGAGACGTCGTCAATGTGCAGTCCCCTTGCCGCAACGTCTGTGGCGACGAGGATATTGAACCTGCCTTCCTTGAAATCCTGTATTACGACGTTCCTGCGCTGCTGGCTCAGTGCCGAGTGCAGGCTTCCGACGCAGAATCCCTTGTTTCTGAGGATTCTGCCGAGCGAATCCGCCCAGCTTTTTGTGTTGCAGAAAATTATGGATTTCTTCACGTCAGGCTTTCTCAAGACCTTCACGAGCGTGTCGAGCTTTTCCTTCTGGTCAAGCCCGTAGCACACCTGCCTGATTTTCTTGACTGTGATTTCGTCCTGCTCGAGCATAATCCTTTTCGCGTCAGGCTTCATGCAGTCCTCTGTAAGCATCACGATTTCCGCAGGCATTGTTGCCGAGAACATTGTTGTCTGCCTGTCCTTTGGAGTCGCGCTGAGGATTCTGTGGACGTCCTCTATGAAGCCCATGTCAAGCATTCTGTCTGCCTCGTCAAGAACTACCCAGCGAATCTTTGAAAAGTCAATTGTGCCGCGCTCCATGTGGTCAAGAATCCTTCCTGGAGTTCCGACGACAATCTGGACGCCCTGCTCAAGCTTTTCCATCTGCGGGTTAATGCTCACTCCGCCGTAAATCGTGATAGACGTGACGTTTTTGTCAAGCTTTCTGATTTCCTTCTCTGTCTGCAGTGCGAGCTCCCTTGTCGGCGCGAGGACCAGTGCCTGCAGGCCGTGAGGGTGCAAATGCTCCATTATAGGAAGCAAGAATGCTATTGTCTTTCCCGACCCTGTCTTTGAACGGACTATGATGTCCTTTCCTGTCATCATAACAGGGATTGTCTTTTCCTGGACATTTGTCGGCTCTGTAATATTTTGTTTGCTTAATGCCTCTATAAAGTGAGGTTTCAAATTCATCTCTGTAAATTTCATTGTTTCTGCTCCGAAACCAAGTTACCTGGTTTCTATCTTTTGTTTACCATCGACAAAAGATAGACCAGGAAGAACAAGTCTTCCAACACAGCACCAGTTTTCTTGTGCCGTGCTACCTTTTGTCTCTGCTGTATACAACCTATATACTCCAGTATATAAATGTATCGTTTGGGTGTGTCAAGAACCGCCCCAGTAATAAAGTATCAGGGAGTGTTTTAACCGACGATAAAGCGGTTCTTGAGCACACTCGGAAATCCGCCCAAAACCCAGTAAAGGCTGGCGGATTTCCGATGTTTAAAAGCATTTATATATCCTATATCCTCATTAAGGGCAATGGAAAAGAGGTTTGACGTGATAGTAATAGGTGCTGGCTCAGGGCTGATAATCTCTTCTTATGCTGCTGAGCGCGGGTTAAAGGTGGCAGTTGTTGAGCAGTCTGCTTTTGGCGGCACTTGTTTGAACCGCGGGTGCATTCCTAGCAAGATGCTTATCCGCAGCGCTGATGTAATGGATGAGATAAAGCGCGCCCAATTGCTGGGCATAAATGCCAAAGTTCTTGGGATTGACTGGAATTTTATAATAAAAAGGGCAAATGGCTTTGTTGACAAAGAAGCCCGCGAGCTTGAGCAAGCCAACAAGAGCGACAAAAACACCACCGTCTACAAAACAACTGCAAAATTTGTCGGCAAAAAGAAGCTAAAGGTCGGAAAAGATGTCATTACCGCTGACAAAATCTTTATCTGCGCAGGAACAAGGCCTTCAATACCGCAGATTCCTGGTTTGGACAAGGTAAATTACATAACTTCTGACGAGGCAATGAGACTGCAAAAACAGCCGGCAAGCCTTGTGATAATAGGCGGCGGCTACATTGCTGCAGAACTGGCTCACTTCTTTGGCTCCATGGGCACAAAAGTGACTGTTTTGCAGAGGAGCGGCTGGCTTGTCACAGCAGAGGACGCTGAAATCGCGCAGGCATTTACAAAAGTGTTTGCAAAAAAGCACAACGTAATTCTTAACGCAACAACAGAAAGGGTGTTTAAGCAGGGCAAAAACATTGCTGTTGAATACTCT